>NZ_JBSFBL010000076.1:0-27617 GCF_053592935.1 Kribbella sp. NPDC002412
TGCACCACGGAAGGCTAACCGATCAGAAGCCGGTGTCGAGCCATGGCAGCCGACTGGCGGAAAACGCTTCCGAAACGATCGCGAGCGCTCCCGACGTGTGCTCCAGGACCAGCCCGGCCGCTCCGAGGCGCGCCAGCGACGGCCGGCCGAGGTACACCGCGCCCAGCTCCCGTACGTCGATGGTCAGGTCGGCCGCACGGGTTGTCGGCTCGCAGATCGCCCCACCCGGACCGCCGGCGAGGTGCCAGCGGCCGGCGTTCCACGGCAGGAAGCCGTCGGTGACGGCGAGGACGACGTCGAGATCGCGCGCATACGTCCGCGCGGTGAGCGCACGCCGTACGTCGACCGGCCGGACCCACAGCCCGTCCCGGGTGATCGGTGACGGCGCCCGTGGGTCGAGCAGCAGATCCAGCAGCGGGTCGTCGGACGGCAGCTGGCCGTACCGCGTCTCGCTCAACAGGTCCGGCTCCAGCAAGTAGCGCCAGAGCGCGGCGTGCGAGGCGATGTCCACCGCGTGGACGCGGACGACGTCGACGAAACCCTTCTCGGCACGCCGGGTCTGGTAGTGCGCGTAGCCGGTCACCTCGCCGTCCCGCTCGGCCAGCACACACCTGAGCTTGGAACCGCCCGGGTCGGTTGTGACGTTCGGCCCGGTCGCGTACTCCTGCCAGCGGTCGTCGTGGACGAACATCCCCGGTTGCAGCGGCACCAGCCGGTTGCGCAGCGGTGTCGTGACCGGGAGCGCCTCGCGAGCGTCGACGTACCTGATCCGTACGTCGTCGATGCCGGCCACCGGCCGGAGCTCGCGGGACTGCTTCCGGATCACGATCTCTTGGTGGTCGGAGGCCAAACCGTACCCGAAGCGGCCGTAGATGGCCGGCTCGCTGGCGGTCAGCGCCGCGAGGGGCTCGTTGCCCGCCTCGTAGACGTCGGTGAGCTGCGCGCGCATCAGCTCGCGCAGCACACCACGACGCCGGTGCGTCGGCCGGACGCCGACCAGCGTCACCCCGGCCACCGGTACCTGCGCACCCGGCACGGCCATCAGGTGCGAGAACGTCCCGGTGTGCCCTACCAACTGCTCGCCGTCGACCGCGACGGTGCTGCGCTCGGGCTCCCAAACCCGCCGCTCCAACTCGATCTGAGCCTCGCTCCACGGCGCGGCGAACGCCAGGTCGACGAGCTCCATCAGCTCGTCCCAGTCACCCTTGAACCGCTCGATCTCGATCGCCATACCCCCTGCCTACCAGACGATCCGGACAACGCGCTCACGATTTCCGGACCGGCACCGGAGCGCAGCGGCTCAGAGGGTGATGGACCAGTTGGTGGGGACGGTGGACCCGAACGCAGGAGCCCGGCTACCGGCACGGAATCGCCGGAAGCCCTTTCACAGTTAAGTCTCCGGGGTTAACAGTTAGTTCTGCCAGCCCACCGGAAGCCGTACCGGCCAGGCCCGAAGTTCAGGACGGCGCCATGCGCCTCGTCGTCGACGTCGACCGGCTGGACGACCTCGCCTGCGTCGTCCAACTGCGAGAAGTCGCTGCACACGGCCGGCAGCCGCGCCGAGTCGAAGCCAACTCGAGCAGCTCCACGGCGGCGAGCGAGTCCCGGCGCTCGGGCCGCGAGCGGCCGGAGTACCAGTAACTCAACGTCGCCAGGCTGCCGGACACGCCCTGAGCCAGCAGGCGCTCACGGATCTGCTCGAGCCCCAGCCCACGGGCCTGGATGGCCTCCCGCAACACGTCGGCGAACTCCCGCTCACCCATCCCACACGTCCGGCCGATCCCCCATTGCGGACCCCAAGCGCAGCGCCGGTCTCCGGCCGGAGCTCGAACCCTTGACTGTTGACAGGCCGATTCCGCGCCGGGCCGGGAATTTCCCGGTCTGACGGGAAACCCGGCCCTCCCAGCCTCTGGACTGATGAAAACCGTTTTCATATACTGCCCTCATGACCGCCCATTCGAAAACTTCGTTGTCCCTGCTGGTCGGCCTGTCGACAACCCTTCGCGAACCGGTGCTGGCCGCGATGGTGGACCCCACCACCGTGGCCGTGGTGGTGGACCAGGACGAGCTGCCCGGGCGGGGCGTGCTGTCCTGGCAGGTGCTCGACGCGTCCGGCCCGATCGACTCCGGAGAGTTCACCGTGGGCGACGACTGCGGTGCGTGCCAGCTGATCGAGTCACTGCTGCCGCTGCTCGAGACACTGGTCGCGCGCGAGCACTGGGACCACGTCGTACTGGCCGCTCCCCCGGCGATGGAGGCCCGGCCGCTGGTCGCGGCGCTGGTGGGGACGATGCCGGAGATCGCGGTCGACACGGTGACCTGCGTGGTGGACGCGGTACTGCTGGTCGAGCAGTTGTCCGGCGACGAGCTTCTGGACGAGCGCGGGCTGGCGCTGGGCCCGCCGGACCGGCGGAACGTGGCTGAGCTGACCGCTCGGCAGATCGAGTACGCCGACGTGTGCGTGCTCGCCAACAGCCACCGCAGCTCGGCGCCCGAGCGGCTGCACAACCTGCTGACCCACCTGAACCCCCGTACGACAGTCGTCGCGGCCGATCCGGCCGGTGTGCCAACCGGACCGGTCGCGCGGACCGGCCTGTTCGACTTCCCGGCGGCCGAGGCGTGGGCCGGCGAGCTCGCGTCCTCCGACCGGCTGCAGCCGAGTGGGGACGGCGTGACGACGGTGCTGTGGCGGTCGACCCGGCCGCTGCACCCGGCCCGGCTGAACGACGCGCTCGAGGACATCGTGAACGGCGTCGTACGGAGTCGTGGGGTCGTCTGGCTGGCCAACCGGCCGACGCAGCGCGTGCGGTGGGAGTCCGCCGGCTACAGCGCCTCGCTCGGCACGCTCGGCGAGTGGTCCGAGACCGAGCACCTCGCCGAGTGCTCGGTGGTTGCGACCGGGATGAGTCTGGATCCGGCGCGGTTGCAGGCAGTCCTGGACGCCTGTCTGCTGACCGAGTCCGAGCTGGCCAGCCTGGACTGGCAGGACCTGGACGACCCGTTCGCCGGGGTGCTCTAGCCCAGCAGCGGGAGGCGGTCCGCGTGCGGGCCGAGCATCTCGAGGTCGTCCTCGTCGAGCGGCTCCCGGCCGGTCGCCTTCAGCACGTACGTCGTCGTGTCCCAGCCGATCACGTCCCACGCCTCCGGGCCGAACAGGCCGTCCAGCGTCCGCGCGGTGACCTGCAACCCCTCGGCATCCGGCTCCGGCGCGTCCGGCAGGTCGACGATCAGGTCGAGGTGGTGGACGGTTGCCTCCAGCACCAACGTCGCGACGAAGTCGGTCGCCCGCAGCACGTGCCCCTGCGTCTCGACCCGGCGGCCCTTGTCCGCCAGTCCGGCCTCGGCCGCGCGTACGGCGGCCTCGGACAGCTCCCGCCAGTGCTGCACGAGTTGGCCAGGTCTGCGGTACGCCGACGCGACCGTGCGGACGAAGGCATCGTCGCCCTCCGACCCCGGCGGCGCGTCCAGCCAGTAGGTCACGAAGTCCCGGTCCGGTACGGCGGCGGCCGGGCTGGCGAACGCCACCAGCGCGCGCTCCGCGTCGTACAGGAGATGGACAAGGAGCGGGCCGACCGGCATCCCCTCGCAGCGGGTCCGGCGGGCGAAGTCGGCATCGCTCAAGCCCTGCACGGTCTCCGTCACCAACCCGTACGTCCGGGCCAGCGTCGCGGCCAGCCGCAGCGGCAGTGCTCCTCGCTCGGGCGCCCTCATACAAGCCTCCTCGGTGCGCGGTCCTCTCCGAACCTAACCCGAGAAGGCTCCGGTGTGTTCCTAGGAACGGGCGGTGTCGAGGTGCGCGGCCGCCACGGCCTCCAGGTGCGTGAGGTCGGACGCGACGGTCGCGAACGTGTAGCCCTGGCTCAGCCGCCGCTGCGCGGTCTGCCCGTCCGGCGTGTGGATACCGGCGGCGATACCGGCCTCCTGCGCCGTCCGCGCGATCAGCGCGACCGCCTCCTCGAACGGCTCGTGGACGTCCGGGTCCCCTGGGAACCGCGCCCCGACGGACAGTCCGAGGTCCGACGGACCGACGTACAAACCGTCCAGTCCGGGCGTCTGGCAGATCTCGGCCACGTTCTTCAGACCGTGCGGCGTCTCGATCATCGCCAGTACGACGGTCGCCGCGTCGGCGTCGGCCGGGATCGGACCGACCCGCAGGGCCGACCGCATCGGCCCGTACGACCGCACCCCGGCCGGCGGGTACTTCGCCGCCTGCACGGCCCGCGTGACGTCCTCGGAGCTGTCCACCAGCGGAACGATCACGCCGGCCGCACCAGCGTCCAGCGCCCGCCCGATCGGCGTCGGGTGGTTGGCCTCGACCCGCACCAGCCCGACGGACCCGGTCCCGAGCGACGCACCCGCGTCCACGGCCAGCAACCCGGTCAGCAACCCCTGATACCCGATCAGCCCGTGCTGCCCGTCGAGCACGACGTAGTCGTAGCCCACCCGCGCGATCCGCTCAGTGGCCACGGGCGCGTCCAGCACCACCCAGTACCCGACCAGCTTCTCCCGACCCCGAAGCCGGTCAGCAAAGTCCTTGGAACTCACGTGTTCTCCTCCAACGATTTCCCCAACCCTAAACCGCTCGCGCCGGGCGCTGTGCGAGTATCGCCATCCATGGAACTGCCGTTCACCGTCCTGTCCGCCCCAGGCGACCGGCCGATTGCGATCGACTGGGAGGCTGTCGAGTCCTGGCTCGGGGTCGGTCTGCCACGTGACTACAAGTCGCTCGCTGATGCCTATGGGCCGCTGGACATCGGTGAGTTCATCTGGCTGTCCGTGCCTTGTGTCCAGGACGGCCGGTTCGACTACGGCGACTGGCTGAAGGACACGCATCGGCTCTGCCGGAGCTGGTCTCGTTCGGTACCGCCGTACACGCCGCCGCCGTTCCACCCCGAGCCCGGCGGGCTGCTCGCCTGGGGCCACACGCGCCGATCGACGTACCTGTTCTGGGACACATCGGCTTCGCCGGATCCGGATCAATGGCCCGTCGTCGCCTTCGACGCGGACACCGCCCACGCGGGGAACAATCCCTGGCGGAACCTCGGCCTGCCGCTGCTGCAGATGCTCGACGAAGCCATCCGGACCCAACTGCCACCGACAGCGCGGCGCACGGCCTTCCTGCCGGAACCCGGGCCCTGGACGCCACCGCCTCCGCCTGAACCGGTCGAGCCCTCACGACGGGCCGCTCTCATGGAAGGCACTGGCCTCGACGCGCTGCGGCAACTCGTGCCGCCACCGGCGACGCCGTACCTCGGCAGCGACAGCTGGGAACGGCTCTACGACCGGCTGGGCACACGGCTGCCTTCCGAGTACGTCACGTTGATGGAGACGTACGGAGCCGGCAGCTGGCGGTCCTGGCTGAACTTCGTCACTCCACTGCGCGATCCCGACGCATCACGCGCGAACGGCTATCGCGGTCTGGCCGCCTACGTCGCGGACATCCTCGGCATCTATCGCGAGCTCCGGGCCGCGCATCCGGAGTTCCAGCCGCTGGCGGTCTGGCCCGAGCCGGGTGGTTTCCTGCCGTTCGCCGACTCGATCGACGGTGACGTGTTCGGCTGGCTGACGCTTGGCGACCCCGACGACTGGCCCGTCATCATCTATCCCCGGCACCACGACCAGGGACCACCGCTGCCCGACGGTCTGGTCGACACCCTGCTGGCCTGGCTGCGCGCGCAGCCGGTGTCCCGCGTGTTCGAGCAGCTCGACGAAGCCGACGATCCGCTCGAGTACGCGACCTTCGAGCCGTGGACCGACGAGTCGTACCTGTGACTCAGACCGGCGGGACGCCGTGCCTGCGGGTGCTGAAGTGGCGGTCCTTGGACTGGGCGGCGGCCAGCCGGGCGATCAGGTCGGCGCGGAGGTCCTCCGGCTCGACGATGGCGTCGATGACCAGGTCGGCGGCCAACCGGAGGATGTCGATGTCGGTCTCGTACTCCTCGCGCAGCCGGGACACGTACTCGACCCGCTCGGTCTCGTCGGCGATCTCCTGGATCTTGTTGTAGTACACGGCGTTGATCGCCGCCTCCGGCCCCATCACCGCGATCTTCGCGGTCGGCAGCGCGACACACGCGTCCGGCGAGAACCCGGGTCCACACATCGCGTAGAGCCCCGCGCCGTACGCCTTGCGGACGATCACCGACACCGTGGGCACGGTCGCCTCCGAGACCGCGGTGATCATCTTCGCGCCGTGCCGGATGATCCCGGCCCGCTCGACCTCGCTGCCGATCATGAAGCCGGGCACGTCGCACAGGTACACCAGCGGCACGTTGAACGCGTCGCACAGCCAGATGAACCGCGCGGCCTTGTCCGCCGAGTCGACGAACAGCACGCCGCCCTTCACGGCCGGCTGGTTCGCGACGACCCCGACCACCTGCCCGGCCAGCAGGCCGAACCCGGTGACGAGCTCCGGCGCGTACGACGGCTTGACCTCGAAGAACGTGTCCGCGTCGACCAGCGCGTCGATCACGTCGTGGATGTCGAACCCGACACTCTCCTCGGCCGGCACCAGGTCCCGGGTGAAGTCGCGGGCCGGCGCCGAGGCGTCGTACGACGGCGGCCGCGACTGCCACGAACCGGGCAGGTAGGAGAAGTACTGCTTGGCCAGGTCGATCGCCTCGGCGTCGTCGGCCGCGAGCAGGTCACCGCAGCCGGACACGCTGGTGTGCATCCGGGCGCCGCCCATCTCCTCCAGCGTCACCTTCTCGCCGACCACCATCTCGGCCATCCGCGGCGACCCCAGGTACATCGAGGCGTTGCCGTCGACCATGATCACCAGGTCGCAGAACGCCGGGATGTACGCGCCGCCGGCCGCGGACGGGCCGAACAGGCAGCAGATCTGCGGCACCTTGCCGGACAGCGCCACCTGGTTGTGGAAGATCCGCCCGGCGCCGCGCCGGCCGGGGAACAGCTGCACCTGGTCGGTGATCCGGGCGCCGGCGGAGTCGATCAGCCAGAACACCGGCAGCTCGTCGCGCAGCGCGACCTCGGTGATCCGGACGATCTTCTCCACCGTCCGGGCCCCCCAGGAGCCCGCCTTCACGGTCGGGTCGTTCGCGACGACCAGCGCCGGCCGGCCGTCGACCAGCCCGCGGCCGGTGACCACGCCGTCGGCGGGCAGGCCCGGGTTCAGCGCGTTCGCCAGCTGCGCGTCCTCGACGAAGCTGCCCTCGTCGACGAGCAGGGCGATCCGGTCGCGGACGTAGAGCTTGTTCTGGGAGGCGAGCTTGGCCGCGGCCTTCTCCGGCGGCGCCAGTGTCGCCTCACGGGCGACCTTGACCTCGGTCCAGTGGTCGTGGGTCATACCGTCATCATTCCACCGGAAGCCCGAGGCTCCGGGCGATGAGCATGCGCTGCACTTCCGACGTACCCTCGCCGATCTCGAGGATCTTGGCGTCCCGGTAGAACCGGGTGACCGGGTACTCCTCCATGAAGCCGTAGCCGCCGAACACCTGGGTCGCGATCCGGGTCGCGGTCACCGCGGACTCGGTCGCGTACAACTTCGCCACCGACGCGGCCTGCTTGAAGTCGGCCATCGACGCGCCGGCGTCCTTCAGCGCGGCTGCGCGGTAGACCAGCAGCTCGGCCGCGTCCGCCATCACCTTCAGGTCGGCGATCTGGAACGCGACCCCCTGCTTGCGGCCGATCGGAACCCCGAAGGTCTTGCGCTCACCGGCGTACTGGACCGACATCTCCAGGCAGGCCCGGATGCAGCCGAGGGCGACGGCCGCGATCGCGACCCGCCCGTCGTCGAGGGTCGCCAGGAACTGCGCGAACCCCTTGCCGCGCTCGCCGAGCAGGTTGGCCTCCGGCACCCGGCAGCCGACGAAGGACAGCGGATGCGTGTCGCTCGCGTGCCAGCCGAGCTTGTCGTACGACGCCTCCGCCGTGAATCCCGGTGTCCCCGTCGGGACGATGATTGTGGAGATCTCCGCCTTGCCGTCCGGCTTCGCGCCGGTCCGCGCGGTCACCGTCACGCAGGACGTGATCGTCGAGCCGGAGTTCGTGATGAACTGCTTCGAGCCGTCGATCACCCACTCGCCGCCGTCCAGCACCGCGCGGGTCTTGGTCGCGCCCGCGTCCGACCCGGACTCCGGCTCGGTCAGGCCGAACCCGGCCAGCTTCCGGCCCGCCACCAGGTCGGGCAGCCAGGTCGCCTTCTGCTCCTCGGTGCCGAAGGTGAGGATCGGGTTGATGCCGAGCCCGACCGCCGCCTCCAGGGTGATCCCCATCGACTGGTCGACCCGGGAGATCTCCTCGATCGCCACGCACAGGCTGGTGAAGTCGCCGCCGGAACCGCCGTACTCCTCCGGCGCGGTCAGCCCGAACAGCCCCAGCCGGCCCATCTTCTGCACGACCTCCACCGGGAAGTAGTGCTTGCGGTCCCACTCCGCGGCGTGCGGGGCGATCTCCGCCTCGGCGAAGTCGCGGACGCTGTGCCGGAACTCGCGGTGCTCCTCGGACAGTTCGAACATGACTGGCACTCCCTCGTGCTTGACGCTTACGTAAACGTAAAGCAATCTGGGGTGCGTGCACAATATCCGGGTGCCCGCTCAGACCTGGTCGATCGCCGAACTGGCCGCCGAGTACGACGTCACGCTGCGGACGATCCGGTTCTACGAGGACCGCGGCCTGCTCACCCCCGAGCGCCGCGGCACCGCCCGCGTCTACCACCCCCGCGACCGCGTCCGCCTCGGCCTGATCCTGCGCGGCAAGCGCCTCGGCTTCTCCCTCGACGAGATCGCCACCATCGTCGACATGTACGACGCCGAACCCGGCGAAGAGGGCCAACTCGTCTACCTCCTCGACCAGATCACCACCCGCCGGGCCGACCTCGAACAACGCCGCCACGACATCGAGGAAACCCTCCGCGAACTATCCGAAGTAGAAGCCCGCTGCCACGCCGACCTGGAGGCTCTCCGCTCTCAGCGGGCGTCTTCGTAGATCTTCAGGCGTCCGGCTGGCTGCACAACCTGCGCGCCGACCCGACCCTGGGTCCAGCCGTCGGCGCAGCCTGGGTGTCGATACGGCGGCGGGGCATTCGTGTAGTGGGTGAGAAGCGAGCTACGCGAAGGAGATGGCCGTGGGTGAGATCACCGTTGTGTGCAACGTGACGCTGGACGGCGTCATGCAGGCGCCGGGACTGCCGGACGAGGATCTGCGGGGTGATTTCCCGCACGGGGGCTGGGGCACGCCGTACAGCTCCGACGCGATGGGCCGCGTCCTCGGTCAGCGGGCCGGCCGATCAGGTGGGATGCTGCTCGGCCGTCGTACCTACGAACAGTTCGCCGCCTTCTGGCCGAAGCAACCCGACAACCCCTACACCGAGTCGCTGAACAAGCAACAGAAGTACGTCGTCTCGTCGACCCTGCACAACCCCGACTGGGTCAACTCGCACGTCATCACCGTCGACGACATCCCCCGCCTCAAAGCAGACCAGGACCTCACCGTCCTCGGCAGCGGCGCACTCATCCGCTCCATCCCCCACCTGATCGACCGCTACATCCTGCTGATCCACCCACTGACCCTCGGCACCGGCCAAACCCTCTTCACCGACCACCACACCTTCACCCTCACCCACGCCGAACCCACCACCACCGGCGTAATCATCTGCACCTACAGCTAGACGGCCAGTGCGGTCTGTCGGAGGGCGGTTTGGTAGCGGGTTAGGGCGAGGGTGGCTAGGCGGGGGTCGGGGCCCAGCGGTGGGGTGGCGTGGCGGCCGGCGGCTAGGCGGTGGACTTTGTCGGTGAAGTAGCCGGGGGCGAGGAGGTAGGTGGCTACCGCTACTCGGCCGGGGGTTCGGGCGAGGACGGAGGTCAGGTGTTCGCCGGCGCCGGAGACGTAGCCGACCTCGACGGGGCGGTGCACGCGGCGGGACAACAAGCGGGCTGTTTGCACGCAATCGGTTAGGGCTCGTGGGTCGGAGGAGCCGGCGGCGGCCAGGACCACACGGTCGATTCGGGAGAGGTCGCCGAGGTGGTCAGCCATGATGTCGGCCAGGACGGGGTCGGGGCCGAGGGCGGGGACAGTGTGGACGCGACCGGGGTAGCGGGTCGCTTCGGCGGCGATGTCGACGTGGACGTGGTAGCCGCTGGACAGCAGGAGGGGTACGACGACGGCTTCACCGGCGTCGGCCATGACACGTCGGACCAGACCCGGAAGAGCAGGTACGTCGACGTCGACGAAACCCAACGACATCGGGATGTCCGGGCGTTGACGAGCCATCTCCCGGACGAGCTCGTGCACTACCCGGATGCCGCGCGGGTCCGCCGTACCGTGGGCTGCTGCGATCAGGTCGATCGTCATGACGCCACCCCGGCCGGCTCCACGGCCAGGCGGTAGCCGCGTCGTACCACTGTCCGCACCAACTCCGGCCTGCCGACCGCCGTACGCAGTCTGTTCACCGTGACCTCCACCGCGTGTACGTCCTCTGCACCAGGAAGCACCGCGAGCAACTCCGGTCGCGACACGACATCACCACCGGCCGCGACGAGAGCGGCCAGTACGGCGCGGGGCCCCGGACCGAGTGGCAGAACCACCCCGTCCAGCACCGCGGCGCCACCACGAATCACCAGCTGCCCGAACTCAGTCTCGATCGACCGCGCGTGGTCCTCGGTGAGCCGATCGGTGACGATCCGGATCAATGCGCCGAGCCGGAACCGGTCCGGCACCAACGGCTCCATCCCCAACGTCACAAAGGGCGTGGCCGTGACCGGACCCACGCAGGCGTTCAGCACACGTCCCGTCCGCAGCGACGTGAGCAGAGCGTCGTACTGCCCGGTCAGCGCCGCTGCGTCGAGCATCGCCTGCGCGCCGGGCGCCGACGTGTGGACCACAGCGTCCACAGCGCCCGAGCAGAGCTGGCCGATCATCCGCTCGACGAGCGACGCGTCCGGTGCCGGACCCCAGCGGTACACCTCGAGCCCGCGGACGGACGCCCCAGCTCCCCGCAGCGAATCCTGCAGGCCGGGGTCCGACAGTCCATGCAGTTGTACGACGATCTTCCGCCCCTCGACACCTTGGTCGCGCAGCCACTCCACCACCTCGGCGGTCGTCTCCGACCGGGCGGACCAGTGCTCGACCAGCCCGGCGGCCCGGATCGCGCCGCGGGCCTTCGGGCCGCGGGCGAGGATGCGCGACTGCTCCAGCGTGCCGAGCAGGTCGGCGGCCAGCCCGGCGGTGTCGGCCGCCTCGATCCAGCCGCGGAACCCGACCGCGGTGGTGACGACGACGTCGTCCGGCGGGTTCGCGATCACCCGCCGGGTGGCCTCGATCAGCGCGTGGTCGTCGGCGACCGGCACGATCTGCAGGGTCGGCGCGTGCAGCACCTTCGCGCCGCGGCGCTCGAACGAGGCGATCAGGTCCTCCGCGCGGCGGTGCGCGGTGATCGCGATCGTGCAGCCGCTCAGCGGCCCGGGCTTACTGTTCACCGATGGTCACCAGTACCTGTCCGTCGACGATCTGCACCGGATACACCGGCAGCGACGCCGACGGGTCGTCCAGGCAGACACCGGTCCGGAGGTCGAAGACCTGCTTGAACATCGGCGACGCCACCGTCTGCACGTCACCGCGGTTGCCGACGATGCCGCGCGACATCACGTTCGCACCGCTGAACGGATCCTGGTTGCCGAGGGCAAACACCGACCCGTCGTGAGTCCGGAACAACGCGATCTGCACGCCGCCGACCAACGCGGCGACCCCACGCTCCGGCAGCAGCACGTCGTACTGGCAGACCACGGTCTGGCTCATCGCAGTGATACTCATCGGCGTACCTCCAATCGGGGGCCGGCCAGCAGCACCGGCTCCAGCTGTCCGCGCTCGGCCGGGGTGGCGGGCCGCGGCTGGTTGCGCTCGACCACGTACCGCAGGTCGGCGTCCGGCTGGTCCGGCGCATTCACGAAGGAGACGAACCGGGCCAGCTTGTCGGGGTCGTTCAGGGTGGCGCGCCACTCGTCGACGTAGGAGTCGACGTGCCGGGCCATCGCGGCGTCCAGGTCGCCGGCGATCCCGAGGCTGTCGTTCAGTACGACGTCCTTGACGTGCTCGAGACCGCCTTCGATCTCGCTGATCCAGACCGAGGTCCGCTGCAGCCGATCGCCGGTGCGGATGTAGTACATGAGGAATCGGTCGATCGCCTGGAACAGCTCGTCGTCGCTCAGGTCGGAGGCGAGCAGCTCGGCGTGCCGCGGGGTCATGCCGCCGTTGCCGCCGACGTACAGGTTCCAGCCCTTCTCGGTCGCGATCACGCCGACGTCCTTGCCGCGCGCCTCGGCGCACTCGCGGGCGCAGCCGGAGACGCCGAGCTTGAGCTTGTGCGGCGACCGCAGCCCGCGGTACCGCAGCTCGAGCGCGATCGCCATCCCGACCGAGTCCTGGACGCCGTACCGGCACCAGGTCGAGCCGACGCACGACTTCACCGTGCGCAGCGCCTTGCCGTAGGCGTGCCCGGACTCGAAGCCGGCGTCGACCAGCCGCTTCCAGATCGCCGGCAGCTGCTCGATCCGGGCGCCGAACAGGTCGACCCGCTGGCCGCCGGTGATCTTGGTGTAGAGGCCGAAGTCGCGGGCCACCTCGCCGATCGTGATCAGGCCCTCGGGGGTGATCTCGCCACCCGGGACCCGCGGAACGACGGAGTACGTGCCGTCCTTCTGCATGTTGGCCATCACGTGGTCGTTGGTGTCCTGCAGCGTCGCGCGCTCGCCTTCGAGCACGTGCCCCGCGGGGTCCAGGCTGGCCAGGATCGACGCGACCACCGGCTTGCAGATGTCGCAGCCGCGACCGGTGCCATGCCGCTCGACGATCTCGCTGAACGTGCGCAGCTCGGTGATCCGGACCACGTCGAACAGCTCGGCGCGGGACAGCGCGAAGTGCTCGCACAGCGCCTTGCTGACCTCGACACCGGCCTTGGCCAGCTCGGTGTTCATCAGGTTCTTCACGATCGGCAGACACGATCCGCACGACGTGCCGGCCTTGGTCTTGCCGCACACCGACTTGATGTCGCCGCAGCCCTCGTCGCGTACGGCGCAGCGGATCGTGCCGGCCGAGACGTTGTTGCAGGAGCAGACCGGCGCGTCGTCGGGCAGCTCGAGCTTGACCGGACCGGCGCCCTCGGGCAGCAGGAACGCGGCCGGGTCGGCGCCGAGCTCGCGGCCGACCATCGGCCGGAGTCCGGAGTACGCCGATGCGTCGCCGACCAGGATGCCGCCGAGCAGGGTCCGCGCGTCGTCGGACAGCACCAGCTTCTTGTAGACACCGGCGATCGGGTCGGCGTAGACGATGTCGAGGGCGCCTTCCGACGTACCGAACGCGTCGCCGAAGCTGGCCACGTCGACACCGAGCAGCTTCAGCTTCGTCGAGGTGTCCGCACCCGGGAACGTCGCCTCGCCGCCGAGCAGCCGGTCGGCGACGATCTCGGCCATCGTGTAACCGGGGGCGACCAGGCCCCAGACCCGGCCCTCGATGCACGCGACCTCACCGATCGCCCAGACCCCCGGCACCGATGTCCGGCAGGCCTCGTCGACGATCACGCCGCCGCGCTCGCCGACGGCCAGACCGGCCTCCCGGGCCAGCTCGTCGCGCGGCCGGACACCGGTCGCGAACACCACCACGTCGGCCGGCAGATCGGGGCCGTCGGCAAGCGCCATCGCACGAGCCGCGCCCTGCGAGGTGAGCTTGACCCGGGTGCACTGCGTCGACACCATCACGTCGACGTCCAGTCCCTCGATCAACCGCGCCAGCGCGGCACCGCCGCCCTCGTCCACCTGCAGCGGCATCAGCCGCGGCGCGAACTCGACCACCTTGGTCGCCGCGCCGAGGGCTCGGAGCGCACCAGCTGCCTCGAGACCGAGCAGACCACCGCCGACCACGACACCGTGGACGTCCTTGCCCTCGCTCTTCAGCCGCTCGACGTACACCCGCAGCGCGGCGACGTCGTCGATGGTGCGGTAGACGAAGCAGCCCTGCGCGTCGTTGTTCTTCACCGGCGGCACGAAGGCCGACGAGCCTGTCGCCAGGACCAGTTCGTCGTACCCGATCTTCTCGCCGCGCGCGGTCGTCACCGTCTTGGCCGTGCTGTCGAACGACGTGACCTGAACGCCCTTGCGCAGTGTCACCGCCGGGTCGTCCCAGAGCTCCGGGTCACCCAGCGACAGGTCGTGCGGGTCGCGGCCGGAGAAGTAGCTGGTCAGCGCGACCCGGTCGTAAGGCAGCCGCGGCTCCTCGGCCAGCACCGTGATCCGCCACTGGATCTCCGGGTCACGGGAACGCAGCGCCTCGACCAACCGGTGAGCGACCATTCCTCCGCCCACCACCACTACGTGCCGGGCCTTGTTCAGCTCTGTCATCGTCGCCCTCCTGGTTGGTACGGGTTCGGTCTCGCCGCGGCGGAAGCGGTCGAGCAGATCGCCGACGGCGCCGGTGCAGCTGCCGCACCCGGTCGTCGCCCGCGTCTTCGCGGCGATGCCGGCGACACTGTCGGCACCTCCACGCCAAGCCGCCTCGATCGCGGCCCTGGTGACCCCGTTGCACCTGCAGACGGTGGCCACCTTCTTCGTCGGTACGTCGGGAGCCGCCAGCAGCCCCTCGGCCGCGACCGGTGTGCCCCGGTCGGCCAGCAGCACGAGCTCGGCGGCCACCTCCGGAGCGCCGACCGCGACTGCCGAGCGGACGACGCCGTCCCGCAGTACGGCGCGGACGTACCGCTCACCGTCCTCGAGCCGAACCACCTCCCCGTCGTCCTCTTTGTTGCCGAGGACAAGCAGATCCAGGCCGCCCGCGGTGAGGCGGACCACCTCGACGTCGGGTACGTCGTACTCCGCGCCGGCCAGGTGCTGCGCGAGCGCCTCGGCCTGCGCCCACGCGGACGCGACCGTGCCGGTGACCAGGCCGTCGATCTCGGCGCAGTCGCCGATCGCGTGCACTCGTGGGTCGTCCGGGCTCGTGAACGTCCGGTCGACGACGATGCCGGTCCGGACCGTCAACCCGGTCGCGAGGTTGGCGCGCGGCTGCACTCCACAGGCGACGACCAGCAAGTCGCCGAATACCTGCCGGCCACCGCGCAACCGCAGCGCACGGAACCGCTCGTCGCGCAGGTCGGTGCCTTCGAGGTTCGTGTTGAGCAGCACCTCGACACCGAGCTCACGCACCGCCCGGGTGACCCGCCGACCGGCAGTGAGCCGGATCGTCTTGTCCAGCAGGGTTTCCCCGTCGTGCACGAGCGTCACGGCGACGCCGCGTTCGCGTAGCGCACAGGCGGTCTCGACGCCGAGCACACCACCACCGAGCACGACAGCACGCCGTACCCGGGAGGCCTGCTCCACGATCGCTCGTGCGTCGGCCGCGGACCGGAGCGTGTGCACCCCGGCCGCATCCGGAATCCCCTTGGGCACAACGGGTGTTGCGCCGGTCGCGAACACGAGCCGGTCGTAGGACCACTCGCGACCATCGGTGTCCGTGACCACCCGCCGCGAGCGGTCCACCCGGGCCGCGGTCGTCACCGCTTCCGAACCGACCGCGGGCTCGGTTGCGCGACCGGCGACGTACTCGGTCAGCCGGCCGCGGTTGTAGGACCCCTCGTCGCCGAGGACGGTCACGTCGTACGACGGAAGCAGCGCGGCCAGCCGCCGGCCGGCCATGCCACCTCCGATGATCACCACTTTGTCGTTCATGCCGGAACTCCAGTCGCCGGGAGGCTGGCGGCTGTGACTTCGACGGCACAGGCCTTGAACTCGGGCATCCGGGACACCGGGTCGAGCGCGTCGTTGGTGAGCTCGTTGACCGCGCCGGCTCCGCCGTAGTGGAACGGCACGAAGACCGTGTCCGGACGGACGTCGGTGGTCACCCGGGCCAGGAGGACCATGGCGCCGCGGGTGGTGCGCAGCTGGATCGGGCGCCCGTCGGAAACACCCAGCTGCGCCGCCACCCGCGGGTGGATCTCGGCGAAGACTTCCGGCTCGGCCTCGGCCAACTCCGGGACCCGCCGCGTCTGCGCGCCGCTCTGGTAGTGCTGCAGCAGCCGACCGGTGACCAGGTACATCGGCGCCGCGGCGTTCAGGTCGTCCGCGACCGGCCGGTGGTCGACCGGGACCACGTGCGCGCGGCCGTCCGGCGTACTGAAGGAGTCCGCGAACAGCCTCGGCGTACCCGGGTGGCCTTCGGCGGGCACCGGCCAGAACAGCGCTTCGCCTGCGTCGATCCGGTCCCAGGTGATGCCGGAGTAGTCGGCCTTGCCACCCTTGCTGGCGAGCCGGAGCTCCTCGAAGATCTCCGCCGGATCCGTCGAGAACGGAATGCTGTCCAGGCGTTCGGCAAGACCGGCGAAGACCGCCAAGTCGCTGCGCACCTCACCGGGCGGGGCGATGGCGGCACGACGCCGGATCACCCGGCCCTCGAGCGAGGTCATCGTGCCCTCTTCCTCTGCCCACTGCGTGACTGGGAAGACGACATCCGCCAGAAGAGCCGTCTCGGACGGGACGACGTCGGCCACCACCAGCAGGTCGAGAGCTGCCAACCGCTCACGCACTGAGGCCAGGCGCGGCGCGGACACCAGCAAGTTGCTGCCGTGCACCAGCAGCGCCTTGGGACCGCCCGTCGTACCGAGCGAGTTGATGAGCTCGACAGCGCTCTTCCCCGGACCAGGCAGGCTGTCCGGGTCCACGCCCCAGACACCGGCCACATGCGCGCGGGCTGCGGGGTCGGCGATGCTCCGGTAGCCGGGCAGCTGGTCGGCCTTCTGGCCGTGCTCGCGACCGCCCTGGCCGTTGCCCTGTCCGGTGATGCAGCCGTAGCCGCTGCCGAGCCGGCCAGGCAGTCCGAGCGCCAGTGCGAGGTTGATGCAGGCCGTGACCGTGTCAGTGCCCTTGCTGTGCTGCTCTGCGCCGCGCCCGGTCAGGATGAACGCTCCGGCGCCCCCGTGCACGGGTGCCGCGGCCGCCAGTGCCCGCGCTGCCCGCCGGATCGTCGTGGCCGGCACACCGGTCACGCGTTCCGCCCGCTCGGGCCACCAGGAGGCTGTCGAACGGAACAGCGCCTCCGGGTCGTCGGTGCGCTCGGTCAGGTACGCCGTGTCGGCCAGACCCTCCTGCAGTACGACGTGAGTCAGCGCCAGCACCAGCGCCAGGTCGGTCCCGGGGGTCGCCTGGAGGTGGATGCCGGCGCCGTCCTCGGTCAGCGAAGCAGTCGCCGTACGGCGCGGGTCGACGACCAGAAGCCCACCCGACCCGCGGACACCCTCGAGGTGCGAGACCGCGGGAGGCATCGTCTCGGCGATGTTGCTGCCGACCAGCAGGACGGCGCCGGCACCGGCCAGGTCGGCCAGCGGGAACGGCAGCCCGCGGTCGATCCCGAAGGCGCGGTTCGTCGCGGCCGCCGCGGACGACATGCAGAACCGGCCGTTGTAGTCCACGTTCGCGGTCTTCAGCGCCACCCGGGCGAACTTGCCCAGCGCGTACGCCTTCTCGTTGGTCAGTCCCCCACCGCCGAAGACCGCGACGGCGTCGTTGCCGTGCTCTGCCTGCAGCGAACGGATCCGGTCGGCGACGAAGTCCAGCGCCTCGTCCCAGCTCACCGGCGCCAGGTTGCCGGCCGCGTCCCGCACCAGCGGAGTGGTGAGCCGGTCAGGGACGGTCAGCACCTCGGGAGCCGTCCAGCCCTTGCGGCACAACCCGCCCTTGTTCGTCGGGAAGTCCCGCGGCTGCACCTCCATCGCACCCGGCCGAGCAGCCGGGTGCAGGGAGGTGGCGCACTGCAGCGCGCAGTACGGACAGTGGGTTGGAACAGCCGTCACACGCGCTCCCGGCTGAGCGGGCCACCCTTGCGGAGGTAGCAGAAGTACGTCACGGCCAGGCAGACCACGTAGAAGGCGCAGAAGGCGTACAGCGCCGGGATCAGCGAGCCGTAGCTGCTCGTCGACATCGCGAACCCGCGCGGGACCAGGAAGCCGCCGTACGCGCCGACCGCGGAGGCGATCCCGATGCAGGCCGCCGCCTCGCGCTTGGCCCGGCCCGGGTCGTCCGGGGTGGTCAGCCGGAACACCGCCGGGATCATCCGGTACGTCGACCCGTTGCCGGCGCCACTGGCGACGAACAGGACCAGGAAGCTGATCAGGAACGCCGGGAAGCTGCCCGCGTTCAGCGACACGATCGCCGACAGGATGCCCAGGCCCATCACCACGAAGGCGCAGACCGTCACCCAGGCGCCGCCGAGCTTGTCCGAGAGCTTGCCGCCGAACGGGCGGGAGATCGAGCCGACCAGGGCGCCGAGGAAGGCGACGTGGGACAGCGTGATGTCCGGGAAGGTGGTCTTGATCAGCAGCGGGAAGGCCGCGCCGAACCCGATGAACGAGCCGAAGGTGCCGATGTAGAGGAACGAGATGATCCAGGTGTGCGGCCGCTTCGCCGCCGCGATCGAGGTCCGGAACGACGAGTTCGCGACCGACAGGTTGGCCATCACCTTCCAGGCCAGGAACGCGGCCAGCAGGATCAGCGGGATCCACATCAGGCCGGCCCGGTTCAGCGTCAGGCCGGCGCCGAGCACGACCACCACCGGCACCACCAGCTGGACCACGGCGACGCCGAGGTTGCCGCCGGCCGCGTTGATGCCGAGCGCGAAGCCCTTCTCCTTCTCCGGGTAGAAGAACGAGATGTTCGTCATACTGCTGGCGAAGTTGCCGCCGCCGACACCCGCGGTGGCCGCGACCAGCGCCATCAGCCAGAACGGCGTGTCCGGCTGGGTCATGAAGTACGACAACCCGATCGTCGGGATCAGCAGCAGCAGCGCGGACACGATGGTCCAGTTCCGGCCGCCGAACCGCGGTACGGCGAACGTGTACGGCAGCCGCAGCGTCGCGCCGACCAGGCTGGGCAGCGCGACCAGCCAGAACAGCTGGTTGGTGGAGTAGCCGAACCCCGCCCTCGGCATGGAGACGACGACGATGCTCCACAGCTGCCAGACGGAGAAGCCGAGGAACTCGGCGAAGATCGACGGCCACAGGTTGCGCCGCGCGACCGCACGGCCCTTCTCGGCCCAGAACGTGGTGTCCTCAGGGTCCCAGACATCGATCCAGCGGCCGCGCCGCGGCGCCTCGACCGTCCCGACCGCACCGCTTCCGTCGCGGGTGGTGACGGCTTCAGGTCGTGCCTCGAGCGTCATCGCAAGTCTCCGATCATCCGACCTCACTTAGTAGGCCAGGACGCTATGACCGGGGTGTTTCCGCGTAGTCATCTTGTTGTTACGCCGCCGAAACGGCTCCCGCACACCCATCGGCGGGTAGTGAGAGAAGAACTGACGCGGCTGGGTACTGTGCCCCTACCGACGCTGAGGGGACAACGTTGAAACAGACTGAGCAGACCAGCGGTGAGGCAGGTCTGGAGACCGGGGACGGCGGAAAGGGTGGGCGCACCGGCGGACGCACGGGTGGCCGGTGGGCGTGGCGCGCGGCGATCGCCGCCGTACTGATCGGGTGGCTCGTGCTCGCCTCGCTGGGCGGGCCGACGGTCGGGAAGCTGAGCGAGGTCCAGGAGAACGACAACGCCAACTTCCTCCCGAAACAAGCGGAATCGACGTTGGTGGCCAACGAGTCCGCGAAGTTCGTCGACTCCAACGCGCTGCCGTACTTCGTCCTGATCCAGCGCGATTCCGGGATCACGCCGGCCGACCTCGCGAAGGCCAACGAGTTCCTCGCCAAGGTGCCGGGGCTGGACCTCGGCAACGGCTCGACGATCGGTGACTACCTGGCCGCGCCGGCCAAGACGGTGATCCCGTCGGACGACAAGCAGGCGCTACTGATCACCGTCGAGCTCGACGGTGACCGGGTCGACGACGTGGTCCACGAGGGCGAGACGGTGCTGTACGCGGCCGCCGACGCGATGCGGACCGAGATCGAGCAGAACCTCACACCCACTGGTCTGAACGTCTACGTGACCGGTCCCGGCGGCGTGTTCGCGGACTTCGTCGTCGCCTTCGGCGGGATCGACGGGATCCTGCTCGGCGTCGCGCTCGCGGTGGTGTTCGTCATCCTGCTGATCGTCTACCGCAGCCCGATCCTGCCGATCGCCGTACTGCTCACCGCCATCTTCGGGCTCGCGCTGGCCGCGCTGGTGGTGTACCCGCTGGCGAAGAACGGCGTCCTCGAGCTGAACGGGCAGAGCCAGGGCATCTTGTTCATCCTGGTCGTCGGAGCCGCGACCGACTACTCGCTGCTCCTGGTCTCTCGTTACAAAGAGGAGTTGCACGACTACACCAGCAAGTACGACGCGATGCGGATCGCGTGGCGGGCGTCGATCGAGCCGATCGCGGCCAGCGCGGCGACCGTCATCCTCGGCCTGCTCTGCCTGTTGCTCTCCGAGCTCGGCAGCACCAAGGGCCTCGGGCCGGTCGGCGCGATCGGGATCGCCGGGGCGCTGATCGCCTCGATGAGCTTCCTGCCGGCCATCCTGCTCGCGTTCGGCCGGCGGATCTTCTGGCCGTCCATCCCGCGGGTCGACCACGTGCACGCCCGCGACCAGGTCGGCGGGCGCCGGCTGTGGGGGCGGGTGTCCGGGCTGGTCGGCCGCAGCCCGCGCAAGGTGTGGGCGATCAGCGCGCTCGCGCTGCTCGCGTGCGCGGCGTTCCTGCCGACGTTCAAGGCGAGCGGGATCTCGCAGGAGGACCTGTTCCTCGACAAGGTCGAGTCCGTCACCGGGCAGGAGGAGCTGGCGAAGCACTTCGACGCCGGCGCCGGTACGCCGGTCCAGATCCTCACGCCGGTCGCGCAGGCCGACCAGGTGGTTCAGACCGCGTCACAGGTCGAGGGCGTCGGTACGGCGTCCGCCTCGGCGGCCCCCGGCGTACCGCCGAAGGTTGTCGACGGCAAGGTTCTCGTCCAGGCGACGCTGGAGGTCGCGGCCGACTCCCCCGAGGCCACCAAGGTGGTCGAGCACCTGCGCACCGAACTGGACAAGGTGTCGCCCGACATCCTGGTCGGCGGGAACACCGCGATCAACCTCGACGTGCTCGACGCCAGTGAGCGGGACCTGCGGGTGATCATCCCGGCCATCCTGGCGGTGATCTTCGTCGTACTGATGCTGTTGCTGCGCTCGATCGTGGCGGCGGTCCTGCTGGTGGTCGCGAACGTGATCTCGTTCGCCGCCACGGTCGGGGTGAGCGCGCTGATGTTCAACCACGTGTTCGGCTTCCCCGGCGCCGACCCGAGCATCCCGCTCTACGCCTTCGTCTTCCTCGTTGCCCTAGGCATCGACTACTCGATCTTCCTGATGACACGGGTCCGGGAGGAGTCCCAGGAGCAAGGCACCAGACCAGGCATCCTGGTCGGCCTCGCCGTCACCGGCGGCGTCATCACCTCCGCCGGCGTGGTCCTGGCCGCCACCTTCTCCGCCCTGGCCGTCCTCCCCATCCTCTTCCTCGTCCAGATAGCCTTCATGGTCGCCTTCGGCGTCCTCCTCGACACCACCGTCGTCCGCTCCCTCCTGGTCCCCGCCCTGTCCTACGACATCGGCAAGAAGGTCTGGTGGCCCAGCAAACTCGCGCGGTGACGCGTTCCCGTCACCTAGTGCCTCGCCAACGATGTTTGGCTGGTAAATCACGCGAGGGGATATCCGCTGGTGTTGTGCCCTCTCCCTTGGTGTGCCAGGGGAGAAGGCGCAACACGCGGGGTTGTCCGTTCTTGTTGTGGTGGTTGGGGAACTCGTCGAAACCACCGGGCCGGTCGGGCGCGACCTCGTAGTAGAGCATCCGCAGATCCTGAAGACTTTGTACCGTGGGGGGATGGTGACGTTTGTGGGGACGGTTGTGGTCAATGACGGGGGTGGGGCCTGGGTGGAGGTGCCTGGGGAGGTGGTCGCGGCGCTCGGTGGTGGGGGGCGGATTCCGGTGCAGGCCTCGTTCGACGGGGTGGAGTATCGGGGGTCGATCGCGTCCATGGGTGGGTGCATGGTGATCGGGCTGCTCAAGGGGATCCGGACGCAACTGGGCAAGGGGGATGGTGATCCGATCACCGTGACCCTCGAGCGGGACACCGCTGAGCGGACGGTCGACGTACCGGAGGATCTCGCGACCGCGCTCGCGGAGGCCGGGCTGCAGGAGGCGTTCGATGCCTTGAGCTACAGCCACCGCCGCGAGCACGTCAACGCGGTCACCGAGGCCAAGAAGCCGGAAACCCGGGTACGGCGGATCGCCAAGGCAATCGAAATCCTCAAGTCCTCTTAACTGCGCACTGTGTCGGGTCGCCCGTGTCGACAGTATTCGCTATGGTCCGGAGATAGTGCGGGGGGTCGAGGAAGTGAGGACCACGATGGCAGACACGACATCGACTGAGCACGGCAGATTCGCTCTGCCGACGCGGAACCTGCCCGCACCGCAGGTTCGCGACCTACCCGAACCACCCACCAACACCTGGAAGATCATCGGTCCCGGCATGGTCGGCGCCGGCGTCGGCCTGGCGTCCGGCGAGTTCATCCTGTGGCCGTACATCGCCAGCCAGGTCGGCCTGGTGTTCCTCTGGGGCGCCGTGGTCGGCGTGATCATCCAGTGGTTCCTGAACATGGAGATCGAGCGGTACACGCTGGCCACTGGTGAGACAGCGTTGACCGGCTTCAACCGGTACTGGAAGCACTGGGGCCTGTTCTTCGCGATCATGACGTACTTCGCGAACATGTGGCCCGGCTGGGCGACCAGTTCGGCATCGATGCTCACCTACCTGTTCGGGGCCGGGGACCCGCGCTGGATCGCGATCGGCATCCTGCTCGTGATCGGGCTGATCCTGACCTTCGCGCCGGTCGTCTACGTGATGCTCGAACGGCTGATCTTCGTCAAGATCGCGGCCGTCACCCTGCTGGTCCTGCTGGCGCTGGCGTTCGCCATCCGGGGCAAGACCTACGGCGCGCTCGGCGACGCGGTCACCAACCCGCAGTTCCCCGCCGACCAGCTCGGGTTCGCCCTCATCATGGGCGCCATCGCGTACGCCGGCGCCGGCGGCGGGCAGAACCTGGTGCAGAGCAACTGGATCCGGGACAAGGGCTTCGGCATGGGGGTGCACGTGCCCCGGCTGACCTCGCCGATCACCGGTGAGAAAGAGGCGGACCCGACCGCCAACGGCTACACCTTCACCATCGACGAGTCGAACATGGCGCGCTGGCGGCGCTGGTGGAAGTTCGCCAACGTCGAGCAGGCGCTGACCTTCGTCGCGATCACGGTGCTGACCATCGTGTTCACCTCGATGCTCGCGCACGCGACCCTGTTCGGGAACCCGGACGTCAAGAACAACATCAGCTTCCTGAAGGTCGAGGGCACCACGCTGCAGACCCTGGTCGGCGGCTGGTTCGGGTACCTGTTCTGGGCGATCGGGGCCTTCGCGCTGTTCGCGGCCGCGGCCGGCATCGTCGACTACACGTCCCGGCTGACCGCGGACATGGTCAAGTCGCGCTACCTGCGGACCTCGAAGGTGAGCGAGTCCAAGCTGTACTTCTACCTGGTCTGGGGGCTCGTTGCCTTCGGCATCCTCGTGCTGCTGGCCGGCCTGACCCAGCCGCTGGTGCTGCTGGTCATCTCCGCCTGTACGGCGGGCACGATGATGTTCTTCTACTCCGGCCTGCTGTGGTGGATGAACTCGCGGGCGCTGCCGCACGCGATCCGGATCACGAAGCTACGCACCGCGGTGCTGGGCTTCTCGTTCCTCGCGTTCGGATTCCTGGCCGTGTTCACCGTCATCGACCAGGTGAAGAAGAACTTCTGACCCAACCCCGGGTACGGCGCCACGCAGCGCCGTACCCGGGATCGTCAGGCCTGAGGCAGTACGGCGAGCCCGCCCCACCGCGGGGCGTAAGAGGGCACAGTCGACATGCAGTCGGCGATCGGGGGCCGGTCGGCGGACCAGCTCCAGAGCCAGCCGATGCGGTCGACCTTCCCGTCCTTGAGTGAGAACGACACCGGCTTGCCGACCTGGGCCGGATCGTTCGACCTGGTCACCACGCCGGTCGTGATCGCGACGGGACCACCGGCTTGCAGGCAGGTGAGCCGGCCTTCGATGTCCGCCTTGCCACGCTCGACGAAGTGGAAGCGGCCCTGGACCTGGGTCGCGTTGCCCCCGGCCGGAACGCGCGCCGCGAGCTCGAAGCGCAGGGCGCCGCCGGTCGGGCCCGGACCACCGAGTACGGCGGCAACCGTCGTACCGTCGCCGGACTGCACCTGCACCTCCGGACCATTGCCCTGAGCACCGTGATGGCGGGGTCCCCCGTCGACCCGGAAGCCACCGGCGGTCAGCTCGAAGGACGGCGCGACGCCCTGGAGCAGGCTCACCGGGGCGCCGAAGAAGCCCCACGCCCAACCGATCCGGTCGTGATCTCCACCGTCGTACACCGTCATCGCGACCGGCTTGCCGACGAACTCCAGGTCTATGTCGGGATGCTCCGCCGCCTCGATCACGCCAGTCACGATCGCGACCTCGTCGACGGCCTTCAGGCTGGTGATCCGGCCACTGAACTCGGCCAGCAGCCGGCCGTCCGGCTTGCGGTGGACGACGTGGAAGGACCCGGACGGGTGCAGCGGATCGGTGGCCTTGCCGTCGATCTCGAACCGCACGGGGTCGCCTTCCATCCCCGGCCACTCCGGCCCCAACCGACCGCCCGCGGCGCCGGACACCTGCATCACCGGGTCCTGGCCGGCGGCCGCCGGTGCTGCTACGGCGCCGACGGCCGCGAGCACGGCCAGTGCCCCGGCAGGGACCAGTCGACGGACGAATTTCGGGCTGAGCACGTGAACTCCCTCGGGTCCGGCCCGCCCATTGCGGGCCACCCGAAGCACGCTGTCATTCACACCCCGCCGCGGTGATCCATCTGCAGGACCAACGACCTCCCCCGCGAGAGGGAACCGTCAGCGCAGCGGGCCGTACGGGCCGGGGGCACCGTTGACGGTCGTGAACACCGAGTAGACCGAGGTGGTCGCGGTCAGGAAGAGGCGGTTGCGCTTCGGACCGCCCCAGACCAGGTTGGAGACCGTCTCGGGCACCAGGAGCTTGCCGAGCAGGGTGCCGTCCGGGTGGTAGACGTGCACGCCGTCAGCGGCCGAGGCCCAGATCCGGCCCTCGGTGTCGAGCCGGATGCCGTCGAAGATCCCGTTGCCGCACTCCGCGAACAGCTCGCCGCCGGACAGCTTGTCGCCGTCGACGGTGAACACCCGCAGCGTGCCCTCCTCGGAGTCGGCGATGTAGAGCAACGACTCGTCCGGCGAGAACGCCAGCCCGTTCGGCCGGTTGAAGTCGTCGGCGACCCGGGTCAGCACGCCGTCCGGCGAGATCCGGTAGACGTGGCAGCCGCCGGTCTCGATCTCGCCCTTGTACCCCTCGTAGTCGCTGTCGATCCCGTACGCCGGGTCGGTGAACCAGACCGACCCGTCGCGCTTGACCACCACGTCGTTCGGGCTGTTCAGCCGCTTCCCGTCGTACTCGGAGGCCAGCACGGTGACGGCGCCGTGGTGCTCGGTGCGGGTGACCCGGCGGTTGCCGTGCTCGCAGCTGACCAGGCGGCCCTCGGTGTCCAGCGTGTGCCCGTTGGTGTTGCCGGCCGGGTGCCGGAAGACCGAGACCTGGTACGACGTCTCGTCCCAGCGCAGGATGCGGTCGTTCGGGATGTCGCTCCAGAGCAGGTAGCGGCCGGCCGGCGAGTACACCGGGCCTTCCACCCACCGCCCGCCGGTCCACAGCCGCTCCAGCAGCCGGTCGCCGCGGATCCCGGCAAACCGGTCGTCCAGCTTCTCCCAGACGGCCGGCGCCGTACCGGCCAGCGGCTCGAGAATGCCCGTCATCGTCACTCCTCAAGATCGGCTACCCCGGAAACCCTATTCCGTTTCGATACGACGTGGGCCGCAAGACCGCCCGGTGGACCTCCCGATGATCAGGCTCCAGTTGTGGTGACGAGCCAGGACCAGACGGATGTGGTTGCGGTGATGAAGAGGCGGTTGCGTTTGGGGCCGCCGAAGGTCAGGTTGGACGTGATGTCCGGCAGCAGCAGCTTGCCGATCAGAGTGCCGTCCGGGTCGAAGCAGTGGACGCCTTCGTGCGTCGCCGCCCAGACCCGGCCGGCGCTGTCCAGCCGGATGCCGTCGAACATCCCGGCCGTGCAGGGCGCGAACACCTCGCCGCCACGCAGTTTGTCCCCGTCCACGTCGAAGCGGCGGATGTGCTTGGCCGGCGTGTCCACGACGTACAGCTGGGTCTCGTCGCGCGAGAACGCCAGCCCGTTCGGGCGGGTGAAGTCGTCCGCGACCACGGTCAGCACGCCGTCCGGCGCGATCCGGTAGACGTGGCAGCCGTCGATCTCCTGCTCGGCCGCGTGCCCCTCGTAGTCCGAGGTGATCCCGTACGGCGGGTCGGTGAACCAGACCGAGTCGTCGCTCTTCACGACCACGTCGTTCGGGCTGTTCAGCCGGTTGCCGTGCAAGTGCGAGGCGAGCACCGTACGGCGTCCGTCGTACTCGGTCCGGATGACCTGGCGGTCGCCCTGCGAGCAACTGATCAGCCGGCCCCGGCGGTCGATCGTGTTGCCGTTGACGTAGCCGGACGGCTCGCGGAAGACGGATACCTGGCCGGAGACCTCGTCCCAGCGGAGCATCCGGTCGTTCGGGATGTCGCTGAAGACCAGGCAGCGCCAGGCGGGTGAGTACGCCGGTCCTTCGAGCCAGCGACCGCCGTCGTACAGGCACTCGACGTACTCGTCGCCGGCGATCGCGCGGAACCGGTCGTCGAGGACGACCAACTCGGCCCGGATCCGGTGCGGCGGCGGTGACAGCGTGATGGTCATTGGACTCCTTCATTGAATCTCATCCTGTTATCGTTGTAGTTGATCGGATGAGGTTTGGTAAAGGGTGACGATGTCCATAGACGATACGGATCGACAGCTGCTGGCGCTTCTGCAGGAGGACGCCACCCAGTCGTACGCCGCGCTCGGGCAGGCGGTCGGGTTGTCCGCGGGCGCCGCGCACGAGCGGGTCCGGAAGCTGAAAGCGGCCGGCGTGATCCGGCGGACCACGATCGAGGTCGACCCGGCCGCGCTCGGCCGCGGGGTCCTGTCCTACGTGCTGCTCGACGCGGACGCCTGGATGGGCGACGAGCCGACGCTGCGCGCGCTGCGGGAGATCCCGGCGGTCGAGGAGGCGCACATCATCGCCGGGCCGGCGTCCGTGCTGGTCAAGGTCCGGACGGCGACCACCGAGGACCTCCAGGCGACCCTGCGGGCCTTGCACCAGGTCGACGGTGTGACGAGCACCCAGACGGTCGTCGTACTGGAATCCTTCTTCGAGCGATCGCTTACGGTGTGAGCAACGCCCTGTCTCCCCGAAGGGGTCGTTCACCCTAGACTCGGGCTGGCCGAAGGGAGTCAGCTGTGTCCGACAGCAAGCAGATCACCAAGGTGCTGGTCGCGAACCGGGGCGAGATCGCCGTCCGGGTCGTCCGCGCCGCCGCCGACGCGGGGCTGGGCAGCGTCGCCGTGTACGCCGAGCAGGACCGCGACGCGCTGTTCGTCCGGCTCGCCGACGAGGCGTACTCGCTGGACGGCGCGACACCGGCCGACTCCTACCTGAACATCGCCAAGATCCTCGACGTCGCGGCCCGCTCGGGCGCGAACGCC
>NZ_JBSFBL010000077.1:0-27615 GCF_053592935.1 Kribbella sp. NPDC002412
CCGACGCCGATCGCGACCGTGTCGGACCGCTCGGCGACGAGTGCCTCGGCCGCGTTCCGGGCAAAGTTGACCCGGGCAAGGGTGTCGGCGACCTCGCGGGGTGAACTCACGCCGACGTGGGTGTTGTGCGTGCGGTTGCCGTTCTGCACGGTGACCTGGACGAAGCCGGTGGTCTTGCGCTCCTTGCAGAGCAGGAAGAGCAGGCCGAGCAGGCAGGCGAGCGCGAACACGATGGCCAGAATGATCGCCCAGGCCGGGATCTTCTCCTCGGTCCGGGACATGTCCATCGCGGACCAGTTCGTGCCCTGGGTGGGCAGCACGCCGGCCGGGGTGACGATCCGGAACTGCTCGACCGAGATGTCGCCGACGGTCACCAGCACCGGCCCGGTCGGGAAGCCCTGCAGCGGCAGGGATTGCGCGGGCTGGTACGGACCGCCGACCGGCGGCTGGTACGGCCCCGGCGGTGGCCCGGGCTGCGCGGGCGGCGCCGCCACGAACGTCGGCGTCGGCGGCTCGTACTGAACCGGGAGGTGGCGGGTCGGGTCCGGCGCGGGATCCCCGGGACGGCCGTCGGACGCCGGGGGCTGAGGGGGTTGAGTCACCCGGCCAACCTTAAGTGTTCAAGGGATCCGGAGTGGGCGCGTGACCACCGCCCGGTGGAAAAGATAACCTGCGAGGATTCCTCGACGTTCTCAGAAGGGACCGCGGTGAGCACTCCGACGCCTCCGGGCGACGACCCGAACGACCCGAACCGGCCGCAGGACACCCCTGGCGAGACCCCTGGAGAACAGCCCGGCCAGTACGGCGAGCAGGACAGGCCTAGCCAGTACGGCGAAGCCCCCGGCCAGCCGGACGACGACCAGCCGAGCCAGTACGGGCAGCAGCCTGGTCAGTACGGGCAGCCGGGCGGGTACGGGCAGCAGCAGTCCCCGTATGGACAGCAGCAGCCTGAATACGGGCAGCAGCAGCCGGGCTATGGGCAGCAGTCGCCGTACGGCCAGCAGCCCGGGCAGTACGGCCAGTACGGGCAGTCCCAGCCGGGCCAGTACCCGGGCCAGCCGGGGCAGTACGGTCAGCAGCCGGGCTACGGCCAGCAGCAGCCGGGGCAGTACCCGGGTTCCTACGCCCAGCAGCAGCCCGGCGGCTACGGCCAGTACCCGAGCCAGGGCGGCGGCTACGGCTACGGCAGCGGCGTCCCGCAGAACAACACCCCGCAGACCCTGTCGATCATCGGCATCGTCTGCTGGTTCTGCTGCGGCCCGGCCTCGATCGTCCTCGGACTGATTGCCCAGAGCAAGTTCCGGGAGCAGGGCCGGCCGGACACGCTGGCCAAGGTGGCCTGGATCGGCGGCATCGTCTCGATCGCGCTGTCGATCGTGTCCTACGCCACCGGCCTGGTCAACTACTGAGCGCGACGCTGAACCGCCGCCCGGTCGTGGCGGCGGTTCAGTTCAGGTTGCGCGCGACGCCGTACACGACGAACAGGGCGATCAGGCCCTTGACCACCCAGTCCACCGTGCGTGGGCTCATGGTCAGCCGCGGCAGCCGGACCAGCCGGAGCGACTCCAGCGACCAGGCAAGCAATTGGTAGCCGACGGCAACACCGATCAGCGGGCCGAGGACCAGCACCACCGGGTTGAAGTGCCAGGCGGCGACCAGATCGCCGCGTAGCAGCGCCGCAGCCATCCTGGTGGCGCCGCAGAACGGGCAGTTCAGCCCCGTGGTTGCGTGCAGGAGGCAAGGAATTCCGATCCGCCCGCCGGACAGCTGGTAGACGGCGGCGAGGCCGAAGCCGCCCACCCCTGTCGCGGCCAGCCCCAGCACCCGCCTGTCCACAGGCTGGACCGGTCCGGTCGGCCGCAGTACGACGTTCAGCGAAAGGCTCACCCGACAACGGTAACTCTCATCTCGTGGGATCCGTCAGGGTGTGTGAGCCGTCGGACCACTAGCCTGCAACTCACTCCTCAAGTAGCTATCAGTAGAAGGGATCGTCGTGAGCTCTCCGACGCCACCGCCGGGTTACGGCCCGCAGGACGCGCAGCAGCCGGGTCAGTACGGCCAGCCAGGCCAGTACGGACAGCCCGGGCAGCAGCCGGGCCAGTACGGGCAGCAGCCCGGCTACGGCGCTCAGCAGCAGCCGGGCTACGCCCAGCCTGACGGATACGGGCAGCAGCAGCCGGCCCAGTACGCTCAGCAGCAGCCGGCGCAGTACGGCCAGCAGCCGGGGTACCCGCAGCAGCCTGGGCAGTACGGGCAGCAGCCGGGCCAGTATGGCCAGCAGCCGGGCTACCCGCAGCAGTACGGCCAGCCGGGCTTCGGCGGCGTCCCCGGTAACCTCGCCGCCTGGCCGAACCGGGTCGGCGGCGCGCTGATCGACGGCCTGATCGTCGGTGTGCCGTACGGCATCGGCAGCGCGTTCTCGGCCAACGAGAACCTGGCCATCGTCGCGATCATCTTCTACCTGATCGGCATCGGCCTGGCGATCTGGAACGTCGTGATCCGCCAGGGCAGCACCGGCCAGACCGTCGGCAAGCAGGTCCTGGGCCTGAAGCTGGTCGGCGCGGACACCGGCCAGCCGATCGGCGCGGGCAAGACCTTCGTGCGCCAGCTGACCCACATCCTGGACAGCGCCGCCTGCTACATCGGCTACCTGTGGCCGCTGTGGGACGAGAAGAAGCAGACCTTCGCGGACAAGATCAACAACACCTACGTCATCAAGCTCTGACGTAGCACCGCGCAACACCGGACGCCGTGGCCTGTTGTGGCCGCGGCGTTCGGCGTTCCCGGACCGATCCGCGATACTCGTCCCTGCGATTCCGGACCGCCCCAGAGAGGACCCCAGGTGAGCACCCCTCCGTACCAGCCTCCGCAGGGCTACAACCCCTATGGACAAGGACCGGCGTACGGCTACGGCTACGCGCCGCCCGGGCAGCTCGCCGGCTGGCCGATCCGGGTCGGCGCGTCGCTGCTCGACTCGCTGATCCAGTTCATCCCCACTGTCACCGGGATCATCGTGGCGCTGGTCGTCGACGGCGACCAGGAGGAGCTCGGCGCGGGCGGCGGGATCGCGATGCTGAGCGGGTTCTTCGTCGCGTTCCTGGTCTGGGTGTGGAACCGGGTCGTCCAGCAGGGCCGCACCGGCCAGTCGTTCGGCAAGAAGGTCACCGGGCTGAAGGTCGTGCACGCCGGGACCGGCCGGCTGATCGGTATCGGCTCGACCTTCGGCCGCGAGTTCTGCGCGGTGCTGTTCAACAACATCTGTACTCTCAACGTGCTCTGGCCGCTGTGGGACGAGAAGCAGCAGACCTGGCACGACAAGGTCGTCAACGACGTGGTCATCCGCCTCTGAACGCCTGCTGACGCCTTCCGACGCTGGAAGAGATGGAATCGATGAGCACTCCGGGACCACCACCGCAGGACCGCCCGCCGTACGGACAGCAACCTCCCCACGGCCAGCCTCCCTACGGCCAGCCGCAGTACGGGCAGCCCCAGTACGGCCCGCAGTACGGGCAGCCGCAGTACGGGCAGCCGCCACAGTACGGTCACCCGCAGCAGCAGGGCTACAACCCCTATGGGCAGCAGCCGCAGTACGGCTACGGGTACGGCGTACCGCAGGCGCCCCTCGCCGACTGGGCACCGCGCGCCGGCGCCTACCTGATCGACGGCCTGATCAGCGGCGTGCCGATCGCGATCGGGTACGGCGTCTTCATCGCGGACATCGCGATGCGCTCCGACGACCTGTCGTCGTCCAACGACGCCCCGGGAGCGTTCGCGATCATCCTCTTCGTGCTCGGCATCCTGGCCAGCATCGGCCTGGGGCTGTGGAACCGGGTCTTCCGCCAGGGCAAGACCGGGCAGAGCGTCGGCAAGAGCGCGCTGCGCCTGCGCCTGGTCGACGCCCAGTCGTTCCAGCCGATCGGCGCCGGCAGGTCGTTCCTGCGCGAGTTCCTGAGCGGGCTCTTCAACAACGCCTGCTTCCTGAACCTGCTGTGGCCGCTGTGGGACGACCAGAAGCAGACTTGGCACGACAAGGTGATGACCACCTACGTCGTCAAGACGGACTAGCGCGACAGCAGGAAGCCGGCGCAGGTGACCGACCACAGGACACTGGTGAAGGTGCCAATGATGAAGCGCTCGGCCACTGCCTGCGGGGTGACCGAGGCGGGCTGATCCGGGCTGCGCAGCTCGGGGTAGCGGGCCAGTCCCTTGATGGCCAGCACGATCGCGAGACCCTCCGGCCAGCCCGCCACCAGGGCCGCGTAGATGGCGCCGCGCTCGAGTGAACCGATCAGCGCGCCGCCACGCAGTACCTCACCGGCTTTCTGCGTCGACTGGGCTCTTGTGTTGCCTCGGTCAACCAGGGCCAGCACAGAGGTCGTCAGCGGCCCGCCACCGGTGACTGCGAGCCCGCCGGCCAGCAGGAGCAGCACGTTCCACCAGCGCTCGCGCCAGCCCTCGACGCCGTCGCCTGCGAGCAGCAGGAGGCCGACGGCCACCAGACAGGCCAGCATCACCCCGCTGAGCACGATCTGCACTGGAGAGCCCGCCTTGGGCACCCACGCGATCACGGCGAGGACCAGGGCGGCTGCGGTCAACGACAGGATGAGTGCCGTCACGCAGCGACCCCTGCGCCCAGCAGCTCGGCTGCCAGCTTCCGTCCGCGTTGCTCCTCGGCGAAGCCGGCCGCCTGGGCCCGTTGCGTCACCGCCGACTGGCTGATCCCCAGCTTCACGCCGATCTCCCGCCTGGTGAGTCCTTCGGCCAGCAGGTCGGCTACCGCCCAGCCGCGTTCGCTACGCCGCCGCAGCACCGACGCCATCAGCCACAGCACTGTCTCCACCTGCTCCGCGACCCGGGCGTCGGAGCCGACCACGTTGACATGGTGCGGACTCGACTTCGCCCGGTTCACCGCCTCCCGCGCGTTCACGAACGCCTCGCCGCTGCCCGCTCGCGTGCTGCGGGGCAGAGGCTGGGCGACGTCGCCGACGCCCAGACCGACGTACCAGGTGTCCGAACGCAGCAGCTCGACGATCACGTCGATGGTCGCGCGCGCCTCCGAGAGCACTCCTTGCACCTCGTCGCCGGCCGTCCGCTCGAACTTCCGGAGCAAACCGGTCCGCCGCGGCCGCCGGTTCAGGGTGTTCAGCAGCTCGGGTACGAGATCGGTCATGCTTCGGCTGCCCCGCTGATCTACTGTGAGAACGAAGACCACCGCCCTGCACCTCCTTCCCAACGCGTTAAGGCTACAGTCTTATTCACGTAGAGTGAAGGAAAAAACCTGAATCGGTTCACCCGATCACTCCCAGTGACCGCCCCGCAGGCCCGCCGGTTTCCCAATTCTCCGCTGGATCCGGCCTGCTCGGCATCTCGACTCGCCCCGCGACTTCACGCGGAGTCAGCACGATGCGGACCGCCAGGCCATCACAACTGCGCCCTCTGAGACGCCGGCAGCGGGCGCGCGCCGATCGCCGGCGATTGTGATGGCCTGGCGGTCCGGTGCTCATTCAGCCAGCGGCAGGTACAGCTTCTTGTCGTGCGACCTGAACGTCTCCGACATCTCGGCGAAGCCGGCCTCGATGGCCTCGGCGGAGGTCAGGCCCTTCTCCTCGGCGTACGCGCGGATGTCCGCGGTGATCCGCATCGAGCAGAACTTCGGCCCGCACATCGAGCAGAAGTGCGCGGTCTTGGCGGGCTCGGCGGGCAGCGTCTGGTCGTGGTACGACCGCGCCGTGTCCGGGTCCAGCGAGAGGTTGAACTGGTCCTCCCAGCGGAACTCGAACCTTGCCTTGGACAACGTGTCGTCCCAGTCCTGCGCACCCGGGTGCCCCTTGGCCAGATCGGCTGCGTGGGCGGCGATCTTGTAGGTGATCACCCCGGTCTTCACGTCGTCGCGGTCCGGCAGGCCGAGGTGTTCCTTCGGCGTGACGTAGCAGAGCATCGCCGTGCCGAGCCAGCCGATCTGGGCCGCGCCGATCGCCGAGGTGATGTGGTCGTAGGCCGGCGCCACATCAGTTGCCAACGGCCCCAAAGTGTAGAACGGCGCCTCGCCGCACAGCTCCTCCTCGAGCCGCACGTTCTCGGCGATCTTGTGCATCGGGACGTGTCCCGGGCCCTCGATCATCACCTGGACGTCGTGCTCCCAGGCGATCTTGGTGAGCTCGCCGAGGGTCCGCAGCTCGGCGAACTGGGCCGCGTCGTTGGCGTCCGCGATCGACCCCGGCCGGAGCCCGTCGCCGAGTGAGAACGTCACGTCGTACTCGCGAAGAATCTCGCAGAGCTCGGCGAAATGCGTGTAGAGGAAGGACTCCTGGTGGTGCGCCAGGCACCACGCGGCCATGATCGAACCGCCGCGCGACACGATCCCGGTGATCCGCTGCGCGGTCAGCGGGACGTACCGCAGCAGGACGCCGGCGTGCACGGTCATGTAGTCCACACCCTGCTCGCACTGCTCGATCACCGTGTCGCGGTAGACCTCCCACGACAGCGCGGCAGGGTCGCCCTTCACCTTCTCCAGCGCCTGATACAGCGGGACCGTCCCGATCGGCACCGGTGAGTTGCGCAGGATCCACTCCCGCGTCTCGTGGATGTTCTTGCCGGTGGACAGGTCCATCACGGTGTCCGCGCCCCACCGGGTCGCCCAGACCAGCTTCTCGACCTCCTCCTCGATCGAGCTGGTCACGGCCGAGTTGCCGATGTTCGCGTTCACCTTCACCAGGAACCTCTTGCCGATGATCATCGGCTCGGACTCCGGGTGCCGCCGGTTCGCCGGGATCACCGCCCGGCCGCGGGCCACCTCGTCCCGGACGAACTCCGGGTCGACGCCCTCCCGGACGGCGACGTACCTCATCTCCTCGGTGATGGTTCCGGCCCGGGCGTGCCCGAGCTGCGTCAACGGCTCGCGGCCGGCGATCCAGTCCCGCCGGAGCGCGGGCAGACCGGCCTGTACGTCGATCCGCGCGGCGGAGTCGGTGTACGGGCCGGACGTGTCGTACAGGTCGAAGTGCTCGCCGTTGGTGAGGTGGACGCGGCGGGCCGGAACGTTCAGCTCGCCGCGGTAGATCTTCTCCGAGCCCGAGATCGGGCCGGTGGTGACACTCGGACGGACCCGAGACCCAACGCTGTTTCCGATGGTCGTCACGTTGCTGCTCCCTACGCCGGAATTACCCGGACAGGTTCGGCGGTCGGCGGCGCCGGACAGGTTTCCTGGCCAGCCGCCCTCTCAGCCCGCTTCGGTGCGAGCTCCCGCGATCTGAAGTTGTCGCCGTCCACCCTAACGGAGAACTGCATACGGGATTCCGTGGGGCGCGTCACGCCCGCGGTTTGCGTGCAGCCGGTAGCGTTCGGGAATGCGCGACCTCGTGTACCCGCCGGTGATCGGCTTCGCGAAGACGGCGTTCAAGGTGCTGGACCTGAAGTTCCAGCTGACCGGGACGCAGAACGTGCCGCGGACCGGCGGTGCGGTGATCGCGATGAACCACATCTCGTACGTCGACTTCGTGCTCGGCGGGTTCGGCGCGCTGCCGAGCAAGCGGCTGGTGCGGTTCATGGCCAAGGAGGTGCTGTTCCGCGACCGGGTCTCCGGCCCGCTGATGCGCGGGATGCACCACATCCCGGTCGACCGCGCGGCCGGTACGGCGTCGTACCGCAAGGCGATCGAGTACCTGAACGCCGGCGAGGTGGTCGGCGTCTTCCCGGAGGCGACGATCAGCCGGTCGTTCGAACTGAAGGAGTTCAAGTCCGGCACGGTGCGGATGGCCGCCGAGGCCGCCGTACCGGTGCTGCCGATGATCCTGTGGGGGACGCAGCGGATGCTGACCAAGGACCATCCGCGCGACTTCTCCCGGCACCGCACGATCGCGATCACCATCGGCGAGCCGATCACGGTCACCGCGGACGACGACCCGGCCGAGGCGACCGCGCACCTGCGCTCGACCATGGCCGGCATGCTCGACCGCACCATCCGCGCCTACCCCGAGCAGCCCGCCGGCGCCTGGTGGCTGCCGGCCTCGTACGGCGGGAGCGCGCCGACCCCCGCGGAGGCCGAGCGGCTGGACCGGGAGGAACTGGCCCGCCGGGCGGCTCGCAAGAAGTAGTCGGCTACCGGACAGGATCTTGACCCCGGTACGCCGCGGGGGTACTAAAGGCACTTGTTGAAGTTGCAGGAACCTGGGGGGTCCCTGTGTCTCGGCCGGGTGGTGGCGCACGCGGCCGTCGTACTCAGGCGGGCGGGGGAAGTGCTGGTGAAGTCATCCGAAGAGCTGCATCTCTTCGAGCCGGGGATACTGACCGTGGCTCCGCACGTCGCGGAGGAGATCCCCGACGTCGGCGCGTTCTTCCTCGACTGGGCGGTCCGTGGCCTGACCCCGGGGCAGGCCCGCGAGGTGGAGTCCGCGGTCAACGGGCGGCGCTGCCAGAACGGCTGGTTCCCGCTGGAGAGCCTGGACAACATCGGCAGCCGCGGCTTCTGGCGCGGCCCGCTGACGTACCTGGCCCGGATGACCGCAGACGACGGCGCGATCGTCCAGGACTGGGCCGCGAGCGGGCTGGACGGCGAGAACCGCAGCAAGCTCGAGGCGACCGCCAACCACCTGCTGTTCCAGCAGGGCCACGCGGCCGCGGCCACCTGGGTGGTGGCGGTGCGGCCGCAGGCCTACCTCGACCTGGCCGGCCTCGGCGACCGCCTCGCCGCCACCTGGGAGCTCAACCTCGGCGCGATCCGCCCCAAGGACGTGGCCAAGGCCGTCCGCCGGTGGAACCGCTAGCTGCGGATCACTCCAGGATGAGGTGGGCCAGGCCGTAGCAGAGGGCGGCGACCGCGCCGGCGGCCGGGATGGTGAGGATCCAGGCGGTGATGATGCCCCTGGCGACACCCCAGCGGACCGCGGACAGGCGCTTGGTGGCGCCGGCGCCCATCACCGCGGAGGTGATCGTGTGGGTGGTGGAGACCGGCGCGTGCAGGCCGATCGCCATCACGTACAGGACGGTCGCTGCGACCGCCTCGGAGGCGAAGCCGCGGGCCGGGTCCAGGTGGATGATCCGCCGGCCCAGGGTCCGCATGATCCGCCAGCCGCCGGAGTACGTCCCGAGCGAGATCGCGGTCGCGGCGGACAGCTTGACCCACACCGGGATGCCGTCGCCCTCCTGCACGTGCCCGGTGGTGAGCAGGGCCAGGAAGATCACGCCCATCGTCTTCTGCGCGTCCTGCAGGCCGTGGCCGAGCGCCATCGCGGCGGCGGACAGCGACTGGGACATCCGGAAGCCCCGGGTCACCTTGCCCGGGTGGGCCCGCCGGAACACCCAGAGGATCGTGATCATCAGGACGAACGCGCCGAGGAAGCCGACCGTCGGCGACAGCACCATCGGGATGACGACCTTGTCCAGGATTCCGGACCACAGCACCGTGCTGGCCGAGGCGAGCCCGGCGCCGACCAGGCCGCCGATCAGCGCGTGCGACGAGGAGCTGGGCAGGCCGAAGTACCAGGTGATCAGGTTCCAGGTGATCGCGCCGATCAGCGCGCTGAGCACGATCACCAGCCCGTGCTCGCCGGACGGCGTGCTGATGATGCCCTTGCCGACCGTCTCGGCCACCTCGGTGCCGAGCAGCGCACCCACGAAGTTCATCACCGCGGCCATCGCCAGCGCCACCCGCGGGGTCAGCGCACGGGTGGAGACCGACGTCGCGATCGCGTTCGCCGCGTCGTGGAAGCCGTTGGTGTAGTCGAACACGAGCGCGATGACGACCACCGCGACGACGAGCGTGAGCTCCACGCTCAGCTCTCCTTGACGGCGATCTGCTCGACCGTGTTCGCGACGTGCTCGAAGGCGTCGATCGCAGCCTCCAGCAGGTCGACCACGGTCTTCACCTTCATCACCATCAGCGCGTCGTACTCGCCGCTGAACAGCTTGGCGATCAGCCGCCGGTGCACCGCGTCACCGGTGTTCTCCAGCCGGTTGATCTCGATCCAGTACTCGGCCAGGTCCTTCATGGTGCGCAGCCGCGGCATCGTCTCCGCGGTCAGCTGGGCGGCCCGCTGCAGCACCTCGATCTGCTCGGCGATCTCCTCCGGCAGCTTCTCCAGGCTGAACAGGTGGACGGCGTCGACCGCCTCCTCCATGTAGTCCATGACGTCGTCGAGGTCGGAGGCCAGCCGGTAGATGTCCTCGCGGTCGAACGGCGTGACGAACGTCGAGTTCACGCGCCGGATGATCGAGTGCGTGGTCTCGTCCGCCGCATGCTCGGCGTCCTTCATCTGCGCGGCGATCTGGTGACTCGCGGACAGCCCGGTGCCCGCTGTGCTGCCGAGCAGCTCGGCCAGGATCCGTGCTCCGTCCACGAGGTGGTTGGCGGACTCGGTGAAAAGGTCGTAGAACGTCGGGTCGTTCGGACGCAGACGTAACGGCACTTCAAGCTCCGGATGAACGAGGGACAAACCGTGAACATGCTAGGGGGAACGGACCGTTGACGCGGCATCCGCCCGGCCAACGTACCGCGTCGCGGTGAACTCGGCCGCCTGGACACGACCGGCGAGTAACCAATCGGTTTCAGCGTGTGAGTACGGCGTACAGGTCGAACAGCCCCACGACGAGCACCAGGCCGGCGGCGGCGCGGAGCACCCGTTGGTGGCCGAGAGCATGGATCGGAGCCCCCTTGGTACGCCGGTAGACGGCGCTCACCGCGGCCCAGCAACCCAGCGACAGGACCAGTACGACGATGCCGAGCCCGGTGCGGACGTCCGACGTACCGTGGCCGGAGGCAAGCAAGAGGATCCCGTTCGCGATCAGGCCGAGCGCGGTCCGCCGCCAGGCGAGCAGGGTCCGCTCCGGCTGCAGCCCGGGATCGCGGTTCATTGCCGCCACAGGCTGAAGATCAGGCCGATCAGTCCGACCACGATGATTGTTGCCCCGAGCATCACGGGCAGCCTGGTCACCGGGAGCCGGCCGCCGATACGCATGGCGGTCAGGTTCTGCTGCCAGCGGCGGAAGGCGCCGACCGTGGTGACGATTCCGGCAGTGACCAGAACCACACCGATGATGCGGGCCGGCCAGCGGTCCGGGCCCAGGTCGAGGAACTGCACTGCGGACAGCCCGCCCGCGTAGCAGGCCAGCGACGTCCGCAGGTACGCCAGGTACGTGCGTTCGTTCGCCAGCGTGAAGCGGTAGTCGGGTTCCTGCTCCTCCGTCATCCGCAGCTCACCAGGCCGTGGCTCTCCTTGAGTGTCAGCACACGCCTCACGCTACTCGTCAGCTGCGCGGCGAAAGCCTTGTCCTGCTCGGCCCTGGAGACCAGCGCGTTGATCATCGTGGCGGTCAGCCCCGCCGTGGCGTTGATGACGATGTCGCCGCCGGCCGCGACGAACCGGGTCGCCCGCTGGCCGGCCGGCACCGACGCCACCTCGGCGGCCGCCCCGACGTCGTCGGTGATCACCACACCGGCCCACTTCAGGTCACCGCGCACCATGCCCCGGATGACCGTCGGCGAGAACACCGCGCGGTTCTTCGGGTCGATCTTGGTGTACGTCGCTGTGGCGATCATCACCATGTCGGCGCCGGCCGCGATCCCGTCCGCGAACGGCTGCAGGTCCGCGTCACCGCGGACGGTGACGTTGTCGACCACTCCGGACGAGAAGTCGGTGTTGCCGCGCACGCGCCCGAGTCCCGGGAAGTGCTTGACCGACGTCATCACGCCGGCCTGCTGCATGCCCCTGACGAACGCCTGCACCGGCGGCCCGACCTCGTCCGGCGTGTTGCCGTACTCGCGGTTCAGCTGGCCGATAGGTGCGTTGCTCGACTTCTGTGAGCTTGGTACGACGTCTGCCACCGGCGCGAGGTCCACGTTGACCCCTGCCTGCTTGAGCTGACCGCCCCAGCCCTTGGCCTCCGCGGTGAGCTTGGAGCTGGACCAGCCGCCCTGCACGGTCGCTGACGGGATGCGATCGAACCCGGAGCCCTTCAGCCGCTGGATCTGCCCGCCCTCCTGGTCGGCGGCGATCAGTGGGCGGATGCCCTTGACCGTGGCGGCTGCGTTGACCGTGGCCATCGCCGTACGCGTGTGGGAGAGGCTGCCGCCGCTGCCGAGCAGCAGGATGCCGCCGGGCTTCTGCTTCTGCACGATGGGCCGCTGGGACGAGGTCATGCCGTTGGCGCTGATGCCGGTCATGATCAGCTGGGCCGCTTGCTCTCTCAGCGTGAGGGCCTGCAGCTTCTGGTCCACACAGCCGGCCGGAGTCGGCGTTGGCGTGGGGGTTGGTGTCGGCGTCGGGGTGGGGCTGGGCGTGGGAGTTGGCGTGGGCTCGCGTGTGACCGGCACTGAGGATGACGGCATTGTGCTGGGGCCGGCGGTGGGTTCGTCGGTGTCGCTGCAGCCGGTCAGCAGGAGCGCTGTCAGCAGGACGGCTACTGCAGTGCGCTGCATGTCAGCGGCGCTCCCAGGCGGCGCGGTCTACCGTGTCTCCCGAGTGCCGGGCCAGCGTGGCGCAGATGTCGTAGAGGTGTTCGACCTGCTCCTCGTCGAGCGCGTCGAAGATCGACTTGCGGACCTCCTCGACATGACCGGGCGCGGTTTCGACCAGCTTCTGCCGGCCGAGGTCGGTCATGATCGCGACCTGGCCGCGACGGTCCGACTCGATGCCTTCCCGCCGTACCCAGCCGGCCTGCTCGAGCCGGTTGACCGCGTGCGAGAGGCGGCTGCGCGATCCCTGCGTGGCCACTGCGAGCTCGCTCATCCGCAGCCGGCCGTCAGGCGCCTCGGACAGCCGGACCAGGATCTCGTAGTAGGTGTGCGGTATCCCTGCGTCGCGTTGCAGCTGCTGCTCGATCCGGGTGTTCACCACGCGCTGCGCCGCGATGAACGCGCGCCACGCGTGCTGCTCTTTCTCGTTCAGCCACCGGGGTTCCGCCATCCCCGCAGCGTAGCGTTCAACCTGATCAGGAGTACGGCGAGCGCGCACACCAGCATGCCGATCACGGCAAGTGGTCCAATGGTCTCGCCGAACATCAGGAAGGCGAACACCATCGTGGTCGGCGGCACCAGGTAGAGCAGGCTGCTGATGCGGGTCGCACCGGACAGCTTGAGGTTGACCAGGTAGAGGCCCCAGCCACCACCTGTTGCCAGCAGCACCAGCCAGACCACAGCGCCGTAGAAGCCTGCTTGGTGAGGCACCGTCAGCTGGTCGGTGGATGTGGCCAGTGCGATGAAGAACACGCCGGAGACGACGCTCTGCAGGCAGAGTGCGTCGAGTGAGCTCGTGCTGGGCTTGCGGCGGCGTTCGAGGCAGGTGCCGATGACGAGGCCGAGCAGACCACCGAACGGCAGCAGGAACAACAGGGGCGAGCCATGCAGGTCGTCTGCCACGACCAGGCCGACTCCGACGACACCGATGACCAGACCGATCCACTGACGCCGACTGACGGCCTCACCGAGCAGCGGTCCGGCGACTGTCGCGATCAGCAGCGGCTGGAGTGAGCCGATGAGCGCGGTGACTCCGGCCGAGATGCCGTGGTCGATGCCGGTGAAGATCAGGCCGAGGTAGACACACTGCGTGAGGAGGGCCATCCACACCTGGGTGGCCAGGTCCGCGCGCCTGATAGTTGGTCGCCGTACCGCCAGGATCGCCGCTCCGACCACGCCTGCGACCAGGAACCGCCAGGCGAGCAGGTCGAACGCGTTCGTGTACTCGGTCCCCCAGCGCGCGCCGATGAAGCCGCAGCTCCAGAGCACGACGAAGCCCGCGCCCGCGATCAACGGCAGGTAGCGCGTCCGCCGTACCGGAACCGTCAGAGTCGTCATGGCCGCGAGAGTAACCACACCGGTCGGTATACTGTCAGTATGCTCGATCAGCAGGTGAGACTGCTCGTGGACCGCCAGGTGCCGGAGGCCACCCGGCTGACGCCGGCTGGTGAGCGGATCCTGGTCGCGGCGTCCACGCTGTTCTACGAGCAGGGCATCCGGGCGGTCGGCGTCGACACGATCGCCTTGGCCGCCGACGTGACGAAGAAGACGCTGTACGACCGGTTCGGCTCGAAGGACCGGCTGATCGCGGCGTACCTGGAGCGGCGTGACCGGGTGTGGCACGAGTTCCTGGACCAGCAGCTCGCGGACCGGAATCCCGGGACGCCGGAAGAGGTGATCCTGGCGCTGTTCGCGGCGCTGACGGACTGGGTCGCGGGCGCGCGGAACGGGTGTGGCTTCATCAACGCGAGCGTCGAGCTCGCTTCACCCGACCACCCCGCGATGCCGGTCATCGTGGGGCAGAAGCAGTGGATGCGGGCCGAGTTCGAGGCCCAGGCGACGCTGGCCGGTCTTGCCGATCCGTCCGAGCTCGCTGACCGTCTCCTCATCCTCCACGAGGGCGCGCTCGTCACCTACCGGGTGGCTGCGATGCCGCACGCGCCAGAGGTGGCCCAGCGGGCTGCGGCAGACCTGCTGGCGAGCTGGCCTCGGGCCTAGATCTTGCTCCGTCTGGTGATGGTGAGGCCGACCAGGCGGGACACGACCATGGCGACGTACCCGAGCCCTGCGAGCTGCTCGAGCATGACGACCGACCTGCCCCACGCCGTGACCGGGACGATGTCGCTGAGCCCGGTGCTGGACAGTGTGGTGAAGCTCAGGAACAGCAGCTCCATCCACGTCCGGTCGCTGGTCGCGTTCACCGCCGCGGTGAAACTGCCCGGCACCAGCACCTGCACGAAGGTGTAGACGTACGCGAAACCCCAAGCCACCAAGGTGAACGTCGCTCCGGTCGCGTAGAGCTCGTCGGTGCTGACGTCATGGTCGGACAGCATGTACCGCAGCAGGCTGTAGGCGGCGTAGAAGTAGAAGGCGGCGTGCAGTACGGCGGAGATCACCACGACGGGCTGGGTCGGGTTGAACGCGTCGACCAGCGAGAGGACTACCGCCGGGATGCCCAGGCCGATGCTGACCCAGGTCAGGCCGGGGGTGGCGCGGACCGAGAAGACCGCGAGCACGAGGACGAAGATGCCGAGGATCTCGAACGCGACGCGGCCGCCGCGGGAGCCCTCCATAGCCGGGTAGACGAGGACGCCCAGCAACTGAACGAGCAGCAGGACCGCCGACGGATGCCGTCGCGCACTGGTGAACCAGGTCATTTTGCGTCCCCGGCTGCCTGCTCCGCGTCTTCCTCGCGGGAGGCGATGATGGCCGCCCGGCGGGCGAGACGGTGGCTGCGGCGGATCTCGGCCTCGCGCAGCCGGCGCCGGTCCTCGTCGGTCTCCGGCACGACCTGCGGGACCTCGCGCGGCTTGCCGTCCGCGTCGACCGCGACGAACACCAGGTACGCCGACGCCACGTGAACCTCCGGTCCCACGGAGTCCCACCGGTCGGCCGTGATCCGTACGCCGACCTCCATCGAGCTGCGACCGGTCCAGTTCACCTGGCCGCTGAAGTGCACCACGTCGCCGACCCGGACCGGCACCAGGAAGGTCATCTCGTCCATCGACGCGGTGACCGCGGGCCCGCCGGAGTGCCGCGCCGCGACCACGCCGGCGACCGAGTCCACCAGCGTCATGATCACGCCGCCGTGCACGGTGCCCAGCAGGTTGGTCTCGTTCTGGGCGGTGATGTGTGACAGCGACAACCGGGTCTCCGAGGTAGGCCGCGACGACGGCGTGCTGGTCATCCTGCTCGACTCCTCCTGGATCGGACGGTGTGGCCGCAGACTATCCCGGGCGGTTGTCCACAGGTTCGAAAAGACCGGCTGGAACGGGCGCCATTCCTCGTACTTTCTCTGCCGAGGAGGTGGCCACGATGACCATCGACAGCTCCACCGAACGTGCCCAAGGCAACCACTCCGACCGGCCCCACCCGGTCCTGATCCCGCTCACCCTCAGCCAGGCCGCGCGGTTCGTGCGGCTCGGGCTGACCGCTGCGGCCCACCTCGGCCTCGACCTGACCTACGAGGGCGGCGCGGCCCTCGTCCCGGTCGCGCCGTCCGCGGACGGCCCGATCCTCGGCCTGAGCAACCTGGCCCGCCGGGTGTCCAAACACACCGAGGACCGCTGGCCGGAGCTGATCGAGGACCACTTCACCCAGGTGCTGCACCGGCTGCGCCACGGTCCGCCACGGCCACCCGACGATCCCGCGCGGCAGCTGATCCAGCGTCTCGTCCCGCGCCGCTCGCTCCCGGGCGAGTGGAGCGCGGACCGGGTGGACTACCTGCCGGGCCTGCTGTCCGTCCCCGCCACCGCGCAGGACGGCGTCGTGACGATGTACCTCGACCCGGGCGACTTCGGGCTGACCTGGTCGGACGCCGAGCGCCTCGGCCTGGCCAACCTCCGTCGACTCCAGGACCACGTCGAGTACGTCGAGCATGACGGCATCACCATCGCCCTGGTCACCGGCACCATCTTCTCCGCATCCCGGGCCCTGGTCATCGACAACGTCCTGCGCGAGTCCCTCCACCTCGAGCCCCCGCCGTACGGCGTGCTGGCCGCCGTCCCGGCCCGCGACCTGTTCCTGATCCACGTGATCCGCGACCTGTCCGTCATCCCGGCTCTGGGCCTGATGCTCAACCTCGCTGCCCGCTCCTATACCGACGACCCGGGACCGCTGTCCCCGGACGTCCACCTGGTCACCTTCGACTCCCCGTCCCCCACCTGGCGGCTCGCCACCACCCGCGCCACCGACGACCTCCCGCTCCGGCTGTCCCCTGACCTCCAATCCCTGGCTGAGCGTCTCGCCCACGAGGAATTCGCGAATGGCCCGCCTGGGCGGCCGTCAGGTGAGGGTCGCCCAGGGAGCGGGCGGAGCGGCGGTGAAGAACTTGAGGAGACCTAGGACGCGGCTGGCCGGCGGCGCGGTCCAATGGCGCTGGCCGGGCCACGGCGGTGCGGTGAGTTTGCCCAGACCCCAATGGAGGTGGAACCAGAGTGTGGCGGCGGCGAGCTCGTCTTCTTGTACGGCGGGTTGGCCGGGCGCGAGAGCGTGGTGGTGCCGGACGTAGGTCGGGAGGATCGTGGCTACGTGGTCGAGTGGGAGCTTGGCGAAGTCCATGGCTCGTGGGGCCCAGGCGGCGTCACCCCAGTCGATCAGCGCACTGAGCCGGCCGCTCGGTGTGGCGAGAAGGTTGTGTGCGGCAACATCTCCGTGGATCAGGACCTTCGGCTCGAAGCGGTCGAAGCGGTCGGCCAGGCGGTTGAACCAGTCGCTCAGCCAGTTCGCCGTACCGGGGTCGAGGTAGCCGCGCTCGGCGAGGTCGTCGACCAGCGGCCAGGGGTCGTCGCGATCGTCCTTCGGGACGTCGGGGAGGTCGGTGGGCTCTGCGAGGTGGAGGCGGGCCAGTTGCTCGGCCAGCCCTGGCGGTACGTCGGTTGGTTCGGTGCCGTGCACGCGTTCCATCACGGCGTACGGCGCGTCGATCAGTTGGCGGGTGTCGTCGTACACCACGATCGCGGGGGTCAGGACGCCGGCGGACCGTGCGAACGGTACGACGGAGGCCTCCTTGCGCAGGTCGTCCTCGAAGCCCGGGCGCGCGATCCTGAGGAAGAGGGTCTCGCCTAGTGTGAAACCGCGGTTCGCGACGCCTCCGGCGACCTCGGTCACCTGGTCTGCCGGGACGCCGTGGCGGCGGCCGATCGCAGCGACACCGACCGGCAGCTCGTCAGCGGCCTGCCCAGGTGACTCGCGACTGGCTTGGTCGGCTGATTCGTGGCCGGCTTGGTCGGGTGACTCGTCGGTTGCGCCCACTCACACCTCCCTTGGGTCGGTGCTCCGTCCCACGATCCTTGTGCCGGGGTGCGGCGGCGTCCACTGGATTTGATGTACTGCGGGCGTGCGAGTGGATCTGGATCCGGAAGAGCTCGGCCGTCGGGAGTTCTACGCGGTGCTGAACTCCGTGGTGGTGCCGCGGCCGATCGCGTGGGTGTCGAGCCGGTCCGCGGAGGGTGTGCTCAACCTCGCGCCGCACTCGTTCTTCACCGTGGCTTGCGTGCAGCCGCCGATGGTGCAGTTCACCTCGGTCGGGCGCAAGGACAGCCTGAACAACGTCGAGGCGACCGGCGAGTTCGTGGTGAACTTCGCCGCCGAGCCGTTGTTCGAGCGGGTCAACGCCACCGGGACGAACTTCCCGCCGGAGGTCTCCGAGTTCGAGGCCGTCGGGCTGACGACCGAACCGGCGCGGACGGTCGCCGTACCGCGGGTCGCGGAGTCGCCGGTGGCGATCGAGTGCACCCTGCACACCACGCTCGAGCTGGGTGACTCGACGGTGGTGATCGGCCGGGTCCGCCACATCGCGGTCGACGCGGCGGTGATGGCCGGCGGACGCCCGGAGATCCAGCTGCTGCGGCCGCTGGCCCGGCTCGGCAAGGACGAGTGGTCCACGCTCGGTGAGGTGCGCTCCATCTCCCGGATCCGCTACTCCGACTGGCCCGGGCACTTCACCCCGCCGCACAGCTGACGTCCCACCCCGATCAAGAAGGCGGGGTTCTGGGTGTCAGTGATCGGGTTTCTGCTGTAAAACAAGGGGGTTTGAACTTGTCGTGACATGAGGCAGACTGAGGTCTCGTGACTGATTACGTAGCCGCTCAGGACCGGTACGACGACCAGATGGCCTACCGGCGGACGGGGCGCAGCGGGTTGATGCTGCCGGCGATCTCGCTCGGGTTGTGGCACAACTTCGGCGACGACAAGCCGTTCGCCACGCAGCGCGACATCCTGCGCCGGGCGTTCGACCTCGGCGTCACGCACTTCGACCTGGCCAACAACTACGGTCCGCCGTACGGCTCCGCGGAGACGAACTTCGGGACGCACTTCGCCCGCGACTTCGCGAAGTACCGCGACGAGCTGATCCTGTCGACCAAGGCCGGCTACGACATGTGGCCGGGCCCGTACGGTCAGGGCGGCGGGTCGCGGAAGTACCTGCTCGCCTCGCTGGACCAGTCGCTGAGCCGGATGGGCCTGGACTACGTCGACATCTTCTACTCGCACCGGTTCGACCCGGACACCCCGCTCGAGGAGACGATGGGCGCGCTCGACGCCGCGGTCCGCTCGGGCAAGGCGCTGTACGCCGGGATCTCGTCGTACTCGGCGGACCGGACCCGGGAGGCGGCGCGGATCCTGCAGGAGCTCGGGACGCCGTTGCTGATCCACCAGCCGTCGTACTCGATGCTGAACCGCTGGATCGAGGAGGACCTGCTGGACACCGTCGGTGAACTCGGGGTCGGCGTGATCGCGTTCTCGCCGCTGGCGCAGGGTGTGCTGACCGACCGCTACCTGGACGGCGTGCCCGCGGACTCCCGCGCCGCGCAGGGCAAGTCGCTGAACCCGGACTCGCTCACCGAGGACACGCTGAAGCACGTCCGCGCGCTGAACGAGATCGCCAAGGAGCGCGGTCAGTCCGTCGCCCAGCTCGCCCTCGCCTGGACGCTGCGCGACGACCGCGTCACCAGCGCCCTGATCGGCGCCTCCAGCGTCGCCCAGCTCGAGAACAACCTGGCCGCGGTGAACAACCTCAAGTTCACCCCCGAAGAGCTCGAGGCCATCGACGCCGACGCCGTAGAAGCCGGCATCAACCTCTGGAAGAAGAGCTCCGACGCCTGACCCACCCAGTACCCGCAAGACCGAGCGCCCGGGTTCGACCGACCAGGTTGAAGCCGGGCGTTTCAGTTCCTGGAGATCTGGCTGGGTGAATGCAAGATGGTGTCCAGGAGGTGGTTTTGTGGGTGAGGGGTTGTCGGGGCGGCTGTTGCAGGTGGTTGACGCGTTGCCGTTGCGGGTGGGGATGCGGGTGTTGGAGGTTGGGTGTGGGCCGGGGGCGGCGGCTCGGGAGGTGGCTCGGCGCGTGCAGGGTGGGCAGGCGGGGGTCGGTGGGTTTGTGTTGGGGGTTGATCGGTCGGCGAAGGCGGTTCGGCTGGCTGAGGCGGGGTCGGGCGAGTTGATCGCGGCTGGGGTGCTGGGGTTTCGGCAGGCGGCGGTTGAGGAGTTCGAGTTGGAGCCCGGTGATGCCGGGTTCGACCTGGTGTTTGCGGTGCGGGTGGGGGCGCTGGACGGGCGGCATCCGGAGTTGGAGCAGCAGGCGCGGCTGCGGATCGCGGCGGCGCTGAAGCCGGGTGGGCGGTTCTTCGTCGACGGCGGCGACCCGCTACGGGAGATCCAGCTTTGAGGGGTGGCGGGCCAGGGGCGTCACCTGGATCCGCATGTACGGGAACAGCGGCAGGCTGGACAGCACCGAGTGCAACGTGTCGTTGGAGTCCACGTCGAACACGCTGAAGTTCGCGTACTCGCCGACGATCCGCCACAACTGCGGCCACACACCGGCGCGCTGCAGCTCCAGCGCCCGTTCCCGCTCCCGCGCGACCAGCTCGGCCCGCACCTCCGGATCGAGGTCCGGCGGCAGCGAGACATCCATCCGGACATGGAAGAGCATCGTCACCCCTCCCGATTCAGTCCGGTACGGCGAAGCGCGGCCACAGCATCCAGGTCGAGCTCGACACCGAGCCCCGGCCCGTCCGGCAGGTGCAACGAGCCGTCCGCGTAGCGCAACGGCGTACGCAGAATCTCCTCGGCGAACAGCTTCGGGCCGAACAGCTCGCTGCCCCACGTGACCCCCGGCGCCGCACAGGCCAGCTGCAACGAAGCGGCCGTCCCGATCCCAGTCTCGATCGAGGTCCCGCCATGACACGGAATCCCGGCCGCGGCAGCGATCGCGACGATGTCCCGGGCTCGCCGCAGTCCACCGACCTTCGTCGTCTTCATCGACCAGACGTCGGCCGCGCGCAACTGCACCAGCCGGAGCGCGTCGACCGGCGTACGTAGGCTCTCGTCCGCCATCACCGGGATCGGCAGCAGCGCGTTGAGCTCGGCCAGCGCCTCCACCTGCTCCCCCGGCACCGGCTGCTCGATGAGCTCGACCCCGGCCGCGGCGAGCCGAGGCAGATACGTCCGAGAGGTACTCAGATCCCACCGTGCATTGAGATCCACGCGTACGCCGGCCGAGCCGCCCAGCTTCTCGGCGATCGCGCAGATCCGCCGGGTGTCGGCCTCGGGATCGAGAGCACCCATCTTGAGCTTGAAGGTCTTGTGCTCACCGGCCTCCAGCTTGGCCAGCGCCTCCTCGACCACCACCTCCTCAGGATCGGCGCCGAGCGCCCAGGTCACGTCGATGCTCGTCCGGGCGAGGCCGCCCAGCAACGTGTGAACCGGAACGCCCAGCACCCGCGCCCAGGCGTCGTGCAGGGCGACCTCGACGGCGGTCTTGGCGTACAGGTTGGCGTTCACGTGGTCGGCGATGTCCCGCCACACCGACTCGATCCGGTCGACGCGGGCGCCGGGCAGCAGCGGGGCGACGTACGTGTCGAGGGTGACCTTCATCGACTCGACCGACTCGCCGCCCCACCAGGGCCCGCCGGGCACCACGCCTTCACCGACGCCGACCACGCCGCCGCGGGTGTGGACGAACGCGAGCAGGACGGGCTGCGCCGTCATCGTGACGCGGGCGAACTTGTGCGGACGGCGCAGCGGCACGTCGATGATGACGGTCTCCAGCCGCTCGACGACCAAATCGTCCGCGGACACAGAGGACTCGGAGCTGGACACAATGGTGCCTTTCACAACGAAGTAGCGGTGGCAGGGATCAGGCCGGCTCGAGCTCGAAGTCGTACGTCGCCCGCCGGGTGCCGGCGCCGTCGTCGACCGGATCGAGGATCAGCTCGGCCTTGGTCGCTTCGGCGACGTCGGAGTCCAGCCACTCACCACCGGCGAAGTACAGCTGCGTCGTGATCGTCCGGTGCCCGTCCGCCCGCACCATCAGGTGCAGGTGCGCAGGACGCCAAGGGTGCCACCCGGCCGCCTCGATCAGCTTCCCGGTCGGCCCGTCGGTCGGGATCTGGTACGGCGCCGGCTGCACGGTCCGGATCGCGAAGCGGCCCTCGCTGTCGGTCACCACCACACCCCGCAGGTTCCCGTCCGGCAGGTGCGGCGCGAACCCGGAGTAGTACCCGTCCGCATCCGCGTGCCAGATGTCCACCTCGGCGCCGGCCAGCGGCGTCCCGTCGAGGTCGCGGACCTGACCGCTCAGCACGAGCGGCGCACCCTTCTCGTCCGGCCGGTGCGGAAGTTCGCAGGACGCGTCGAGCCGCACCTGGTCGGGCAGATAGTACGGGCCCTCGATGGTTCCGAGAGTCCCGCGCTGCGACGCGGCCGCGACCTCCTCGACCACGTGCTCCACGAAGACGTCCATGAACAGCGGCCACTCACCGACCTCGCCGACCTCCATCAGCCACGCCTTCGCGGCCTGGAACTCCGGATAGGTGACGTTGTGCTCCCGGATCGCCGCATGCACGCCCTGGAGTACGGCGGTCACCACCGCGCTCACGCGCTCGGGCGACGACCCGGCGTCGGCCAGCGCCTTGGCCTTGAAGTTCGAGCTCGCACTCGCGCCGGAGCCGGCGGCGGTCGGAGAATCCTGCACAGTAGTCATGATGCGCTCCTTCAGCGGTTCAGGATCCGGCTGACGTCGGTGGGGTTGATCAGGTCGGGGACGGTCCAGCCGTCCAGGTCGTACTCGGCGAGCATGGTCTCGGCGAAGCCCTTCATCGCGGCCGTCTCGCCCTGCGCCTCGGCGGCGAACAGGATCTCGGCCTTCACGTTCTCGTGGTTGCCGGAGTAGTTGCGCTCGTACAGCTCGTGCCGGCCGCCGAACTCGGTGCCGACCGCGTCCCACAGCGCCTTCATCAGCTTGGTGCGCTCGACCGCGTCGTAGCCTCCTGAGCCGCGGACGAAGCGGTCCAGGTACGGGCGCACCTCGGGGGTCTTGAAGTCGACCGCGTTCGAGTTCAGGTAGATCAGGCCGGAGGCCACGTCCTGCTGGATGATCTCCTTCACCCGCGGGTAGCCGGTGATCATGAACTGGCGGTAGACCAGGCCGTAGTCGAGCTTCGGCAGCACGCTGCCGTTCGGGCCCTCGTCCGGGTTCAGGGCCATCGCGTCGGCCAGGGCGCGGAACAGGTTGCGCCAGCCGATCACCTCGCCGACCCGCGTCTGCACGCCGCGGAAGTCCTTGCTCCCGGTGCATTCGAGTGCCTTGAGCAACAGTCCGGCGATGAAGTCGAGCTTCACCGACAACCGGATGCAGCCGTGGAAGGTGAACCGCGGGATGAACCCGGACTGCGGGAAGAACCCGTTGATCTTGTCGACGTCGCCGTACAGGAAGATGTTCTCCCACGGCACCAGCACCTTGTCGAAGACGAAGATGGTGTCGTTCTCGTCCATCCGGCTGGACAGCGGGTAGTCGAACGGGCTGCCCATCACGTCGGCCTGCATGGTGTACGACGGCCGGCAGATGAGCTTCACACCAGGGGCGCTCATCGGCACCGTGCAGATCAGCGCGTACTCCTTCTTCTTGATCGGCAGGCCGTAGTGCGCGATGAAGTTGTAGTTGGTGATCGCCGAGCCGGTCGCCACCACCTTCGCGCCGGACACGATCACGCCGGCGTCGGTCTCCTTCTCGACCCGCATGAAGATGTCGCCGGCCTCGTCCGGCGGCAGGTTGCGGTCCACCGGCGGGTTGATGATCGCGTGGTTCCAGTACAGGACCTTCTCCTGCGATTCGGTGTACCAGCGCTTCGCGTTCTCCTCGTACGGCGCGTAGAAGTCGGTGTTCCCGCCGAGGGTGCCGAGGAAGCTGGCCTTGTAGTCGGGGCTGCGGCCCATCCAGCCCCAGGTCTGGCGGGCCCAGTGCTCGATCGCGACCCGATCCTTCTGCAGGTCGGCCGAGCTGTGCGGTGTCCGGAAGAACGGGTGCGTGTAGCCGCCGTTGCCGGTGTCGGTCGGGACGGTGATCTCGTCCTTGGTGGCCGGGTCGTGCAGGGCGTCGTACAGCCGGGCGGTCATCCGGGCCGGGTTGCGGAACGCCGGGTGCTCGGTGACGTCCTTGACCCGTTCGCCGTAGATCCAGATCTCCCGGTCGTCGCGGATCGAGTCGAGGTACTCGGCGCCGGTCATCGGGCGCGCGGCCGGGGCGGTGTCCTGCTCGGCCGGAGCAGCCGTAGTCGTGGTCATGGGAAGTCCTTTCAGGCGTGAGCCGCCGCGGCGAGCGGCGTGAAGACGGCGCTGGCGTCGAACCAGCCGCGGTCGGGGCAGTCGAGAGAGCCGGACCAGTGGGATTCGACCGGTCCGAGGTAGCGGAACCGGCCGCCGTGGAACAGCAGCGGGTCCCGGGCGGTGATGGCGACCGCGGCGACCTCACCGATCACGATGAGGTGGTCGCCGCCGTCGTACGTGCGCCACGGCCGGCACGAGATCGTCGTGGCCGCGCCCTCGAGCAGCGGAGCGAGCGGGCCGTCGACCCAGCCGGGCGTGCGGTCGGCGGGCCGCCCGGCGAAGTGCCAGGCGACGTCGAGCTGGTCGTCGGCGAGCACGTTGATCGCGAACGGCTTGCCGGCCAGGTACTGACAGGCCTTCGACGACCGGGTCAGCGTGACCTGCGCCAGGGCCGGCTCGAGCGAGACGGCGGTGAAGGCGTTCACGGTGGCGCCGTGCGGACCGCCGTCGTCGCTGACGCAGGTCACCACGGTCACGCCGGTGGCGAACTGACCGAAGGCGTTGCGGAGCTCTCGTGAGTCCATCGTGCGTCACCTCCTTGTACGCTGTGCGTACAATTTGTACGCGGTGCGTACGGCTCACCATGGCGTCGTCGGCACCCGACTGTCAAGAGCTCAACTACGAAGAAGGGGACTGCGAGAATGACGGCCATGAGCGAGGAGCGTGACTTCATCCGCAGCATCGAGCGCGGGTTCGCCGTCCTGCTCGCTTTCGACGCCGACCACCCGACTCCCACGCTGGCCGAGCTCGCCACCGCGACCGGGCTGTCCCGCCCGGCGGTTCGCCGGATCCTGCTCACCCTGCAACGGCTCGGGTACGTCGCCGCACAAGGCAGCCGGTGGTCGCTGACCCCACGCGTGCTCACCATCGGCCAGCACTACGCCGCGACTCACGGCTTCGTGGAGACCGCGCAGCCACACCTGCTCCGACTGGCCGAGGCGACCCAGGAGTCCGCGTCGCTGGCCCAACTCGACGGGACCGAGGTCGTCTACGTCGCCCGCGTCCAGGTGCGCCGGATCATGAGTGTCGCCGTCGACGTCGGCAGTCGCGTCCCGGCGTACGCGACCTCGATGGGCCGGATCCTCACCGCCTGGGCGGATTCCGCGGTCGTCGACGCAGTCATCGCGGCCGGCCTGCCCCGGCTGGCGCAGCGGACGATCACGGACCCGACGGTCTACCGCGACTCGCTCCACAAGGTCCGCACGCAGGGCTTCGCGGTGGTCGAGTCCGAGCTCGAGGACGGTCTGCTGTCGGCCGCGGTCCCGGTCCGCGATCCGCACGGCGACGTGCTCGCCGCGCTGGCCTACTCCACCACCTCCGGGCGGATGACTGCCGAGAAGGTCGTCGCCACCGTCGTACCTCTGATGCTGGAGACGGCCGCGGCGATCACCGACGACCTCAGGCTGGTCGGGAACCCGCGCCCGGTGATCCCGGCCCGCGACGGCTTCTTCTGACCAGAGCCGTCAGTACGTCGAGCGCGCGCAGCAGATGCGGAGCCTCGTCATCGGCGCGCGTAGCGACCACCAACTCGACCTGAGCCCTGCCCGTGAACGGCCGATACGCGGCACCCGGCACCCTGAGCTCCGCGACGGGCGCCGGCACCAGCGCCACACCTAGCCCGGCGGCCACGAACGTCACCAGCGTCGACGTCTCGGCAACCTCGTGCCGGACCCGAGGCTCGAACCCCGCCTCCCGGCACAACGCCAGCACGGTCCCCTGCAGCGCGGACCGACCACCACCCGCATGCATCACGAAGTCCTCGTCCGCCAGGTCCGGCAAGCGCACTCGCGTCCGCGCAGCCAGCCGATGCCCATCAGGTACGGCGACAATCAGCCGCTCGGCCCGTAGCGTCTGCAACCGCAAGCCCGCCTCGTCGACCGGTCGGCGCAGCAGAGCCAAATCGATCTGCCCCGCATGCAGCGCAGCGACCTGAGCCGGCGCCAGCATCTCCCCCTGCACAGCCACGTCGACACCGGGCAAGTCCTCATGCAGCTTGCGCACCAACGGCGGCAGCAGGCTGTACGTCGCCGAGCCCACGCACCCGATCACCAGCCGGCCCTGCGATCCGGCTGCGACCCGCTGCGCCTCGAGACCCGCAGACGAGACCGCCGACAGGATCTCCTGCGCCCGCACGAGGTACGCCTCCCCCGCCGCAGTGAGCTCAACCCGCCGCGTCGTCCGCCGGAGCAGCCGCAGCCCGAGCTCGTCCTCCAACTGGCGGATCTGCTGCGACAGCGGCGGCTGGGCCATGTGCAGCCGCGCCGCAGCCCTGCCGAAGTGCCGTTCCTCGGCGACGGCGACGAAGTACCGCAGGTGCCGCAGTTCCACCGATTCATACTCGCAGAGTCTTGATCGAGCCGAAATGGATACTTCTCCCTCTCGGTCCGGACTCCTACTGTCAGGGGATGAGCGCTGTCCCGGTCGACCACGTCGTCAGCGGGCGGGCCGACGGGCCGGTCGTCGTGCTGTCCAACTCCCTCGGCGCCACCTGGGCGATGTGGGACGCCAACCTGGCCGAGTGGGAGCAGCACTTCACCGTCGTCCGGTACGACACCCGCGGCCACGGCCGCTCGCCCGCTCCGGCCGGGCCGTACCGCATCGACGACCTCAAAGACGATGTGATCGCCCTGCTCGACCACCTCGGTCTCTTCCGGGTCCACTTCGTCGGACTGTCGCTCGGCGGCATGACCGGCATCCGGCTGGCCGCCCGCGCCCCGGAGCGGATCGACCGCCTCGTCCTGCTCTGCACCGGCCCCCGTCTCGAACCCGCGCAGATGTGGACCGACCGAGCCGCGACCGTCAGAGCTGACGGACCACAGGCGGTTGCCGAGGCCGTCGTACGACGCTGGTTCACCACCGACCGCCACGACGAGCTCCGGGCGGAAGCCGAGAAGATGGTCGGATCGACGTCGAGAGAAGGCTATGCGGCCTGCTGCGAGCTGATCGCGACGATGGATCTCCGGCCCGATCTGCCGGCCATCACGGCGCCCACCCTGGCGATAGCCGGGGCCGACGATCCGGCCACCCCACCACATCATCTGGAACACATCGCGACCACGGTTCAGCACGGCCGGCTGCTCGTCGTACCGCGGGCTGCGCACCTGGCCAGCGCCGAGCGCGCGGACGTCGTCACGCCGGCCGTCACCGACCACCTGCGACGGTTGCACTCCGGGTTGGATGGGCACACGCTGGAGTGAAGACCCCCTGGAGGTGGTTGTCATGACCGCTTCGACGCTCGAACTGGCCCTGACCTACGAACACGCCCGGATCCGCGAGCTGGCCGGTCCGGCTCAGCATCCGGCCGCCGCGCACCCGGAGCGCAGGCATCAGACCGACTGGTTCTACGCCATCGCGGCCCAGCACCTCGCCGCGGCCGAGGACGTCCTCCTCCCGCACGTCCGCCGCCTGCCCGACGGCGACGAAATGGTCACCAGGTACGTCGGCAACGCGAAGGAGCTGGAACGCTCGCTGCGCTTCCTGAAAGGACGCCAGTACGGCGACAGCCGCAAGGTCGGCCGCCTCGATCAGGTAGTAGCCGCCCATCACTTCCTTCGTCTCCACGA
>NZ_JBSFBL010000078.1:0-25738 GCF_053592935.1 Kribbella sp. NPDC002412
CATGTCGTAGAGCCCGTAGCCGTTCGGCGGGAACGACCCCACCGGCGCCGTCGTCCCGTACCCGGGTTCCGGCCGCCACGGGAAGTCGCCGTGCCAGTAGTTCGCCAGCCGCTGACCGGGCTGCTCGGGCTCGTCACCCCAGACGTACGTCGCCGACTCCAGCCCTCCGCGCGCCGCGACCTCCCACTGCGCCTCCGTCGGCAACGACGCGCCGGCCCAGTCGCAGTACGCCAGCGCATCGTCGTACGCCACGTGGACGACGGGATGCTCGGCACGGCCACTGAGATCCGAGCCGGGCCCCTCCGGACGCCGCCAGCTGGCGCCCGGCGTCCAGGTCCACCACTGACTGAGATGGCGCAGGTCGACCGGCCCGGGCGTGCGCGTGAACACCATCGAGCCGGCGGCGAGGTTCTCCGCGGGAGCGCCCGGGAAGTCCGCCGGGTTCAGCGGCCGCTCGGCCACCGTGACGTAGCGGGTGTCGCCGACGAACTCGGCGTACTGCCGGTTCGTCACCGGATACGGATCGATCGCGAACTCGTCGACCTCGACCTGCCGGACCGGGCGCTCCTCGTCGTAGTGGCGGTTCGAGCCCAGCGCGTAGACCCCACCGGGCACGCGGACCGCGGGCGGAGCCGGAACACGGTACGGCGTCATCACGGGACTACTGGCCCGCCGTGAGGGCGACCTGGAGCTTCTCCAGCGCCTGATCGATGGTGAACGAGGCGGCGCGCTGCCGGGGCGGGAAGTCCTGGAAGGTGGCCAGGAACTCGCCGATCAGCTGGCTCGCGGAGAAGACGAGGTAGGCGTTGTCCAGCAGGAAGTCGTAGTAGGTGTTCGACGTGACGTCGGCCCGCTCGTACGGATCTGTGCGCAGGTTGAACAGCTTCGGCACCCGCAGCGGCACGAACGGCTCGGCCCAGATCCGCAGCGTCCCCTCGGCGCGCTGCTCCATGAAGACGACCTTCCAGTTGTCGAACCGGACCGCGACCAGGTCACCGTCGTCGGAGAAGTAGACCATGCCCTGGCGCGGGCTCTGATCGGTCTCGCCGGTCAGGTAGGGCAACAGGTTGTAGCCGTCGATGTGCACCCGGAAGCTCTTGTCACCGGCGGTGTGCCCGGCCTTCAGCTTCTCGACGATGTCCGGGTCGCCGGCCGCGGCGACGAGCGTCGGCAGCCAGTCGTGGTGCTGGATGATCTCGTTCGAGACCACGCCCGCCGGGATCCGGCCGGGCCAGCGGACCAGCTCCGGCACCCGGAAGGCGCCCTCCCAGTTGGTGTTCTTCTCGCTCCGGAACGGTGTCATCCCGCCGTCCGGCCAGGTGTTCATGTGCGGGCCGTTGTCGGTGCTGTAGACGACGATCGTGTTGTCCGCGATGCCGAGCTCGTCGAGCTGGTCGAGCAGCAGCCCGACGTGCTTGTCGTGGTCGATCATCGTGTCGTGGTACGGCGACTGCCACCGGCCGGCCTGGCCGACGCTCTCCGGCTTCGGGTGGGTGCGGAAGTGCATGTGGGTGGTGTTCATCCAGACGAAGAACGGGGTCTGCTCGGCGGTCTTGCGCCGGATGAAGTCCATCGCGGCCGCGACGGTGTCGTCGTCGATCGTCTCCATCCGTTTCCTGGTCAGCGGGCCGGTGTCCTCGACGCGCTGCTTGCCGATCCGCCCGAACCGCTCGTCGACGTTGTCGTCGTCCTTGTCGGTCGCCCAGGACCGCAGCACGCCGCGCGGTCCGTACCGCTGCCGGTACCGGGGGAAGTCCTCCGGGGACGGGTAGTTCGGCTGCTCCGGCTCCTCCTCGGCGTTCAGGTGGTACAGGTTGCCGTAGAACTCGTCGAACCCGTGCACGGTCGGCAGGAACTCGTTCTTGTCGCCGAGGTGGTTCTTGCCGAACTGCCCGGTGGCGTACCCGAGCGGTTTCAGCAGTTCGGCGATCGTCGGGTCCTCCGCGTGCAGGCCGATGTCCGCGCCGGGCACGCCGACCTTGCTGAGGCCGGTGCGGTACACGCTCTGCCCGGTGATGAACGACGCCCGGCCCGCGGTGCACGACTGCTCGCCGTACGAGTCGGTGAACCGCATCCCCTCCTCGGCCAGCCGGTCGATGTTCGGCGTCCGGTAGCCCATCAGCCCGCCGGTGTAGCAGCTCAGGTTGGCGATACCGATGTCGTCGCCCCAGATCACCAGGATGTTCGGCTTGCTCGCGTCGTCGGGCATGCTCGGCCCCTCCCCAGCGTTCGGTCGTCGTCCGACCACCCTGGTAGCCCGGAGACGGCACCGGATCCCCCGCCGCGGATGATCCGGGCGCCGGCCGGCGGCGCAGGTCATCCGCAGGAGATGAGGCGGGACGGTGGGCGGCGGTCGAGACTTCCCACAGGGGGTGCGCGCTGCGTGCCCGAAGGAGGGATCTGACCATGTCGTTCTGGGATGTTGTGTGGTTCATCATCATCAGCTTCGCGTTCGTCGCGTACTTGATGATGCTGTTCTGGATCTTCGCCGACCTCTTCCGCGACCGCGAGCTGTCCGGGTGGGTGAAGGCGATCTGGATCGTCGCCATGTTCATCGCGCCGCTGCTCACCGCGCTCGTCTACCTGATCGCCCGCGGCAGGGGGATGTCGGAGCGTACGGCGCGCGACGCCGAGGAGCACCAGCGGCGGCAGGACGCGTACATCCGGCAGGTGGCCAGTCAGAGCTCGGGCCCGTCGGCTGCCGAGCAGATCAGCCAGGCCCGGTCGCTGCTCGACTCCGGCGCCATCACTCAGGCCGAGTACGACACCCTGAAGGCGCAGGCGCTCGGCGGCACGACAACGAGTGGCAATGGCCAGCGAGTCGGCTGAGCCGCGGTCCGGCGCGAGCTCGCCGGGTGCCACCGCGACCGCTCTGGCCGGGACCATTGCCGACGCACTGACGCAGCGGACCCGGTCGATGGTGCGGCTCGTGTTCAGCCCGCTGCTCGACGTGCTGCTGCCGATGGTCGTGGCCGAAGGGGTCCGGCGGACGGACCTCGCGGCTGCTATCGCCAAGGACGTCGAGATCGCACTGGCCAAGGTGGACCTGACCGCGCTCGTCCTGGAGCGGGTGGATCTCGACGCCGTGGTGAAGGCCGCACTGGCCACGGTCGACCCGAAGGTCCTCGCCGAGCAGATCGCCGACGCACAGCGAGCGGACGGACCGGAGGTCGGCGGCGACGAGCCCCGACGACCTCCGGACGGCACTCTCTGAGCGTGACCGCGCCGGGAGCACCCCGGCGCGGTCGACGCCGTTCAGGTGCGGATCGCGCCCGGCCGGGTCAGCGACCAGATCACCCACACGTTCAGGCCGATCAGCAGCAGCGACCAGAACGGGTAGTACGGGATGAAGAAGAAGTTGTCGACCGCGCTCAGCACGGCCAGGAACAGCGCGGTGATCCCGGCCCAGGTCGACCGCCGCAGCAGCGCGACCGCGACCACGATCAGCAGCACGCCCAGGACCAGGTGGATCCAGCCCCAGACTGTGGTGTCGAGGTCGAAGGTGTACGAGCGGACCACCACGAAGAACTCGTCGTCGATGATCGCCACCAGGCCGGTGATGGACTGGAACAGCCCGATCAGCAGCAACATCGTCGCCGCGAACGTGATCCCTCCGACCGCCCATCCGGACACCTCCGGCGACGTCCTCTGCGCATTCTCGACCATGTCCCCTCCCGTCTCAGCGATGAACCGACGGTAGAGCGCCGGGAACGGTAGGTACCTCATCCCGGACGGGTGATGCCAGCAGACCTCCGGGTGCGACGGTGAAGCGCCCTCTCGCGCGTTCGTACTAAGTACGGTACCTTGGCCGTACTAAGTACGAATCCATCGGAGGGAACGCCGTGCGCGCTTGGAGCATCACCGGGGGAGCAGGCCTGCTGCTGATGGCAGCCCTGGCCGGTTTCGGGAACATCACCACTTCGGACAGCGACGACGGTCTGTTCCGTGCCGGGGTCGCGAGCCTGTTCCTGGTCGTCGTCCTCGACGTCCTCGTCGCCTGCGCGCTCTACCGCGTCTTCGAGCCGGTCGACCGGACCGTGTCCTTCCTGGCGGCAGCCTTCAGGCTCGTCTACGCAGCCGTCTTCATGGTCGCGATCGGCCAGCTCCTGCAGGCCTCGACCGACGCCTTCTCAGACCTCTGGCGCGCCGGCCTGGGTCTCTTCGGCGTCCACCTGATCCTGCTCGGCTACCTGACCCTCCGCACGAGATGGCTGGCCGCCCTTCTCGCCATCGCCGGCCTCGGCTACCTCACCGACGCCTTCGCCACCTTCTTCGCCCAGGACCTCACCGTGTCCACCTACACGTTCCTGGGCGAGCTCGTCCTCGCCGTCTGGCTGCTGATCAGGCCGAGGACTCGGCCTTTGGCTGCGGCAGCTCGCGATGCGGCCGGGACTGGTGCAGCGCCCATTCGGCGCTGACGTCGCCGGCGGTGCGGAGGAGGAGGGGAAGGTGGTCGTGGAGAAGTTTGTCGGTGCTGGTTTCGGCGGCGTGGACGGTGACGTTCATGGCGGCGCGAACGGCTCCGGTGCCGTCGCGGACCGGGGCCGCGACGGAGCGGACGCCGGGGGCGAGTTCCTCGTCGGCCAGTGCCCAGCCGCGGGCGCGGATCTCGGTCAGCTCGTCGCGGAGTTGCTCAGCGCTCCGGCCGATGTACGGCGGCAGTCCGGCGCGGCTCGGCAAGGCGAGGGTGTCGGCCAGCTCGGCAGGGGAGAGGGCGGCGAGCAGGACCTTGCCCTGGGAGGTCTGAGCAGCAGGGAAGCGGGTGCCGATGTCGACCCGCAGCGCGATGATCTTCGGCACCGACACGCGGGCGACGTAGACGATGTCGGACCCGTCGAGCTGCGCCATCGAGGACGACTCGCCGGTGCGCGCCACCAGCGCCTCGAGGTGGGGTCTCGCGATGTCCCACAGCCCGAGCGCGCCGACGTACGCCATGCCGAGCGTCAGCACCTTCGGGGTCAGCTGGAACGAGCCGTCGGTCGACCGGACGAACCCGAGCTCCTCCAGCGTCAGCAGCAGCCGGCGGGCCGTCGGCCGGGCCAGCCCGGCCGCGGCCGCCACCTCGGACAGCGACATGGCTCGGTGGTCCGCGTCGAAACAGGCGAGCACGTCCAGCCCGCGAGCCAGCGACTCGACGAAATCCGGGCCCGCGCCGCGTCCTGCCATCAGTTCCCGCCTCCCGTCGACGATGTCCTTCGCAGCCTACTGACGTCACTCGCCGAAGATCGTGCCGCGGGCCTCGCGCGTCGACTCGGACTTGTACTCGGTGTACTGGTACGGGTTGTCGAGCACCTCGTCCTTCGGCAGGTCCGGGTTCATCCCACTCGCCCACGCCTCGTCGCCGAGCGCGCCGCGCAGGAAGTCCACGGTCGCTTCGACACTGCGCCGTACGGCGGGAAGGTCGACGCCGACGAGCTGGTTCGCGTACTTCACGACCCGGCCGTCGACCAGCACGGTGTGCACGTCGCCACGCTGCGCCTGGAACGCCACGTGCCCGTAGGGGTTGACCAGGGGGAACGACACCGGTGAGTTGTCGTTCTTGATCAGGACGACGTCCGCCTTCTTGCCGGGTTCGAGGCTGCCGAGGTCGTCCCGGCCGATCGCCTTCGCGCCGCCGCGGGTGGCCCAGTCGACCACGTGCTCGGCCCGCAGGTGGCTGTGCGTGACGGTGTCACCCTTCATGTGAGCCTCGAGGTGCTCGCGGGCCCGGTCGGCGCCGAGCGTCGTACGCATCGCGCTGAACAGGTCGCCGCTCCACCACACGCTGGTGTCCATCGACAGCGACACCGGGATGGCGTACTTGCGGACCTGCCAGGTGGGCGGGTAGCCCTGACCAGCGCTCTGCTCGGACTCCGTCGACACGGACACGGAGCCGCCGGTCGCGGCGATCCGCTGGTAGGAGTCCTCGGTCAGCGTCGCCGCGTGCACGTAGATGTTCTGCGGCGTCATGAAGCCGTTCTCGTGCATCAGCCGGATGCCGTCGTCGTTGGTCGCACCCCAGACCCCGGCGTGCGTGGTCACCCCGACGCCGAGCTCACGAGCCACCTCGAACGCGGCCCGCTCGGGGAACGACGGGTCGCCGGTGACATCGAAGGCGAGCTGGAGACCGAGCTGGTCGTCGTCGCGCAACCGCTCCAGGAAGGCCCGGACCGACGGCTCCGCGGTCCACTCCCACGGCCCGGCCTGAATGTTGCCATAGGCAAGAACAAACCGGCCGGGTACGGCGCGCAGCGCGTCCACGGCCGCCTCGGCGTGGTCGACGGACTGCAACCCGTGCGACCAGTCCACCGTGGTGGTGACACCGGCCTCGAGCGACTCCCACGCGGAGGTGAGGTTGCCGGCGTAAATGTCCTCCGGCCGGAAGGTCTTGCCGTGTTCGAGGTAGTACCAGACGAAGTACTGCGTCAGCGTCCAGTCGGCGCCGTACGCGCGCATCGCGGTCTGCCACATGTGCCGGTGCGTGTCGATCATGCCCGGCATCACGATCCCGCCGCGGGCGTCGATCTCCTGCGTCCCGTCGGGGGCGTCGACCGACCCGCCGACCGCCTCGATCCGGTCGTCCACGACCAGTACGTCGCCCTCGGTCAGCACGGTGTGGTTGTCGTCCATGGTCAGCACGGTTCCGCCGCGCAGCAGCACCGGCCGGCCCGCCACCGGTGTCTCGGCAGTCGTCATGATCCCCTCCCGATTCAAGCCGGACATACGTCCGTATGCCGGTCACCACGGCTTCATCGTCACTATCCGAGCGGCTCGCGCATGGTGTCAAGGGCTCGCCACCGCTGCCTTGACAGCCTCTGGTTGCACTCGCAGACTGAGGCGACGGAGCAGGTGCGGACAAGTGTCCGGAAGGAGTGAGGTCGTGCCCGATGCTGCGGCGGACTCGCGGGGGCCGCTGGCCGGGTTGCTGGTGGCGGACTTCTCCCGGATCCTGGCCGGCCCGTACGCGACCATGCTGCTGGCCGACCTCGGCGCCGAGGTGGTCAAGGTCGAGGCGCCCGGTGGTGACGACACCCGCTCGTGGCAGCCGCCGGTCCGCGACGGCATCTCGACGTACTACCTCGCGGTGAACCGGAACAAGCGGTCGATCGCGCTCGACCTGAAGGAGCCGAAGGACGTGGCCGCGGCGCAGGAGCTGGCTCGGCGGGCCGACGTCCTGCTGGAGAACTTCAAGCCGGGCGGGCTGGCCCGGTTCGGCCTGGACTACGACACGGTGGCGGCTTCGAACCCGCGTGTCGTCTATGCGTCGATCAGCGGCTTCGGCAGTGGGCCGAAGGGGGCGGTGCTGCCGGGGTACGACCTGATCGTGCAGGCCATCTCCGGGCTGATGAGCCTCACCGGCGACCCGGACGGTGAGCCGTTCCGGGCCGGGATCTCGGTGTTCGACGTGATGGCCGGGCTGCACGCGACGATCGGGGTGCTGTCCGCGCTGAACGCCCGGCACGAGACCGGTCGCGGCCAGCATGTCGAGGTCAACCTGCTGTCGTCCGCGCTGTCCGGCCTGGTGAACCAGTCGAGCGCGTACGTCGCGGGCGGCGTCGTCCCGCTGCGGATGGGGAACAGCCATCCCAGCCTGTTCCCGTACGAGCCGTTGCCGTGCTCCGACGGCGAGCTGATCATCACGGCCGGGAACAACGGGCAGTTCCGGCGGCTGACCGAGGTGCTCGGCGTCCCTGAGCTGGCCGACGACGAGCGGTTCGACCAGAACGAGAAGCGGACCGCGAACCGGGAGGAGCTGCGGCCGCTGCTGGTCGAGCGGCTGCGGACCGGGACCCGGATGGAGTGGTTCCGCGACATCATCGCCGCCGGGGTCCCGTGCGGGCCGATCAACACGATCGACAGCGGCGTCGCGTTCGCCGAGGACATCGGCCTCGATCCGGTGGTGACGGTCGGGGACATCCCGACCGTGCGGAACCCGATCACGTTCTCCGAGACGCAGCCGTCGTACCGGCTGCCACCGCCGGAGCTGGACGAGCACGGCGCCGAGCTGCGCCGCTGGCTGACCGACGAGGAGCGTTCGCCATGACGGGCTACCCGACGTCACTCGGTACGTCGACCGCTGACGAGATCCGCCTGCTCGGCCAGGACCTGACGGCCGACCTGATGGGCAAGGTCGGCTTCGGCGAACTCGCCTTCTGGCTGGTCGCCCTGCGCCGCCCGACGCCGTCGGAGACCCGACTCTTCGAGGCCGTGCTGGTCGCGCTGGCCGATCACGGCTTCACGCCGACGGCGATTGCGGCCCGGCTGACGTACCTGTCGGCGCCTGATTCACTCCAGGGCGCGCTCGCCGCGGGTCTGCTCGGCGGCGGCTCCCGGTTCCTTGGCGTGACCGAAGACTGCGGGATGTTCCTGCACCAGGCGATCGAGGGACGCGAGCTGCCGACCGATGACGCCGGGTGGGACGCGCTGGCGCTGGAGGTCGTGCGGCAGGCGAAGGCCGGTAAGAAGTTCGTTCCCGGCCTCGGGCATCCCGTGCACAAGGTGCAGGATCCGCGCACGCCTGTGCTGATCGGCATCGCGGACGAAGAAGGACTGCTCGGGCCGCACCTGCGGTTGTTCCAGGCGATCGGGCGCGTGCACGAGCAGGTGCTCGGCCGCAAGCTTCCGCTGAACGGCGCCGGCGTCTGCGGCGCCGCGCTCGCCGACCTCGGGCTGCCGGTCGAGCTGCTGCGTGGATTCGCCTTGCTGGCCAGGGCTGCCGGCCTGCTCGGGCAGCTCGCCGAGGAACGCCGCCGGCCGATCGGCATGGACGCCTACCTCACCGTCGACCGCAACGCGGTCTACGTCGACCCGAACGAGTAAGAGGAGCTGCACATGGCCACAGTCGTCGCGGTCATCGCCTCCACCCACCACCCGTTCTACTACCGCGCGAGTACGGCGACCGGCGACGACCGGCCGCCGTTCGCGGACGAGTGGGTGGCCAAGATCGAGGCGTTCCGGGAGACCCTCACCAAGGCCCGGCCGGACATCCTGGTGATGGTCGGCAGCGACCACTTCCACCAGCTCTGGCTGGACAACATGCCGCAGTTCCTGGTCGGCAAGGCGCCGTACTTCGACGCGAACTGGTACAACGAGGAGCGCGAGTTCGGGCTGCCGCGGATGACGCTGCCGGGGGAGGAGCGGCTGTCCGCGCACATCCTGCGCCACGGCCTGGACGCCGGCTTCGACCTTGCCTTCAGCAACGAGCTGCGGATCGACCACAGCATCACCTGCCCGATCATCACGCTGCGGCCGCAGGCCGACCTGCCGATCGTGCCGATCTACACCAACATCTTCGCGCCGCCGCTGCCGCAGCCGAAGCGGTTCGTCGAGCTGGGCCGGACGATCCGGCAGCTGGTCGAGTCCTGGCCGGACGACCAGCGGGTCGCGATCATCGGCACCGGGCACCTGTCCCTCGAGCTCGGCGGACCACGGCAGTTCGGTGCCCACGGGCCCGATCCGGAGTTCGACCGGAAGGCGGTCGACTGGATCGCGAGCGGCGACATCGAGGGCTGCCTGGCCGAGGTGACGCTGGACAGCCTGCACCTGCCCGGCAACGCCACCCACGGGTTCATGGACTTCATGCTGATGATGGGCGTCGCCGGCGCCGGCGCGAAGGCCGACCACGTGGACTCGCTCGACCTGTTCCACACCATGGAGGCGTACTTCACCTGGTATCCGAACGGAGTGCCGGCATGAGCAAGTACCTCTTGGACAAGTTCCTCTTCACCGTCGACCGCGACCCGGAGCTGGTCGAGCGGTACCGCGAGGACGCCGCCGGGACGGTCGCGTGGTGGGAGGCCGAGATGGCCAACCGGATCCTCAACTGCACGTCCGGCGAGCAGTCGACCTGGCTCGCGTTCACCGACGAGGAGCGCGAGGCGCTGGTCGCGCAGGACCACGTCACGCTGTTCCGGATGGGTGCGCATCCGTTCCTCACGCTGACGTTGTTCATCGCGATGTTCGAGCGCGACCACGGACCGCTGGAGTACCAGAAGGCCTACGGCAAGGCGATGGAACACTTGCACCTGCCCTACCCGGACATCGCCACCTAGGAGATCGCGTGCGAGCTGGAGTCCTGCGTAGTCACGGTGAAGCACCGGTCCACGGTGAGCACCCGGACCCCGTCCCGTCGGAAGGGCAGTCGATCGTCCGCGTCACCGCGGCACCCGTCGTACCCCTGGACCTGTTGTGTGCTTCGGGTACGTCGTACTTCGGCCCGCCGGACATCCCGTACGTGCCGGGGGTTCAGGGCGTCGGCGTGGTCGAGGGAACGGGAGACCGGGTGTTCTTCGCGACCTCGGCCGGGATGTCGCCGGGGGACGGGAGTTTCGCGGAGTACTGCGCCGTACCGGACGAGGATCTGGTGGTGCTCGACACGGCCGTGCCGGATGCCGAGGTGGCCGCGATCGGCCTGTCCGGGGTCGCCGCGTGGATGGTGCTGACGTGGCGGGCGCAGTTGCGGCCGGGGGAGCGGGTGCTCGTCCTCGGTGGCGGCGGCGCCGTCGGGCAGGCCGCGATCGGGGCAGCGCGGGTGCTCGGGGCCGGTGGCGTCGTTGCCGTGTGCCGGTCTGCGGGCGCCCGGGATCGCGCATCGGCGGCCGGTGCGGACGAAGTGGTCACCGCGGACGAGCTCGATGGGAGCTTCGACGTGGTGGTGGACCCGGTGTTCGGCGCGGTGGCGACGGCGGCGGGGCGGTTGCTGGCACCGGGTGGGCGGTTGGTGAATCTCGGTGGTGCTTCGGGAGACGAAGCGACGTTCTCGTCGGCCGTCCTGCGCAGCCGGTCGGCGAGCATCCTCGGGTACACCAACAACGCGCTCACCCCCGAGCAGCGCCGGGACGCGTTGACCAAGGTTCTCGAGCACGCCGCCACCGGCGCCATCAAGGTCGCGCACGAAACCGTGCCGCTCCCGGACATCTCCGCGGCCTGGCACCGGCAGTCCACGGGTTCCACCGCAGGCCGGCTCGTCCTGACGATCTGACCCTCAGCGGAAGTGCTCTGGGAGCCGGTGCACGGCCCCCGACGCGAGCGCGACCGACAGCAGAATGCGGGCCTTGGACGATGGGAGCGGCCCAGCCATCACCGCACCGGCAGTCTGCAGATCCGCACCACCACCGGACCCGTAGACCGCGGCTGTCGGTCCACCCGCGCACCGACTGGTGACGACGACCGGCAGACCCGCGTCGAGACAAGTGCGGACCTCAGCCAGCAGGCCGGGCGTCGGGTTTCCGGCCCCCAGCGCTTCGAGTACGACGCCGGCGGCACCCGCGGCCCGGCAGGCCGCGAGTTGCTCGCCACCGGCGTCGACGTACGACGTGACGATGTCGACGCGAGGTAGTTCCGAAGGGAGCGGGAAGCCAGGTGGTCGCCGCGGCATCGACCAGATCCGCACGTCGCCTCGCCGTACCTCGCCGATCGGGCCGCCGAAGGACTGGAACGCGTCCGGGGCCTGCGTGTGTGCTTTCACCGCTTGCCGCGCCGGGTGGATCCGCCCGTCCATCACGACCAACGGACCCAGGCCGCGAGTCGCCGCCGACCCGGCGACCAGGATGGCGTCCGCGATGTTGCGCGGCCCGTCGGAGTCCGGCTCGCCCGCGTGCCGCTGCGCTCCCGTCAGCACGACCGGCGCGGGCGGATCGACCAGGTCGAGGAGGTACGCCGTCTCCTCCAACGTGTCGGTGCCATGCGTCACGACAACCCCGTCGCCGGAAGCCGTCTCGACCAGCACCTCGCGCGCGATGGTCAGCAGATCCGAACCGGTGAACGCGAAGCTGTGCTTGCGCAGGACCTCGCGGACCGGCGCGGACTCGACCAGGTCCGCGCCGCCGAGAGCCACGCTGACCGACCCGTCCGGAGCGGGACGGGAGGCGATGGTGCCTCCCGTCGTCAGGACCCGAACCGTCACCGGCCCCCCAGACTCAGCTGCGCCGTCCGTACGACGACCCGCCGGCTCGCCAGGTAGTAGACGCCACCCGCGACCAGCGACCCGGACAGCCAGGAGAAGTCGGTGTTGTTGAGCGCGATCGCGATCGGGCCGCGCATCTCCGGCACCAGGCCGTACTGCCAGCTCCAGCCCGCGACGATTCCGAGCACCAGGCTGACCAGCGCCCGCGGGTTCCACGATCCGTACGGCGTCGGGTCGGCGTACAGAGCCTGGATGTTCAGGCGGCCGCGGCGCAGCACCAGGTAGTCGACCACGACGATCGCGCTCCACGGGCTGATCCAGACCAGGATCGACACCATCCAGCTGTCGAAGGCATGGCCGAAGCTGTCCGCGCGGACGAAGACCACGAGCACCGCGGACGCGACCAGCCCGGCCAGCAGGGTGAGCTTCCAGCGCGCGACCGTGATGCCGATCGACAGCGCGGCGAGTGAGCAGGAGTAGAGGTTCAGGATGTTGGTCGCGACCGGGCCGTGCATGATCAGCAGCAGGACCGGCACCGCCATCACGCCGAACGAGTTGATCACCAGCGCGGACGGGTCGCTGCCGGTGCCCGCGCCGGCCAGGCAGGCGCCGAGCGCGGCGAGCCAGACGGTCGGGATGTACATGCCGAGAGAGGTTGCCCAGAACACCGATCGCGACGACGCCTGCGGCCGGACGAAGCGGCTGTAGTCGGCCGAGTACGGCAACCAGCTGATTCCCCAGCCGACGCCGATCGCCGTCGTCAGCTGCGTGATCGCGGTCAGCTTCTCGGCCGGGGTGATCGCGGTGGCCGCGGTCATCCGCAGGTCGGCCTGGCTCAGCGCCAAGACCGTCATCACCGCCATCACCAGGACGGTCAACGGCACGGTGTACTTCTCGAACGTGCGGATCGCGTAGAAGCCGTACAGCGCCAGGCCGAGCTGGACGACCATGATCACTGTCGCGACCAGGTACTCCAGCCACAGACCACCGTGGATGCCGAGCTTGCCCAGCACCGCGAGCGCGAGATCGAGCACGACCCATGTGTTCACGCCGACCCAGGCCATCGTCAGCAATCCCTGCACGACACCTGGTACGACGGCGCCGCGGCGGCCGAACGCCGCCCGGCCGAGCACCATCTGGTTGACCGCGGTGCGGTGCCCGATCACGTTCAGCAGGCCGAACACCGCACAGCCGACCAGGTTGCCGAGCGCAACAACCAGGATGGTCTCCAGGACACTGAGTCCGAGGGTGATGCCGAGGGCGCCGAGCACCCAGTTGATCGGCGCCAGGTTGGCGCCCGCCCAGATCCAGAACTGCTCCCGCGGCGTGGAGTCGCGGTGCTCCGGCGGAATCGGGGCCACGCCGTGGGAGTCGAACGGGACTGCTTCCGATGCTGCGGATGTGGTGGTGGTCATGACGGCCTCCAGGGGAACGAGTTGGCTCAGGAAACCAAGAGCCACCTCCTCGAGGCAGTGGGTAGATGTCTAGTGAAATGTGGGTCCGACTGGATATCTTCACAGCATGCTCAGCCTGGCAGCCCTGATCGGCAACCCCTCGCTCCGGCTTCGGTTGCTGGTGCCCGGCCCGGACGGCGCGCTCGGCCGCGAGGCGTTGTGGGTGCACAACACCGAGTTGCCCGACCCGTCGCCGTACGTGCGGGCGGGCGAGATCGTGCTGACCAACGGGCTGTGGTTGTCCGAGACGAGCCCGGCGGCGTTCGCGGCGAGTGTGCGCCGGGCGGGGGCGGCGGGCATCGTGTTCGGGCTCCGCACGGAGACACCGGCGACGCCCGCGGAGCTGATCGAGGCGTGCCGGCAGGAAGGCCTGCCGCTGGCGGAGATCGCGATCGAGGTTCCGTTCACGGCGGTGACCGAGGCTGCTTCTGCGATCCACACCGATCAGCGGCGCGATGCTCTCGTCGGGATGGTTCGCCGGGGCGATGCGTTGGCTTCGGCGATCTCGCGCGGCGCGGGGGCGTCCGGCGTGCTCGCCGTGCTGCGGCGGGAGCACGACCTGCCGCTGGCTGTCGTCGACCGGATGGCGAGGCCGCTCGCGTCGACCGGGCTGGAGCTGACGGCCCAGCAGCGGCGGATCGTCGCCGACGGGCTGGCTCGGCACCCACCGCCGCTCGAGGTGGATCTCGGTGGCGAGGAGGGGCGCGCGACGGTGTTCCTGGTCGGCGCGGTGGGCGACACCGATGCGGCGCTGCTGTGCCTGCGGCCGGTGAGCCGGCTGAGCAAGCCGGAGCAGGACGCGCTGGACCAGGCGGCGCGGTTCCTCAGCCTGGAAGTGGCCAAGCAGCAGGCGATCCAGGCGATCGAGCTGCGGTTCGCCTCCGAGCTGCTCGACATGATCCTGTCGGGCGCGCAGCGCGCGGCGGAGGTACCGGATCGGCTCCGGGCGTTCGGGGTGGATCCGTCGGGGGAGCTGGTGGTGCTCACCCTCGCCTTTGCCGACGGCGACGAGTCGGCGCCGCCGGGGTTGTCGGAGACGGTCGGGGACTTCTTCCTGGCCGAGAGCCTGGCGGTGGTCGTGGCCGGAGGCAGTCAGGACGTGGTCGCCGTACTACAGCGTCCGCGGCAGGAGCTGAAGTCGATGGCCGAGGCGCTCTGCGCGGCGGTGCGGAAGCGGTTCGCGGACCGGCGTCCCGTGGTCGGGCTCGGCGAGGTGGCCGCGTCGGCGGCTGAGTTGCGGCGGCCGTTGGTGCAGTCGCGGGAGGCCTGTCAGGTGCTCCGTCGGCGCCGCGGTGGTCAGGTGGTGGCGTCGTTCCAGGAGCTGGGCACCCACCGGTTGCTGCTCGGGCTGCAGGACTCGGGGACGCTGCAAGGGTTCGCAGACGGTGTGCTCGGACCGCTGCGCGAGTACGACGGCCAGCGCGCCGGCGAGCTGGAGACGACGCTGCGGACCTTCTTGGCGCACGACGGCCAGTACGGCGCGACCGCGGCCGCCCTGTATGTCCACGTGAACACGCTGCGGAACCGGCTGGCGAAAATCACCGAGCTGACCGGCCGTGACGTCGCCCGCACCGAGGACCGGGTCGACCTCTACCTGGCCCTCGAAGCGGACGAACTGTCGCGCTAGTCCCAGTTCTAGTTGTACTGATCAGGCAGGTTGGTTGGGTTTGTGTGACGACACGGTGTGAATGTGGTTGATAGGTGAAGACCTCCCGGCGTGGAGTGGAGCTGTCTAGGAACCGCTCCAACAACCGGGAGGTCTTCGTGTCACACGCTAACGCTGCTTTGACTCCTCGTGCCCGTTTGCGGCTGGCGCGTCTGGTGGTGGACGACGGCTGGCCGATAGCGCGGGCCGCGGAGCTGTTCCAGGTCGCGTGGCCGACCGCGAAGCGCTGGACCGACCGCTACCGTGAACTCGGCCCGGCCGGCATGGGCGACCGCTCGTCTCGGCCGCATCATCAACCCAACCGCACGCCGCCGCGGGTCGTACGCCGGATCGTCAGCCTGCGCCGCCGTCACCGCCTCGGACCGGTCCAGCTCGCCGACCAGGTGGGTCTGGCGGCCTCGACCGTTCACGCCGTACTGACTCGCTGCCGGCTCAACCGCCTGTCCCACCTCGACCGGCACACCGGTGAGCCGATCCGCCGCTACGAACACCCTCACCCCGGCGCGATGCTGCACGTCGATGTCAAGAAACTCGGCAACATCCCAGACGGCGGCGGCTGGCGCTACCTCGGCCGAGTCCAAGGCAAGAAGAACCGGGCCGCCACCGTCGGCAAACCCCGCAACGCCTACTACAACAACAAGATCGGCACCGCGTTCGTCCACACCGTCCTCGACGACCACTCCCGCGTGGCCTACGCCGAAATCCACGACGACGAAACCGCCGCCACCGCCACCGCCGTACTCCGCAACGCCGTCGCCTGGTTCACCCATCGCGGCATCACCATCGAACGCGTCTTGTCCGACAACGGATCGGCCTACCGCTCCAACCTGTGGCGCGACACCTGCCTGGCTCTCGGCATCACACCCAAGAAGACCCGCCCCTACCGGCCACAAACCAACGGCAAGATCGAACGCTTCCACCGCACCCTCGCCGACGGCTGGGCCTTCAAACAGCTCTACCCCACCGAACAAGCCCGCCGCGACGCCCTACCCGCCTGGCTCCACCACTACAACCACCACCGACCCCACACCGCCATCGGCAAACTCCCACCCATCACCGCCTAACCAACCTCCCCGGGCAGTACATCTAGTCCAGCACGTCGATGGCGAGGTCGCTGGGCTGTGCGCCGTTGATGACGGTCAGGTCCTGCGGGCAGGCCGAGACCACGACGACGCAGGGGAGCTCCGCCCGGAACGTGATCGAGTCACCGGGTGCTGTTGCTGCGGGCATCCAGTCGAGCGCGCCGTCGGCCCGGACCGGAATGTGCATGAACACGTTCACCGGCTGAGGGACGACGTCGACGCCGAGCGCATCGCGCAGGTTCCGGGCGCACGACGGGTGGTCCGGTACGCCGAGACCGGCGTACCGGGCGTCGTCGCAGGCGGCGATCAGCAGGTCGTGGTGGCCGGGGGAGGTGTCCTCGACCAACGTCAGGATCGGCCGCCGTTGATCGGTCACGAAGCTCTCGCCGACGGCCGGGAAGAGCCGGCTGGTCGCTGCCCTGGTGTGGGCCGCGCTCAGATGCTCCCCGGTGGCGCCGGTGGGCGAGGCGACGTACGCGAAGAGGTCGCCGACCTGTTGGCCGGCGAGATCGACGACCCGGACGGATTGGCCGCGGCGGACCCGGACGGCGCGTCCGGTGCGGGCGGGGACAAGAGTGCGCGCGACAGTGTGCATGATCCAACCGAACCAGCAGCGGGCGGGTGGTTCAGTGGAGGATTCTCCAGCATTCTCCGGGCGGTGCTGTGGATCGATCCATCGCGGCCGGGGGGTCGCGACTGGTGGAGTGGGTGCCATGGATCTCACAACGACTCGTGTCCACCCGGCCCTGGAGCCGGTCGACCTCGGCGGCCTGGCGCTGGCGAACCGTTTCGCGGTCGCGCCGATGTCCCGGGTCTCCGCCACGCCCGAGGGGGTGCCGACGGCCGAGATGGCCGACTACTACGCGGAGTTCGCGGCCGGCGGGTTCGGCCTGATCATCACCGAGGGCGTCTACCCCGACTCGGCGTACAGCCAGGGGTACCTGAACCAGCCCGGGCTCGCCACGGCGGCGCATGTCGAGGGCTGGCGGCAGGTGACCGACCGCGTCCACGCCGCGGGCCGGCCGATCCTCGCTCAGCTGATGCATGCCGGTGCGATCTCGCAGGGCAACCCGCGCACCACCGAGCGGGTCGGGCCGTCCGCCGTCCAGCCGCTCAGCGAGATGCTCACCGAGTACGGCGGCTCCGGGCCGTGGCCGGTGCCGACCGAGCTCTCGGTCGCCGCCATCGACGAGATCGTCGACGGATTCGCCGTCGCCGCCGTGCGTGCGTCCGAGGCGGGTTTCGACGGCGTCGAGATCCACGGCGCGAACGGCTACCTGCTCGACCAGTTCCTCACCGTCTACACCAACCAGAGGACCGACTCGTACGGCGGTCCGGTCGCGAACCGGATCCGGTTGACCGCCGAGGTCGCCCGGGCCATCGTCGACGCGACGCCGTCCGGCTTCATGGTCGGTGTGCGGTTGTCGCAGACCAAGGTGAACGACCTGGAGTACCGCTGGCCTGGAGGAGCGTACGAGGCCGAGGCGATCTACGAGGCGCTCGCTGGGACGGGCATCGGGTATCTGCACATCGCGAGTGAAGGCCGGAACTGGCTGGAGACCGCGAGGCTCCACGGCGGGCAGACGCTCACCGGGTTGGCCCGGCGGGTCACCGGCCTGCCGGTGATCGCGAACGGCGGGATGCACGACCCGGCGCAGGCGGATCAGGTGCTGACCGACGGACATGCCGACCTGCTGTCGCTGGCCCGCGGTGCGCTGGCCAACCCGGATCTGCCGCGCCGCCTGGCCGAGGGCCAGGAGCTGCAGCGGTTCGACCGCAGGCTGATCGAGCCCGCGGCCACGCTGGCGAACGCGAGGCAGTGGCAAACTGGTCGGTCATGACGGACGTGGAGTGGCACGGTGGTGCGGCGGCTGTTGCCACGTTGACCTTTGACGTCGACGCGGAGACGCCGATCCTCGCGGCCGGGCGGCGGTACGCGGATCACCTGATGGTGATGTCGCACCAGGCTTACGGGCCGGACGTCGGCGTACCGCGGATCCTGGAGCTGCTGGCGGAGCTCGGCGTACCGGCGACGTTCTTCGTGCCGGGGTGGGTGGCCGAGCAGCGACCGGGGCTGGCGGCAACGATCGTCGAGCACGGCCACGAGGTCGCCCACCACTCCTACAGCCACCGGTCGCCGACATCGTTGACCCCGGCCGAGGAGCGCGCCGACTTCGAGCGGGCGCTGGCGATTTTCGATGCTCAGGGCATCGAGATCGCCGGCCACCGCGCCGCGCTGTGGGAGGCCACGCGGACTACGCTCGAGCTGGTCGCCGAGCACGGTCTGGCCTATGACTCGTCGTTGATGGGTGACGATCGGCCGTACCAGCTCGAGGTCGAGGACGGGCTCGTCACCGAGTTGCCGGTGCACTGGTCGCTGGACGACTGGGAGCAGTACGCCTACTTGCCCGAGCCACAGGTCGGATCGGTGATCGAGTCGCCCCGCAAGGTGCTCGAGCTGTGGCGCGCGGAGCTGGACGGCATGCGGCATTACAAATGCCTGTTCAACCTGTGCCTGCACCCGTTCCTGTCCGGTCGGCCGAGCCGCCTGCTCGCCGTCCGTGAGCTGATCGAGTACGCGCAGTCCTGCGGCGACGTCAGCTTCACCCGCTGTCGCGACCTCGCCGCTGCGGCTCGTTCCGACAGCACGCTGCGACCGCGGAAGCCACCGTCGGTCGGCGCCGATCCCGCGGTCTACCCGGACTGACCCTGGCTGAGATAAGAACGATCGGTATTATCTAGCCCATGACTGTTCCGGTCCGGCGGTTGTGGGCGGCGGTGCTGTGCGGGTATCTCGCGTTCGGCGCCGCGGTGCAGGCGTTGCCGACGTACGTTCCGGAGCGGTACGGCGGGGGTGCGCTGGCCAGCGGGACGGCGGTCGGGATCGCCTTCCTGGCAACGGCTTTGGGGCGTCCGTTCGCTGGTTGGCTGGCGGACGGCGGGTGGTCGCGTCCCGTCGTACTGCTCGGCGGAGCGTTGACCGCGGCCGGCGGAGTCGGGCAGTTGGTGGCGCCGAATCTGGGGGTGCTGCTGGTCGCGCGGCTGGTGATGGGTGCGGGGGAGGCGGCGCTGTTCTCGGCGGCATTGCCATGGGTGCTGGCCGGCACACGGGTCGCGCAGCGCGGGCGGGTCGCGGGCTGGTTCGGGCTGTCGATGTGGGGCGGACTGGCGGGCGGTCCGGTGATCGCTTCACTGGTGGGGAAGTGGGTCTGGTGGACGATCGTCGGACTCGCGGGCTTGTCGATGGTGCTGGTGTTGACGACGCGTGCGAATCCGGTGCGGGTCGAGCCGTTGGTCCGGATTCGCCGAATCCGGGATCTGGTGCCGGTCGGCGTACCGTTGCCAGGTGCATCGATCGGTCTGGCGGCGTACTGCTACGGCACGATCGCCGCGCTGCTCGTGCTGCGGTTGCGCGACGACGGGATCGGAGTGGACGGCTACGCGCTCGCGGTGTTCGCGGCCGCCTTCCTGGTCGTGCGCTTCGCGGGCAGTCCGTTGGTCGATCGGTACGGCGGGCGCGCGGTGGCAGCCTCGACGATCGCGATCGAGGTCGTGGCGCTCGCAGGTCTTGCGCTGGCTGAGACGGCTGTGTCCGCGCTGGTGTTCACCGGACTGGCAGGGCTGGGGCTGGCGTTGATCTATCCGTCGTGCGTGTCGATGACGCTCGACCGGGTGCGCGGGCTGCGACCGGGGGCGTCGATGGGCGTGATGACGTCGTTCTGGGATCTCGGCGTGCTGGCGGCCGGTCCGCTCGGTGGGCTGGTGGCCGAGCAGGCCGGGTTCCCGGCCGCGTTCTTCGTTGCCGCGGGCACCGGTACGGCGTGTGTGCTCGTCTGCCTGGTGTTCCTCAGGCCGCGTCCAGCAACGTCTCGACGATGACCCGCGCCTCCGCGCCGAGCCCTGGATCCCGGTCGACCGCGCTGATGATCGTCGCACCTTCGAGGACGACGACCAGCTGGCGGGCCGTGGTCTCGGGGTCGCGCGCGCCGGCCTCGGTGAGGAGCCGGCCGAACAGGTCGCGGTAGAAGGTCAGGTGCTCCTGCGCCAGCCGCCGGGGTGCGCCGTCGTGAGCGCGGTCCTCGGTCGCGGCGTTCATCATCGCGCACCCGCGGAAGCCGGCCTCGGCGTACCAGGCCGCGACCAGGTCGAAGACGGCGAGAATCCGGTCCCGCCCGGTCCCGGCCTGGTCGACCGCCTGCTGGTACCAGGCGCGCACCCGCTGGGTCCGGTCGGTGAGGACTGCTTCGACCAGGCCTTCCTTGGAGCCGAAGTTCTTGTAGATGGTCAGCTTGGACGCGCCGGCCGCCTCGGCGACCTCGTTGATGCCGACGGCATGGATCCCGCGCTGCCGGAACACCTCGGACGCCGCCGCCAGGATCCGGGCCCTGGTCGCCTCCGGGTCGAGTCGTTCACCCGCCTTGACCGGCATCGTGCACCACCTCCGGAGTTCATAGTACCGATCGTTCTCATGTACTGGCGCTAGATAAGAACGATCGGTACTATCTCGGCCATGGTCAACGGATGGACGGCAATCGGATTCGAGGGCGTGGCCGAGGCGTTCACGCGGAACTTCACCGAGCGCGGCGAGCTGGGGGCAGCCTTCGCGGCGTACCGGAACGGCGAACTGGTGGTCGACCTGTGGGGCGGGACGGCGGATCGCGACACCGGGCGGGCGTGGGACCGGGACACCGTCCAGCTGATGTTCTCCGGCACCAAGGGGCTCGTGGCCGCTTGTGTTCTGCTGCTCGTGCAGCGCGGGGAGTGGTCGCTGGACGATCCGCTCGGCCGCTACTGGCCGTCGTTCCGCGCGGGCGAGACGACGATCGCCGAGGTGCTGTCCCACCAGGCGCGGCTGCCCTGGGTCGAGGCCGGGTACGCCGACCTGCTCGACCATGACGTGATGGCCGCCCACCTCGCGGCTCAGGCTCCGGCGGACGACCCGCGCGCCGCGTTCATGTACCACGCGATCACCTGGGGCTGGCTGGTCGACGAGCTGATCCGCCGCGTCGACGGGCGAACCGCCGGACAGTTCTTCGCCGACGAGTTCGCGGCGCCGCTGGACCTCGAGGTGTGGATCGGCCTGCCGGACGAGTTGCACTGGCGGGCGACGACGATGGTCGCGCCGGACGGCGTACTCATGGACGAACCGCAGACCGACCCTTTGCTGCGCCTCAACCGCAACCCGCTCTGGATCCCGGGCGCGGAGAAGATCTGGAACAGCCCCGAGTACCGCAGCGCCGGTCTCGCCGCCGTCGGAGGATTCGCCACCGCCCGCGGCATGGCCCGCTTCTACTCGTCGCTCCTGGCCGGCGACATCCTGACCCCGTACACGGTCGCCCTTGGTCGCCGCGAGCTCCGCCGCGGCGTCGAGCCGACCTGGGGAAGCGAGATCGCGTACGGCGCCGGGTTCGAGCTCCATACGCCCTCCGCCAACCTCGGCCGCCCCGCCGACTCCTTCGGCCATCCTGGCGCCGGCGGCTCCCGGCACGGTGCCTGGCCCACCCACGGAATCGCCTTCTCGTACCTGATGAACGAAGTCCGCCCAGCCCCCGACAGCCGCCCGCTCGACCTGCTCGCCGCGCTGGAAAACGCGGGGTGAGGTCGTGTTGGTAAGCGCTTGCTGGCAGACTGATGACCCATGCGTGAGCCTCAGGTGATCAATGACAACGGTGCGTGGTGCTGGTTCCAGGACGAGCGGGCGCTGGTGGATCCGGACAGCCAGACGCTGGTGGTCGGGTCGATCGCGGCGGCGGAAGGGCCCGGTGGGTCCGAGCGGGCCGGGAACGTCGAGCTGACCGTGGTCGATCTGTGGTCCGGCTCGAGCGACGTCGTCGTACTGCATGAGAACTTCGAGGTGGACGATCACGACGTGCCGGCGCTGTGGCGGCGGGCGGACGGGCGGTGGCTGGCCGTCTACACCAAGCACAAGACGGACGACCTGACCCGGTGGCGGATCAGCGAGCCGGGTGATCCGCGGACGTGGGGGCCGGAGCAGACGTTCGACTGGAGCGAGTTCACCGGCGGGCGCGGGGTCACGTACTCGAACCTGCACGTGCTGGCCGGGCGGCTGTACTGCTTCGCGCGGGCGGTGAACGACGACCCGTGCGCGCTGGTCTCGGACGACGACGGTGACTCTTGGACGTACGCCGGCAAGCTCTTCACCCGGCCGAAGGTCGGCTACGTGAACGGCTACACGCGGTACGTCTCGACGCCGACGCGGATCGACCTCGTGACGACGGACCACCACCCGCGCGACTACAACAACTCGATCTACCACGGCTACCTCGAGACCGGGGCCTTGCACCGCAGCGACGGGACCGTGGTTGATACGGTCGCTTTGAAAGGCGAAGCACCCTCGCAGGTCGAGCTCACCACGGTGCTGCAGGCCGGGTCGTTGTGGGACGGCGAGGTCATGACGCACTGCTGGACGATCGACATCCGGCGCGCCGCCGATGGCACGATCGCCGCGATCCTGCTCGCTCGGCAGGAAGAGCCGTCGGAGGATTCCGACCGGCACCGGGTGGTGCGTGATCACCGCTACTTCTACGCGCGTCTCGCGCCGGGCGGCGAGTGGGAAGTGCAGCAGCTGGCCAAGGCCGGGCCTGGGCTGCTGCCGCACGAGCAGGACTACACCGGCCTGGTCGCGATCGACCCCTACGACCTGGACTCGCTGTACGTCTCGACGCCGATCGACCCGCGCGACGGGACCAGCCTGGCGCACCACGAGATCTTCCACGCCCGCCTGAGTGCCGGCGGTACGGCGTGGACCCCGGTCACCGAGAACTCCGACGCCGACAACCTCCGGCCGATCGTTGCCCCGGGCGACCCGAACCGCGTTCCGCTGCTCTGGTTCCGTGGCCCGATGACCGCTTCCCAGCACTACGACTGCGAGGTCGTCCTGCTCGACCGCCCGCGGGCGTGATCGTCAGACCTTGCGCTTCAGGGCGAGCACCGAGATCGGGGCGAACACGAGCATGATCCCGCCGGCCCAGAGCAGTGTCCACGCGACCGGCTCGGCCACCGGGCCGCCGATGAGCAGGCCGCGGGCGGCGTCGGACAGGATGGTCACCGGGTTCGCCTCGACGATCGGCTGCATCCAGCCCGGCATCGTCTCGGTGGGAACGAAGACGTTGCTGACGAAGGTGATCGGGAACAGCACCGTGAAGCCGAAGATCTGCACCTGTTCCGGATCCCGCGCGAGCACACCGACCAGGACCGAGATCCAGGAGAACGCCAGCGCGAAGATCAGCACCAGGCCGACCATGGCGAGCAGCTCCAGCACCGAGGTCTCGACCCGGAAGCCCATCAGGTACCCGACGGCGAGCAGCAGGAACACCGACCACGCGTGCTTGACCAGGTCCGCGGCGATCCGCCCGGCCAGTGGTGCCCAGCGGGCGATCGGCAGCGACCGCAGCCGGTCGAAGACACCCTTGGTCAGGTCGGTGTTCAGCCCGGTGCCGACGTACATGGTCACGAAGAACATGTTCATCACGATGATGCCGGGCAGCGTGATCCTGAGGTAGTCGGCGGTGCTGCCGGAGATGGCGCCGCCGAAGATGTAGGTGAACAGGACGAGGAACAGGATCGGCTGGAAGCTGAAGTCGCCGAGCTCCCACGGGTTGTGCCGGATCTGCACGATCGTCCGCCAGGCCAGGGTGGCCGACTGCCGCACGCCCTGCACGGGAGTGACTCCGGCGCTCATGCCCGGACCTCCTCTTCGGACGATTCCTCGGCGGCGTGCCCGGTCAGGGAGAAGAACACCTCGTTCAGGCTCGCGCTGCGCAACATGAGCGTGCCGATCACGACACCGGCGTCGTCCAGCCGCCGTACGACGGCCGGCAGCACAGCGGGGTCGGTGACCGGTGCGGTCACCACTTCGCGGTCGACCTCGGGCTCGGCCTGGGCCAGCTCGCCGACGACCGCGATCACGGTGGGCAGGTCCGACGGATGGGCCGGGCGTACGGCGAGGGTCTGCGCGCCCGCCTTCGCCTTGAGCTCGTCCGGCGTGCCGGTCGCGATCAGCTTGCCGTGGTCGATCACCGCGATGTTGTCGGCCAGCGCGTCGGCCTCGTCCAGGTACTGCGTGGTGAGCAGGACCGTGGATCCGCTGCGCACCAGGTCGCGGACGAGGTTCCACAGCTCGAGCCGTGCGCGGGGGTCGAGGCCCGTGGTCGGCTCGTCTAGGAAGAGGATCTTGGGTCGGCCGACCAGGCTCGCGGCCAGGTCGAGCCGGCGCCGCATGCCGCCCGAGTACGTCTTGGTCGCGCGGTCCGCCGCGTCGGACAGACCGAAGTCCTCGAGCAGCTCAGCGGCCCGCTGTCGCGCGGCGCGCCGGGACTGGCCGAGCAGGCGTCCGATCAGCAGCAGGTTCTCGGTGCCGGTCAGGTTCTCGTCGACCGCGGCGTACTGGCCGGTGAGACCGATCAGCCTCCGGACCTGGTGTGCTTCCCGCAGTACGTCGTACCCGCCGACGGTGGCGCGTCCCTCGTCGGGACGCAGCAGTGTCGCGAGCGCGCGGACCGCGGTCGTCTTCCCGGCCCCGTTCGGGCCGAGCAGCCCGAGCACGCTGCCGGTCGGCACCGCCAGATCGACGCCGGCCAGCGCGACGGTCTCGCCGAACCGCTTGGTCAACCCTTCCGCCCAGATCGAGTGGTCCATGCCGTGCCCTCCCAGCTCGGTATGACCTCCCAGTCGACTACTCGATCATCGGTGCGTCAACCGGGTCAGCTCAGCGCCGCGCGGGCCGCCTCCCGGCCCGTGGCGGGGTCTTCGGCGGCGAGGGCCGCGGTTGCGGCGGTGCGGCACTGGTCGAGCGTCGCCGTGGCCAGGCGGGCGCCGACGGCGGGCAGCGCGGCAGTTGCTGCTGACAACGAGGTGATGCCGAGGCCGACGAGAACGCAGGCCAGCAAGGGATCCGCGGCCGCCTCGCCGCAGACGCCGACCGGTTTGCCGGCGGCCTGGCCCGCTTGGGCGACCTGTGCGACCAGGGCCAGATGCGCGGGCTGCCAAGGGTCGGTGAGGTTGGCCAGCTCGGGCGACAGGCGGTCCGCGGCCATCGTGTACTGAGTCAGGTCGTTCGTGCCGATCGACAGGAAGTCCACGTGCTCGAGGACGCGATCGGCGAGCAGGGCGACCGCGGGCACCTCGACCATCACGCCCGCGACCAGGCCGCGACTGCGAGCGCGTTCGGCGAAGAACCGCGCGTCCGCGACGGTGGCGACCATCGGAGCCATCACCCACGGCTGCTCACCGGTTCGCTCCGCGGCCTGGGCGATCGCGTCCAGCTGGCGGTCCAGGATGCCCGGATCGGTGAAGGCGAGGCGCAGGCCGCGGACGCCGAGCGCCGGGTTCGGCTCGTCGGTCGCGCCGGTGAACGCCAGCGGCTTGTCGGATCCGGCGTCCAGGGTGCGTACGACGACCTTCCGGCCGGCGAATGCACGCAGTACGTCGGCGTAGAGGTCGGCCTGCTCGGCGACGGTCGGCTCGGTCTCGCGGTTGAGGAACGCCAGCTCGGTCCGGAAGAGGCCGACGCCTTCGGCCTGGCTCTTGGCGGCCTGCTCGGCGGACGCTCCGTCCTGCACGTTGGCGAGGATGCCGACCGGATGACCGTCGGCGGTGCGGCCGGGGCCTTGCCAGGAGGCCGTTGCGGCCC
>NZ_JBSFBL010000079.1:0-24781 GCF_053592935.1 Kribbella sp. NPDC002412
TCAGCGTGACGTCGTCCGGGCAGCGGACTCCGAGGTTGCCGAGCGTCGACAGGCCGGCGACCGCCATCAGGTCGTTGTCGTAGATGATCGCGGTCGGCGGCGTCGCCGACGACATCAGCTGCCGGGTCGCGACCGCACCCTGGTCGCCGGAGAAGTCCGTGTGCACGACCTCGGCGGACAGCTCGGTACGGCGGGTCGCCGCCGCGAAGGCCTGGTCCCGGATCCAGACGTTCCCGTGGTCCGGTGGACCGGCGACCCGGGCGACGTGTCGATGCCCGAGCTCGGCGACATGGTCCACGGCTTCCGTCATGGCCGTCGTACTGTCGGTCCAGACGCAGGTCAGGCCGTCGGCCAGCGCGGGGTCGCCGACCAGGACGGTCGGCAGCTCGAGCTGCTTCAGCAGCGGGATGCGCGGGTCGTCGGCCTTGACGTCGACCACGACGACGCCGTCCACGCGCTTCTCCCGGGACCACTTCCGGTAGGCCGCGAGCTCCTCCTCGGCGCCCGGCACGGTTCGCAGCGCCAACGCGTACGAGCGCTCGCTGAGCACTCCTTCCAGCCCGCCGACGAAGGCCATGTAGAACGGCTCCTCGCTGAGCGTCTGCGCCGGCCGCGCCAGGATCAGCCCGAACGTCTCACTGCGCGCGACGGACAGCTGCCGGGCGACCGGATTCGGCACCCACTCCAGCTCCTCGGCGACCCTGAGCACCCTGGCCCGGGTCTCCTCGGACACGCCCGGCTGACCGTTCAGCGCGTACGAGACCGCCCCCTTCGACACCCCTGCCCGGCGGGCGATCTCCCGGATCGTCACCCGTGCCATCAGCACCTCCCTCGGGTCCCCGCCGGAGAATCTACCGGAAATGCTTTTCCCCGCCGTCTCTCGGCGGCTCCAGAGCGGCGAGCCAGGTGGTGAGCAGCTTCTCCAACTGCTTCGCGTCATCCGGGTCGAGGGCGTCCAGCAGCCGGCGCTCGTTGGCCATGTGAGCGGTGAACGCCCGGTCGAACAACCGCCGCCCAGCCGGGGTCAAGCGGACGACACGACCTCGGCCGTCATCATCGCTCCGCCGTCGCTGCACCAGGCCGGCCTGCTCGAGCCGGTCCACCCGTTTGGTGACCGCGCCGGTCGTCACCATCGTGTGCAGCGCGATCTCGCCCGGCGCCCGCTCGTACGGCGCACCGGCACGACGCAACGCCGCGAGTACGTCGAACTCCCCCTCGGACAACCCGTACTTCGCGTAGAGCAGGGTCAGCTCGCCGGTCAGGTGGTTCGCGATCCGGTGCAGCCGGCCGATCACGCCCTGCGGGCCGGTGTCGACGTCCGGCCGCTCGATCCGCCACTCCGCCTGGATCCGCGCCACATGGTCTTCGGTCACGACTCGCAGTATATCTTCCTTGGAAGATATAGTAGTTTCCATGGAAAATACCTTCCGCTGGGCACTCGTCACCGCGATCGCCCCGATCGCGTGGGGCACGAACTACTTCGTCACCCACGAGTACCTGCCGGCCGCCTATCCCCTGTACGGCGGTGTCGTCCGCGCACTGCCCGCCGGGCTTCTCCTGCTGTCCATCGCCCGCCGCCTTCCCCGCGGCGCTTGGTGGTGGCGGTCGCTGCTGCTCGGCATCTGCAACATGGGCGCGTTCTTCGCCCTCATCTACCTCGCGGCCCAGCTGCTGCCGGTCAGTCTCGCCTCGACGATCATGTCCGCGTCGCCGCTCGCGATGGCCGGCTTCGCGTGGGCGTTGCTGGCCGAGCGCCCGACCATGCCGGTCCTCGTCGGCGCTGCGGCCGGGATCGCCGGCGTCTACCTGATGCTCGGCGCCGGGGCTTCGGGGGTGGATCTCCGCGGTGTCGCGGCCTCGCTGGCCGCGCTGACGATGTCGTCCTGCGGCTACGTGCTGGCCAAGAAGTGGGGCGGCATCGACAGCCCGTTGGCGACCACCTCCTGGCAACTCATCGCCGGCGGTCTGGTGCTCATCCCGTTCGCCGTCTTGATCGAGGGTCCTCCGCCCGCGCTCGACGGACCAACATACGGCGCCTTCGCCTATGTCAGCCTGATCGCCACCGCGCTGGCGTTCACCGCGTGGTTCGCCGGCCTGCGCCACCTCACCACCGCCACGGTCGGGCTCATCGGTCTGCTCAACCCGCTCACCGGCGCGCTGCTCGGCCTGACGCTGTCGGGTGATGTGCTCGCCCTCCCGCAGTGGTGCGGGATGGGACTGGTGCTGCTCGGCATCACGCTCGCCCGCCCGCGACGCGAGACGACCGCCGCGCCGCCGGTGGCCGAGCCTCCTAAGGTTTTTCGACGAACCTCCGCTGGAGCACCCCCTCAGGCCTGACGCTGTCCTTCACTGTCGACGACGACAGTCCGGTGCGGCTGAGCGTCGTACCCGCGGAGCCGGACCAACCCCACAACCACCTACCTGACCGTCTGGCACCGCGCCTCCGCGCCCGCCGAAATCACCCTCCCCCTGGTCGACTTCACCACCGAACCCTTCTTCCCCACAGACCAACCCGGCTGACCCACACCACAACCGGCAAGGGCCTTACCCTCACCAAGACCCGCTCCGAACCGTCCGCCCGCATCTACCGCCTGACCAAGTAAAGGGACTTGACACAGGGGAATTCCGACTCGACGCTGTAGCTGCGAGTCGAAGCGCTTCGACTGGGTCAGACTGGGACCACCACCAGGAGAAGGAGCCCCTCACGATGGTCACGATCGCGGACGTTGCCCGGCATGCCGGGGTCGCGGCCAGCACGGTCTCCTACGTGCTCAGCGGGAAGCGGTCGATCTCGTCCGACACCCGCGAACGCGTCCAGCGCAGCGTCCGCGCGCTCGGCTACCGGCCGAACGCGAGTGCCCGCGCGCTCGCCAGCCAGCGGTCCAACGTGCTCGCGCTGGTGATCCCGCTGCGCACCGGCATGCACGTCCCGGTGATGATGCAGTTCGCCACCGCCGTGGTGACCGCGGCCCGCCGGTTCGATCACGACGTACTCCTGCTGACCGCCGACGAAGGGCCGGAGGGGCTGGAGCGAGTCGCGCAGAGCTCGCTCGTGGATGCGTTGGTCGTGATGGACGTCGAGCTGCACGACGAGCGGGTGCCGGTGCTGCGGGAGCTGCCGATGCCGTCGGTGCTGATCGGGTATCCGGCCGACGCCGACGGGCTGACCTGCATCGACCTCGATTTCGTTGCCGCAGGCGCCCATTGCGTGGAACACCTGGCCGACCTCGGGCACCGCTCGCTCGCCCTGCTCGGTACGCCGTCCGCCGTCTACGAACGCCAGACCGGCTTCGCGCAACGCACCCTGACCGGGTTCGCGGAGGCCGCCGAGCGGCGTGGCATCCTCGGGGTCGAGACGCCGTGTGAGCACACCTTCGACGCGATCCTCGGCACGGTCGAGCAACTGCTCGACGACCACCCGGACATCACCGGCCTGGTGGTGCAGAACGAGCCGATCATCGGCCCGCTGCTCGACGTGCTCCGCCGCCTCGGCCGGCGCGTCCCGGAGGACATGTCGCTGATGGCGATCTGCGCGGACGACGTCGCCGAGCGGCAGGTGCCGCAGCTGTCGTCGGTCACCATCCCGGCGGAGCGGATCGGCGAGCAGGCGGTCGAGGCGCTGATCGCGAAGCTCGAGGGCGGCGCCGTACCCGAGCTGACCCTGCTTCCGCCGAAGGTCATCGCCCGGGGCAGCACCTGCGAAGCTCCTCACGGCGACCGCACCACGGCGTAGCCACCTCCCGGCACCGACAACGAGCCGTCCACACGGGCCCCGGAGACGAGCTCGATCCCATCAGCGGGTACGTCGACCTGCGCGTCGCCGTGGTTGAAGTGGAAGGTCCACGTGGTGTCGCCGGCGCGCCGCCGGACCGTCTCAACGGCTGACGGCGAGAGCCCGAAGATGCCGGCGGCGGTCTCGAAGTCGATCGCGGTCGAGACATACCAAGCGGTCCCGTTGCCGACTTGGCGGCGGGTGATGGCCGGCTTCCCGTCGAGCACTCCCCCGACGTACCGATCGACCACCTCGGCCGACACCGCCTCCACGTCCTCGCTCCACAACCGCCCACGCCCACCGGACGACAACTCCACTTCGCCGTCGGCCGGCAGCGGGTGGAACTCCTCCACCCGCACCCCGAGCAGGTCCCGGAAGGCGCCCGGGTACCCACCGAGCCGCACCTGTACCTCGGGATCGACGATGCCGCTGAAGTAGCCGACCACCAACTGCCCACCGCCCTCGACGAACGCTGCGAGCGACGCCGCCGCCTCGTCGCTGATCAAGTACAGCGACGGCACCACGACAGTCTTGTACGACGACATGTCCGCCGAAGGTGCCGCGAAGTCGACAGTCACCCCGGCACGCCAGAAGTGCCGATGCGCATCCTGCACGGCAGCCAGATAGTCCAGCGACGACGACGGCAGATGCGTACCCTGCATGGCCCACCAGCACTCGACATCCCACAGGATTGCGACGTCGGCGACCACCGGAGCATCCGCCACCTCGGCGAGCGAGGGCAGCACCGCTCCCAACTCGGCGACCTCCCGGAACATCCGCGACGAGGCTCCCGCGTGCGGCACCAGAGCCGAGTGGTACATCTCCGCCCCGCCCCGCGATGCCCGCCACTGGAAGAACAGCGCTCCGGTCGACCCGCGGGCAATGTGCGACAGGCTGTGGCGGGCCATTCGCCCGGGCTCCTTCGGGTGCAGCCGCTGCCCGTCGTTCAACGCGCCCGCGGCCTGCTCCATCAGCAGCCACGGCTTCCCGCCGGCCCACGACCGCGCGAGGTCGGCGCCGAACGCGGTCTGCTCCTCGGCGCCGAGATCGGTCCGGCCCGGATAGTGGTCGATGGCAACGACATCGACCTCGGCCGCCCACTGCGCGTGGTTGACCGGCACCCAGCCGCCGAAGACGTAGTTCGTGGTGATCGGCAACGACGACAGCGCCCGGAGCTCCGCCTTCTGCTCGAGGTACGCCGCCAGCAACTCGTCCGACCAGAACCGCCGGTAGTCCAGGTACTGCGTCGGATTCACCAGGTACTGCGTACGACGTGGCGGCTGCACGTCCTGCCAATCGGCGTACCCCTGACTCCAGAACGCCGTGGTCCACGCAGCGTTCAACCGCTCGAGCGACCCGTACCGCTCCTGCAGCCACGACCGGAACCGCTCGGCCGCCAACGAGCAGTAGCACGTCGTCCCGTACTCGTTGTGCACGTGCCACATCGCCAGCGCCGGATGGTCGTGATACCGCTCAGCCAACACCCGCGCGATCCGAGCGGCCGCCGAACGATAGGCCGGTGCGCAAGCGCAGTACGTGTCCCGGCTGCCATGCGTCAGCCGTACGCCGTCAGCCGTCACCGGCAACGCCTCCGGGTGCAACCGGCTGAACCACGGCGGCGGTGACGCGGTCGGCGTGGCCAGGTCGACACTCACGCCGGCGTCGTACAGCCCGTCGAGCACCCGGTCCAGCCAGCCGAACTCGTAGACCCCGGGCGACGGCTCGAGGCTCGACCAGGAGAAGACGCCGACGGTGACGAGGTTGACGCCGGCCTGACGCATCAGGTCGACGTCCTCCTTCCACACCGCCTCGTCCCACTGCTCCGGGTTGTAGTCCCCGCCGTACCAGAGTCGCGTCATACCGGTTCTCCGTAGGGGATGCCGAAGCCGTTGGTGGAGACGTAGACGCGGCCGTAGACCCGTGGGTCGCCGGTGATCGCCTCGCCGGTGTACGCGTACTGGTGCTTGTCGTCGTTCACCCGCAGCCACGACGCACCACTGTCGTCGGACCGGAAGATGCCGCGGACACCGTTCACCTTGCCCGACGTGTAGACCGCCATGTCGGTCCGGCCGCGCGCGGCCTTGCCGAAGCCGATCGTGGCCGCCTCCTGGATTGAGCTCACAGGCTGGAACGTTAGTCCGCGGTCGACGGACCGGTACAACCCGCCCGCACCGGCCGCGAGCCAGCAGTGCCCGGCCCGGTCCAGCACGGTCTCCAGCTTCCCGGCACCGGTCGGCAACCCGGTCGCGGTCGCCGTGAAGGTGGCTCCACCGTTCGTGCTCGCGTACGCCGTACCGGTCGACGGATCGAAGGCGTAGAACAGCCGCGGATCGGTCCGATCGCCGACAACCGCACTGTTGACCGGCAGATTGTCGACAATCGACCACGTGGTCCCGCGGTCGCGTGAGTAGTGCGGTGCGACGTCACCCGGTGCCCACAGCAGAGTGCGGGCGTCGGCGCTCACCGCGATCCGGCCGGTCTGCGTCAGTCCGGCGGGCTCGCCCAGGAAGGGCTGCCACGACACCCCGGCGTCCGTTGAGTACGCCCCTCGTTCCCCCGCTCCAGCGTTCGCCAGCCGTACGACGAACCCCGGCGCCAGCGCCGCGTAGTCCAGACTCGGCGACGTCCCGCTGACCGGGTTCGACGCCTGTCCGTCGGGAGGCACGACGTCCAGCCGATCGTGCCGGTACACGCCGATGTCGCCGAGCGCGCTGATCAACGGCGGGCCCCACGGCGGGCTGATCAGATCGAGTACGGCGGTCTCCTCCAGCCCCTGCGCCCGCACCGACCAGTGCGTGCTGCGGCCGGCCTCGGCCTCGGTGACGTCGTCGGTGCCGAAGATCGTCGCGCCGGTGACGTACAGGACCTTGTCGGAGTCGAACGGGTCGATCGAGATGTCCCCGATCATCCAGCCCAGCTTCGGCGTGCCGTGGAAGTTCAGGTACGGCGCTCCGGACGTGTCCAGTACGATCCGCTCGGCGATCGAGTGCCAGGTCCGGCCGCCGTCGACCGAGCGGAACACGTCGTCGACCGGACCCCAGCGACTCATTGTCGACACCATCACCGTGCCCGGTCGTCTTGGGTCGGTGGCCAGGCCGGCGTACCCGAAGCCAGCCTCACCGCCGGTGTTGGGTCGCAGCGGGGTGATGTCAGTCCACCGGCCGGTCGCGGTGTCGAGTTTGTGCACGGCGCCGTCGTACATCTCGTAGGGTCCGGGGCGGTCGCCGTAGGTGACATAGATGTCGCCGTCGGCCCCTAGTTCGCCGTGATGCGGCAGTAGTCCGGTCGGCTGTCCCGGCACCGGGGCCCAGGTCAGGCCCGCGTCGGTGCTCCGATACAGCCCGGCCGCGGGGTCCGCGACGCCGGCATAGATGGTGCCATTGCGCGGGTCGAAGAAGACGAAGCCGATGCCGATCCCCGCCGTACCGGTGACCGGGAAGCTGTCGACTCGGGCCCAGGTCTCCCCTCGGTCGGTGCTGCGCCACAGTCCGTGTCCCCGGGTGCCGAGGAACAGCACGCGGCCGTCGCGGGGATCGACCACCAAGCGCTCACCCATCGAGCGACCTGGCTCGTTGCCGCCGAGTTTGAACGGCAGGTCGGTCCGCTCGAAGTTCCGGCCCTGGTCATCCGAGCGAAGGATGGCGGCGTTGATCGGCGACCAGTCGTTGGTGTAGGTGCCGACGGCAAGATACAGGCGGCTGGGATCGGTGGGGTCGAGGGCGAGGCTCTCGACGCCGGTCCAGTTCCACTCGTCCCAGCCGATCCAGTGCAGGAGCTGGACCCAGCGTCGCGTGCGATTGTCGAAGCGCGCCGCGCCCCCGATGTCCGTGCGCGCGTAGACGAGGCCGCGTTTGCGCGGGTGGTGGACGATCCCGGTGACGAAGCCGCCACCCACGATCTCTACATTCCTCCACCTGTACCCGGTGGATGCCGTGGCCTCGGCCCGACCGGCGCCGGCCGCGACCAACGCAGTACCGGTGCCCAGGGCAAGGAAGTGCCTACGGGGAAGCTCCATCATCACCCCTTGACCGCGCCGATGATGACGCCCTTGGTGAAGTGGCGCTGGATGAAGGGGTAGACCAGCAGGACCGGGACGATCGCGATCACGACGATGGCCATCTTGATCGCCAGGCTCGGCGCCGGGGCCATCCCCAGACCGGTGCCGTTCGCGATTCCGCCGGCGCCGGTCGGCAGCACCTGGGCCTGCACGATGTAGGTCCGCAGCACCATCTGCAACGGCCACTTGTTGTTGTCGTTGATGTAGAGCAGGGCGTTGAAGAACGCGTTCCAGTACCCGACCGCGTAGAACAGCCCGACCACCGCGACCACCGCCTTCGACAGCGGCAGCACGATCCGGCGCAGGATCGCGAACTCGCCCGCGCCGTCGATCCGGGCGCTGTCGATCAGCTCACCCGGGATGCCCATGAAGAACGACCGCATCACGATCAGGTTGAACGCCGACACCGCGGTCGGCAGGATCAGCGACGCGTAGCTGTCGATCAGCCCGAGCGCGTTCACCACCAGGTAGCTCGGGATGATGCCCGGCCCGAACAGGAACGTCAGCAGCACCACGAACAGCAACGGCCGGTGGAACAACGACCCCGGCCGCGACAACCCGTACGCCGCCAGCACGGTGATCCCCAGGCTGAACGCCGTACCGATGAGCGTGATGAAGACACTGATCACCAACGCCCGCGTGACCACTCCCCCGGACAGCAGCTGCGCGTACGCCGCCAGCGTCAACTCCCGCGGTACGACGACCAGCCCGCCGGCCCGCGTCACGGACTCGGTCGTGGACAGGCTGGTCACCACCACGACGTACAAGGGAAAGGTCACCGCGAGCGCGACCAGCGCCAGCACCACCGGCCGCGACAGCCGCGCGATCCTGGTCGGTTCCTCTTCCCAGATCGGTCTTGCCGTTGTTGTCGTCATGAGCGGGAATACACCCCCTGCTCGCCCACCATGTGGGCGAATCGGTTGGCCACCAGGACCAGGACGAGGCCGACGACACCCTTGAACAGGCCGGCGGCGGCGCCGTACCCGAAGTCGCCGACGAGCAGGCCCTGGTAGTAGACGTACGTGTCGAGTACTTCGGCCGCGCTGCCGCCGACCGCGCTGCGTTGCAGGATGAACTGCTCGAAGCCGACCGTCAGCGCGTCACCGAGCCGGAGGATGAGCAGCAGCACGATCACCGGGCGCAAGCCCGGCAGGGTGATGTGCCAGAGCCGGCGGCGGCGGTTCGCGCCGTCGGCCGCGGCCGCTTCGTAGAGCGCGGGGTTGATGGTCGACAACGCGGCGAGGAAGACGATCATCCCCCAGCCGGCGTCCTTCCAGATCGACTGTGCGGTGACCAGCAGGATGAACGTGTCCGGCTTGGTCATCAGGTCGACCGCCTCGTAGCCGTTCGCCCGCAGCGACTGGGCGAGCAGGCCGGCGCCGCCGATCATCTGCTGGAACAGCGAGACGACCAGCACCCAGGAGAAGAAGTGCGGCAGGTAGACGACGCCCTGGATCAGCGTCCGCAGCCGGACCGAGAGCACGCTGTTGAGCAGCAGCGCGAGCCCGATCGGGACCGGGAAGAAGAACACCAGCTGGACGGCGGTGATGCTCAGGGTGTTCGCGACGGCCTTCCAGAACGCCGGCTCGGAGAACAGCCGGCTGAAGTTGGCGAACCCGACGAAGTCGCTGCCCCGGATCCCGACGTACGGCGAGTAGTCCTGGAAGGCGATCACGTTGCCGAGCGTCGGGAAGTAGTGGAACACGCCCAGCAACACGACCACCGGCAAGACCATCACCAACAACGGCCAATCCCGCCGCAACCGATGCCGGAAACCTGCCCCGCCGCGGGGCCGTCGTGGCGCCGACGGAGGCTTTGCCTTGGCCGGCGCCGTACTCACTGGATCCTTAACGGCCGTTGTCACTGAGCACCTTTGCGTAGAAGTCGCGGCCCTCGTTGCCGCCGTTGGTCTGCCACTGCTTGACGGCGGTCTTCAGCTCGCTGACCGGCCGCCGTCCGCGGAAGATGTCCTGCAGCGCGTCGTCGAACGGCTGGTGCAGCGCGGCCATCTTGGCCGGCTGCTCCACCCGGATCCCGTCGAACAGGCTCTTCTGCTGCACCTTGGCCGCCGCGTTCTGCCACGCGCTCATCGACTCGACATACCCCGGGTACTCGCTCTGGGTGATCGCGGTCGGGCGCCCACCCAGGAAGATGTAGGTCTGCGACACCTCCTTCTGCCCGAGCGCGGTGAGCTTCGGCGCACCGGACGGCAGCTTGGTGTAGTGCTTGCCATCGACCCCGTAGTTGTAGAGCTGGTACTCCTCGGTCCCGAACGGCGCCGAGGTGTAGTTGAGAACCCCGAGCAGCTCCTTCACCCGCGCCTCGCCGAGCCCCTTCTTCACGAACGTGAAGATGCCGGCCGGCTCGCCGCCCCACGTGATCGCCTCGCCACCGTCGTGCGCGAACGGCATCACCGGCTGCGGGTTGAACTTCGGGTTGATGGTGAGCTGCCGCTGCAGCGCCTCGTGCCAGCCGCCCAGGCCGTTCTGGCGGATCACCAGCTTGCCGCCCTCGAACAGCGCGTTCTGGTCCGCGCCCGCGTTGCCGACCACCTCCGGGTGCACGTAGCCGGCTTGGAAGAGCTTCCGGACGAAGGCGACGGCCTCCTCGAACTCCGGCGTCTCGATCTTGTTCACCAGCTTGCCGCCGGAGTCCTTGCGCCAGTCCGACGGCGCGCCGAACGACCGGATCACCTCGTCGGCGACCGCGCCGTACGCCCAGCGGTTCGCCTTCGCGTCGGTGAGCGCCTTGCCCAGCGCCAGCAGGTCGTCCGCGTTCTTCGGCGGCTCGACACCGACCTCGTCGAAGATGTCCTTGCGGTAGAACAGCGCCCACGGGAACCCGTCGGACGGGAACGGCACCGCCTTCAGCTGCGAGTTCCAGACGCCGTACGCCCAGGCCCGGGTCGGCAGGTTCGCCAGCATCGGGTACGCCGCCGCCTTGTCACCGGCCAGGTACGGCGTCAGGTCCTCGAACAGCTTGTCCACCGCCTGGCCGAACCTGGTCAGCCCGGAGATGTTCCAGCCCGGCACGCAGAGCAGGTCGGGCACGTTGCCGGCGGCAAGGATCGGGCCGAGCTTGTCGCCGTAGTCGTTGCCGTTCAGGATGTTGAACCGGACCGGCGCGCCGATCCGCTCGTTGTTCGCGTCGTAGTAGGTGTTGTTGCCGAGGCCGGGCGGCATCGGGCTCCACAGCGGCGTCATCGCGGACACTTCCTTGCCGCTGGTCACCGCCTTGTCCGGCACCGCCCGCTTGAGCTCGGCCGGGTACTTGGTGAAGCCGGGCGCGGCGCCGTTCTCCCCCGGCAGGTCGGGCGCGACCGACTCGTAGGCGATGTACTTCGGCAGCAACCCCGACAGCTTGTCTTCGGTCTCGGCACGTCCTGCCGTCGACCCGGAGCTGCCGTCGGAGCAACCGGTCAGCGTCACGCCGCCGGCGGCCGCCGCGGCGCCCGCGCCGAGCAGGGAGATGAACGTCCGGCGGCTGGTGCTGCCGCCCACTGGTCCGGTCACTGGTGATCCCCTAGAATTAGTTGGGCTGGTAGCCAAACAAATTAACCCAGACACGAAGGCACGACAAGGTGTAGAACTGAGCCAGACCCGGGCCACCCCCGGACGAGCCGAACGGGACGACCTTGACCACACAGACCGCGGACCACACCGACATCCGCGCCACCAACCTGGCCGCGGTGCTGGGTTACCTGCGCCGCCAGGCGCCCTGCTCACGCGCCGCGATCGCGACCGGTACCGGGCTGAACAAGGCGACCGTGACCAGCATCGTCGGCGACCTGCTCGACCGCCGGCTGGTCCGCGAGACCCAGCAGACGCAGAACCACGTCGGGCGGCCCGCGACCCTGCTCGTCCTGGACGGCTCGGCGTACGCCGCGATCGGGCTGGAGGTGAGCGCGCGGGGTCTGACCGCGCTCGCCTGCGACACCGCCGGCGAGCAGGTACTGCGCTGGCACCGAGCCGGACCGGGTGTCGACGCGGGGCCCGCGAAGACGGTCGCCGCGGTGGCGGCGCTCGCCCGGCGTGCGATCGCGACCGTGCAGTCGTCGGGTCGCCAGGTGCTGGGCATCACGGTCGGCGTACCGGGTCTGGTCAACCGGGACGGGTCCGTCGTACTGGCCGCGGGACTGGGCTGGCGGGATGTGCCGCTGCAGGCGGATCTCACCGCCGCGCTGGGGCGGCCGGACATTCCGGTGACCGTCGACAACGACGCGTCGCTCGCCGTACTGGCCGAGCATCTCTACGGCCCGCTCGCCGGTGCGGAGAACCTCATCCAGCTCAGCGGTGACACCGGGGTCGGCGCAGGGATCATCGTCGACGGCCGCCCGCTCAGGGGACACCGCGGGTACGTCGGCGAGATCGGTCACCTCCGCCTGGTTCCGGACGGGCCGCAGTGCGGGTGCGGGCGCCGGGGCTGTCTGGAGGCGCTCGCGAGCCTGCCGTCGATCCTGTCGCGGATCGACGGACCGGCCGACCCCGATCCGCAGATCCAGCTCGAGCACCTCATCCGTCGCGCCGACGCGGGCGAGGCGGCCGTCACCAAGGTGCTCGCCGAGACCGGCACCCACCTCGGCCACGGCATCGCCGCCCTGGTCAACATCCTGAACCCGGGACACGTGGTGCTCGGCGGCGCATACGCCCTGCTGGCTCCGCACCTCTCCCCCGCGATCACCAAGGCGATGCACGAGTCCGCGATCGCGCCCGATGCCGGCGGCTGCACGATCGTCGCGTCGAGTTTCCCGCACACCGCCACTCCCCTGGGCGCCACCGCCCAGGCCCTGGCGTCCTTGACCAAGGGGCACCTCCCCGGCAGCACTTTGTGAACGGGGGAAAGCGGCTACCCAGGTCTTGACCAGCCTCGCTGGGGATGCAACCCTCTGATCACTCCGTCGTAGCAAGGCCGTCACGGGCCGAGACGGATTTTTTCGCCCACACCGTCGAAGCGCTTCGATCGATTGCCAGCGGAGCGTTCGAAGCGCTTCGACGCACAGCCGCAGTGGAGTCGATGGCCGATGAGCACTCCCGCCCTGAATCCACCGTTCCGTGATCCCGCCCGGCCGGTGCGGGAACGACTCGACGATCTCCTCGGCCGGCTGACCGCCGGTGAGAAGCTCGCCCTGCTGCACCAGCACCAGGCCCCGGTCCACCGCCTCGGCGTGGACTCCTTCCGGACCGGCACCGAGGCGCTGCACGGCGTCGCCTGGCTCGGCCCGGCGACCGTCTTCCCGCAGGCCGTCGGCCTCGCCACCACCTGGAACCCGGACCTGGTCCGGGCGATCGGCTCCGCGGTCGGCGACGAGGTCCGCGTCTTCCACCAGAAGGACCCGGCCGCGGTCGGCCTGAACGTCTGGGCGCCGGTCGTCAACCCGCTGCGCGACCCGCGCTGGGGCCGCAACGAGGAGGGGTACGCCGAGGATCCCTGGCTGACCGGGATCGTCGCGACCGCGTACGGCCACGGCCTGGCCGGCGACCACCCGACGTACCTCAAGACCGCCCCGACACTCAAGCATTTCCTTGCCTACAACAACGAGACCGACCGCTGCACGACCTCGAGCAACCTGCCGCCGCGGGTGCTGCACGACTACGAGCTGCCCGCGTTCCGCGCGCCGATCGAAGCCGGTGCGGCCGTTGCGGTGATGCCGTCGTACAACCTGGTGAACGGCCGGCCCGCCCACCTCAGCCCGTTGATCAACGATGCGCTCCGCGAGTGGACCGACGACGACCTGCTCGTGGTGAGCGACGCGTACGCGCCCGCCAACCTCTGGGGTCTGCAGCAGTACCACCCCGACGGCCCGACCGCGTACGCCGCCGCGCTCAAGGCCGGCGTGGACAGCTTCACCCAGGACGACACGAACGCCGGGCCGTCGATCGAGCGGCTCACCGAAGCCCTGGACCGCGGCCTGATCACGATGGCCGACGTCGACACCGCGGTCCGGCACGCGCTCGCGATCCGGTTCCGGCTCGGCGAGTTCGACCCGGCCGAGCTCGATCCGTACCGCTCACTCGAGCCCGACCTGGTCAACTGCCCCGCGCACCGGCGGCTCGCGCACGAGGCCGCCCGGCAGTCGATCGTGCTGCTCAAGCACGAGTGCCAGGTGCTGCCGCTCAACGCCTCCGCGATCAAGCGCCTCGCCGTCATCGGGCCGCTGGCCAACACAGTGTCGGCCGACTGGTACGCCGGGACCCTGCCCTACCAGGTCACCGCGTTCGACGGTCTCGTCGAACGGCTCGGTGCCGACCGGGTCGAGTACTGCGAGGGCGTGGACCGGATCGCGCTCCGGCTTGCGGGCTCGGCGTCGTACCTGACGATCGGAGTGGACGGCGTACTGCGCGTGGACGATGGCGAGCACAAGTGGTTCGACCTGTTCGACTGGGGTGGGGACGCGTGTGCGTTGCGATCGGTCCGGAACGGACAGCACCTGACCGTGACCGACGACGGCTCGTTGGTCGCGGACCAGCCGGGTCCGAACGGCTGGGAGGTGAAGCAGACCTTCCGGCTGGTCGAGAGCGGTGACACCGTCCGGCTCCTGCATCTGAACAGCGGCCGCTACGTCCGCGTCGACGACGCCGTCGGGCTCGGCGACTCCGGGACGGACTTCGAGCTCGAGGTGCTCGTCGACGGTGCAGCGGCGGCGGCCGAGGTCGCCGCGCGGGCCGATGTCGCGATCGTTGTCGCCGGCAATCACCCGATGGTGAACGGCCGCGAGACCGAGGACCGCGCCGACCTCGACCTGCCGAAGGCCCAGGACCGGCTGATCCGTTCGGTCCATGCGGTGAACTCGCGCACAGTGCTGGTGATGACGAGCAGCTACCCGTTCGCCGTCGGCTGGGCGCAACAGAATCTGCCGGCGCTGCTGTGGTCCGCGCATGGCGGTCAGGAGTGCGGGCGCGCGTTGGCCGACGTACTGTTCGGCGATGCGGACCCGGCCGGCCGGTTGACGCAGACGTGGTACCACTCGGCCGCCGATCTACCGGATCTGCTCGACTACGACATCATCGCGACGGACGCGACGTACCTCTACTACCGCGGGATGCCGCTTTACCCATTCGGCCACGGCCTCAGCTACACGACCTTCGCGTACGGCGACCTGCGCCTGAGCTCGGCCTCGATCCCGGCGGACGGCGAAGTCCGCGTCACGTTCACGGTGACGAACACCGGGGACCGGGCCGGCAGCGAGGTCGCGCAGCTCTACACGCATCAGCAGCGGTCGCGCGTGAAGCAGCCATTGCGGCAACTGCGCGCCTTCCGGCGACTGTCGCTGCTTCCCGGTGAGAGCACCGAGGTCGAGTTGACGATCGCCGCGGCCGACCTCGGCTTCTGGGACGTGACCCGGGATCGCCGGTGCGTCGAGACCGCCCGGCACAGCATCATGGTGGGCCGTTCCAGCACCGACACCCGGCTCGCCGCAACCCTCGACGTACAAGGCGAACGCATCCCGGCGCGCTCACTCGACCACCTCGCCGCCACCAGCTTCGACGAGTACTCCGCCATCACGTTGACCACCGCGACACCCGACCGCGGCGATGCGGTCATTTCGCTCGAGCCGGGTGCGTGGGCCTCCTACGACGACCTCGAGTTGCGTTCTTCGCCGTACCAGGCCTCTGTCGCCAACCGAGGGACGACACAGGCAATGATCGAGCTCCGGCTGGACGATCCACTGCACGGCGAGATTCTCGACAGGGTGCAGGTTCCGCCTGGCCGCGAACTCACGTGGGTATCCGGTCGGCTGACGGCAACCGGCCTGCACACCCTCTACGTTGTCTTCTCGGCGCCTGAGGTCGTCTTCGAGCTGCTCCGCCAGTCCAGGTAGGACACCAGGGCTGCGTCGGCGCGGAGGCGGGCCAGGCTGCGTTCGTGCAGTTCGGCGTTCCGGCGGTTGAGCTCGGCGCCGACGCGTTCGGGGCGGCCGTCCGGCGAGGAGTGCATCTCGTCGAGGGCGGCCTGGATGATCGTCATCGAGAAGTTGCCCTCGCGCAGCAGGCGGACGAGGTGGGCGTCCCGGGCCGCGGCGACGTCGTACCTGCGGTAGCCGGTGGTTCGCTCGCGGACCGGGGTGACAAGGCCGGAGCGTTCCCAGAAGCGCAGTGCCGAGGTGCGGACGCCGAGCAGGTTCGCGAGCTGGCCGATCCGCAAGGGCGCGTCCTGCCGGGTGATCTGTTCGAGCGCGGCCGCCATTCGCGGGTCGGCGTCGAGAGGGTGCGTGACGACGACCTCGAAGGCTCGCAGGGCCTGCTGGATGCGTTCGCGTTCGCGGTCCAGCTGGGCATGGGCGTGGTCGACGCAGGCCACCGCAGTCTGCAGGTCGCCACGGTGTACGGCGGCCAGGATCGTCACGGCGGCGTCCCAGCCGTACGCGCGGACCAGCACCCGGGCCGCGGTCAACGCCCGCCGGTGCGACTCGTCGAACTCCCGGTAGCCGGCCGCGGTCCGCGTTGCCGTCGGCAACAACCCGGCCTGCTCGTAGTTACGCACCTGCTGGACCGAGATCCCGGCCTCCCGGGCGAGCACGACCCCGCGCACAGACCTTGACGCGCCACTTGAGGGTTCCAACACTGCAGCTCCTCGGTCAGTCGCGGGAAACAGTCAAACTGTACTTCAACGATAAACTTTAAGCATGGATACCGTCGTGGTGGACGAGCTGTCGATGACCTACCGGGTCCCGGTGCGCGACGGCGGGCTGCGGGCCGCGGCGCGGGCGCTGGTACGGCGGGAATACCGCGACGTCCACGCGGTCCGGGACCTCAGCTTCCGGATCCCGGCCGGCCAGGTCGTCGGCTTCCTCGGCCGCAACGGCGCCGGGAAGACGACCACGCTGAAGATCCTGGCCGGCATCCTGCACCCGACCAGCGGCCGGGTCCGGGTGCTCGGCGCGGTCCCGTGGCGGCGGCACAACCAGTACCTCCGCGAGATCGCGCTGATCCGGGGCAGCCAGCCGATCGGGGACGCGCCGGAGCTCACGGTGCTGGACTCGTTCCGCTACCAGCAGGTCCTCTACGACATCTCCGACGCGCAGTTCAGGCACAACCTCGCCGAGCTCAGCGAGCTCCTCGATCTCGACGGGATCCTGCAGCGCCAGGTCCGCGCCCTGAGCCTCGGCGAACGGATGCGGGCCGGTCTCGCGCTCGCGCTGGTCTACCGCCCGAAGGTGCTGTTCCTCGACGAGCCCACGATCGGGCTGGACGTCTCGGCGGCGAAGACCATCCGGACCTTCATCGCCGAGTACTCCGCCCGTACCGGCGCCACCGTGCTGCTCACCAGCCACGCGATGGCCGACGTGGAGTCGCTGTGTCCACGGTTGATCCTGGTCGACGACGGCGCGCTCGCCTTCGACGGGCGACGCGACGAGCTCAGCTCGGTGTTCGCCCCGGCCAAGCTGATCCGGGTGGCCGTGACCGATGACGATCCGGACCTGACGCCGTACGGCGATGTGCTGCAGCGCGACGGGAATCAGTGGCTGCTGCGGGTCGGACGGGATGCGGTGCCGGCGACGACGGCCCGGCTGCTGTCCACGTTCGCGGTGGCCGACCTGTCGGTCGAGGAACCGTCGCTGGAGAACGTGATGGATCAGGCCTACCAGCGGCTGCGCCGTACCAAGGACATCGCCTCGTGAGCCGGATCGTCCGGCTGCTGCGGCTCGAGATCTGGCGTCAGGTGATCGGTTGGTCGGGGGCCTGGTGGTTCCTCGTCACCTTGATCCTCGGACAGGCGGTGGCGCCGTTGCTCGGACTCTTCGTCTGGCAGCACGTGCCCGGAGCAGGGGCCGAGGTCGGCAGCTACTACCTGGCCGTCATCTGCGTGGCGTTGCTGACGGCCTCGTTCGAGAATCACACGTTCGCGCAGGCGATCTACAGCGGTGACGTCGCCGCCGCGCTGCTGCGGCCGCAGCCGGTCGTGATCGGTCCGCTCGGGGAGAATCTGGCGATCCGGCTCTGGATGTTCCTGCTCGGGATCCCGCTGCTCGTCCTGGTCGGCTCCACGATGGGCGTGAGCTTCGCACCGCTCGCGCTGCTGGCCGCACTGCCCGCTCTCGTCCTCGCCGCGGCCTTGCACTTCTTGTTCGTGTGGACGCTGGCGATGGCCGCGTTCTGGACCGAACGAGTGCATGCGGTGGTCGCCTTCGGCGCCGTACTGATCTTCCTGCTCGGTGGCACGGCGGCGCCGAACGCGCTGCTTCCCGAGCCGTTGCGAACCATCGCCCAACTGCTGCCCTTCCGGTCGATGCTCGGCTTCCCGGCGGAACTTGCAGCCGGCACGCTGACACCCGCCGACGCGGCCGCCGGGTATGCGATCGCCGTCGTCTGGACGGTTGCGTTGAGCGGCTGCGCCGTCGGCGCCTGGCGTCTCGGGATCCGCCGCTACACCACTGTGGGAGCCTGATGAGAGTCGCGCGCTTATTCGGTACGGCGTTCTCCCTGTCGCTTCGCCGTGCGCTGGCCTACCGGACCAACCTGTTCTTCGACGCGCTCCTGGCCCTCGTCGACCTGACCGCTTCGATCGCCACCATCGGCATCGTCTTCACCCAGACCGGTCTGCTCGCCGGTTGGTCCGCCGGCCAGATGCTTGCCCTGACTGGCACGTACGCGCTCATCACCGGCCTCCGCGCGGCCTTCCTCGACCCCAGCCTTGCGGACTTCGCGCAGCAGATCCGGGACGGGCGGCTCGACACGTATCTGCTCCGTCCGGCGACGAGCGTCGTACTCGCGACTTGCACCCGGCACGCGCCGCTCGCGCTCGTGCAGAGCATCCTCGGGATCGGCGTGATCATGCTCGGACTGCGTGAGCTCGGCACTGTCCCGTCGCCGCTTGCGGTGGCCGGGTGGGCCATGCTCACCTTGATCGGGCTGGTGATCGGCTGGTCCACGCTGGTCGGACTCGCCTCGCTGGCCTTCTGGGCGCCTCGGCTCAGCCTCGGCGTCCTGCACGGCGCTGCTTGGCAGACCGGGCGCTATCCGGTCGACATCTACGGCCGCTGGCTGCGGCGGCTCCTGACGTTCGCCTTCCCCGTTGCCGCCGTCACGACCTGGCCCGCGCAAACCCTCACCCGTGGTCCTGACCCCGGGACTTTGACGCTGGCCGTCGTACTCGGCTGCGTCTTCACACTGGCGACCACGCTGCTCTGGGGGCTAGGCGTACGGCGCTACACCGGCGCCACCTCGTAGTCAGCAGAGCCTGACGGTGTAGCCCTTGTCGGACTCGACCTGTCCGTCCCGCAGGCTGAGCTCGACCGTTGCATCGGGCAACTTCGCCGGCGCGGTCTGCCCTTCGGTGGGCGTGAACCAGCGCAGCTCGACGTCGTTGGACCAGTCGTACTCGGCCCGGTCGTCCACCGTGCCGATCGGGAGGACCGCGCCCTGCCGAACCAGGACCGGCAGCGTGTCGAAGCCGTGCGTCTGGTGCACCCAGCGAGGACCGGTGAGCTTGTCGCCGGTGAGCAGATCCGTCCAGGTGCCCTCGGGAAGGTAGAACGACACCTCGCCGGTGAAGCTCATCACCGGTGCGACCAGGATCGACGGACCGAGCATGTACTGGCGGTCCAGGTAGGCGACGGCCGGGTCGCCGGGGAACTCCAGGATCATCGGCCGCATCATCGGGACCCCGTCCCGGTGCGCCTCGTCCGCGATCGTGACCAGGTACGGCATCAGCGACAGCTTCAGCTTGGTGAACTTCCGCAGCACGTCGACCGCCTCGTCGTCGAACGCCCACGGCACCCGGTACGACGACGAGCCGTGCAGCCGCGAGTGCGACGACAGCAGCCCGAACGGCACCCAGCGCTTGAAGATCGCCGGATCCGGCGTGCCCTCGAACCCGCCGATGTCGTGACTCCAGTAGCCGAACCCGGACGTGGCCAGCGACAGCCCGCCGCGCAAGGACTCGGCCATCGCCTCGAACGTCGACTCGCAGTCACCACCCCAGTGCACCGGGAACTGCTGCCCACCGGCCGTCGCGGAGCGGGCGAACAGGACCGCCTCACCCGCACCACGGTTCTCCTCCAGCAGGCCGAAGACCGCCTCGTTGTAGAGGTGCGGGTAGTAGTTGTGCATGCGGTCCGGGTCGGAGCCGTCGTACCAGGCGACGTCGGTCGGGATGCGTTCGCCGAAGTCGGTCTTGAAGCAGTCGACGCCCAGGTCGATGAGCGCCTGCAGCTTCGAGCGGAACCACGCCGTCGCGTCCGGGTTGGTGAAGTCGACGATCGCCATCCCCGCCTGCCACATGTCCCACTGCCAGACCGATCCGTCCGGACGCTTGAGCAGGTAGCCGAGGCGACAGCCTTCCTCGAACAGGATCGAGCGCTGCGCGATGTACGGGTTGATCCAGAGGCTGATGCGCAGGCCGCGGTCCTTCAGCCGGCGCAGCATCCCGGCCGGGTCCGGGAACGCGACCGGATCCCAGACGAAGTCGCACCAGTGGAACTGCCGCATCCAGAAGCAGTCGAAGTGGAAGACGCTCAGCGGCAGGTCCCGCTCGGCCATCCCGTCGACGAACGCGCTGGTCATCTCTTCGCTGTAGTCGGTCGTGAACGACGTGGACAGCCACAGGCCCATCGACCAGGCCGGGACGCGGGCCGGCCGTCCGGTCAGGGCGGTGTAGCGGCGAAGCACATCCTTCGGGGTCGGGCCGGCGAAGACGTAGTACGAGAGCTCTTGGCCCTCGACGCTGAACTGGTTGCGTGACGTGACCTCGGAGCCGAGCTCGAACGACACGTTGGCCGGGTTGTCGACCAGAACGCCGTACCCCTTGCTGCTCAGGTAGAACGGGACGTTCTTGTAGGCCTGCTCGCTGGACGTGCCGCCGTCGGCGTTCCAGGTGTCGACGACCTGGCCGTTCTTCACCAACGGGCCGAAGCGCTCGCCGAGGCCGTAGACCGTCTCGCCGACGCCGAGCGCGAGTTGCTCGTGCAGGTAGGTGCGGCCGTCGGCATCGGTGATCAGGCCGATGCTGCGCGCGCCGGAGTTCGTCAGCGGTCGCCCGTCCTGCTCGAACCGGACGTCCCACGGCCCGTCCAGGCCGACGACCACGCTCAGCTCGCCCGAAGTCAGCCGCGCCTCGGTGGGACCGGCCTCCACCTTCACCGGATGCTCGTCGTCGGTGTTCAGCCGGTACGACGGACGCGCCGGCAGCCCACCGAGATGGTGCGCGATCCGAACGCCGATGACGCCGCGTGCTGGGGCAGTGAAGGTGACGGTGAAGACCGGCTGGTTGAGGGTGTCACCGCGCCGCTCGATCCGCTTGGCCGGCGCGAACACGGTCAGCTCCCGCTCCCCCGCCTGCACGCTCTCGACCTCGGCCGGCCGCAGCCGCGTCAGTCCCGTCCGCAGCTGCCAAAACCCGTCACTGAACTTCACCGCGGTTGCCTCTCACTCGTCGAAGCGCTTCGACGAAGCGTACCCGAGCGGCGCCGGAACCACCCTCCGGATCTCAGGCCTCGGGCTCGCCACTCTCCCGGGTGTGCCGGCCCTCCGCGGCCGCCTTGATCGTCGCGAGCGTCTCCTGCAGCAGCCGCTCGACGTCCGGCCCTCCCTCGTGCTCGGTGTGCAGCCGGACCGTCACCCGCGAGGTGCCGTCCGCGATGAAGTCCACCTCCAGCTCCCCGCCGTAGTGGTGAGCCCCCGGGACGCCCCACTGCAGCTTCCGCCCGTGCTGGACGACCTTGATCCACGCCCGCTCGTTGACCGCGCCCGCGCCTTCGGGGTGGACGTCGACGTCGACCTGCTCGACTCCGGTCTCCCCGGGTTCCGGAAGCTGGTAGGGCTCGCTCGGGGGCGGGCCGATGTGCAGCAGGTGGGCCTGGTCGATCTGCGGGAGGTACTCCGGCAACCGCTGGACGTCGCTCAGGTAGTCGAACAGGACGTTCCAGGCGACGTCCACCGTCCTCGACGCCTCGTAGTCAGCCATACCACCTTGGTACCGCGCTGCTCAGTGGATGGAAACCCCGTGGAGGCGGTGCGTGGCGCGGGTGAGGATGGGCGGATGGAGCTCTCGATCGTGATTGGGTTCGTGGTCGCCGCGCTGGTGGTGAGTGTGGTGCCGGGGCCGGACATGTTGTTCATCGCCGCCAACGCGGCAGCAGGTGGGCGGCGGGCCGGGGTGGTCGCGGCGACCGGGGTGTCGACCGGTCTGGTCGTGCACACCGTGGCGGCTGCCTTGGGGCTCGGGGCCTTGATCCAGGCGGCGCCTCAGGTGCTGAACGGCGTACGGATCGCCGGCGCGGCGTTCCTGCTCTACCTCGCCTACCTGACCTGGCAGGCCAGCCGCCGGCCGCTCGGCGAGGCCGACGAGACGCTCGAGCTGCCCAAGCGGACGCTCCGCCGGACCTACCTGATGGCGACGCTGACCAACGTCGCCAACCCGAAGGTGATCCTGTTCTACCTGGCGTTCGTCCCGCAGTTCATCACCACCGGCCCGGCCAGCTGGCCCGCGACCCTCCAGATCCTCGTCCTCGGCGCCCTGCTGATCGTCGTCGGCTTCTGCGTCGACGCCTCCGTCGGCCTGCTCGCCGGCAGCCTCACCAACACCGTCCTGCGCGCCGGTGGCAAAGTCCGCCGCCGCCTGGAACGCGTCTGCGCCGGCATCTTCGCCGCGCTCGCCGCCCGGCTGGCCACCGACATCCACTGACATCTGGTGCTGGTGGGGGGTGCGGGGTCAAGCTTGAAGGGAGCATCGACTGAGGAGGCGGTTCGATGAAGGCGACGGCTGGTGACACAGTGATCGTCGAGGGCACGCACGTGATGGCTCACCGGCGGCAGGGCGAGATCGTCGAGGTCCACGATCCGAACGGCGCCCCGCCGTACCTGGTGCACTGGACCGACACCGACACCGAGTCACTGTTCTTCCCGGGTCCGGACGCGCATATCATCCACTCCGAGTGAGCTGCCGCAACGTCCGGTGCCACGGGTTGGAGCGCAGCTGAGGGTTGAGCAGCGCGGCCGCGACGCAGTACTTGCTGACCTGGATCGGCCGTACCTGAAGGTCGCGTAGCACCAGGTCGGCCGCTCCGGCACGCCCTGCCGTCTTGCTCTCCACGAGCACGGTGTCCGGCAACACCTCGACCACTGCGTCCCGGTCGAAGAACCGCAGGTCGATGTCGCACGTCATCCGGGCGTGCTCGACCCGGTCGACCAAGGTGCTCCGCCGGTACGTCGTCGTCAGCGCGGGCTGCAGCCGGTCGATGACGCCGACGCCGTACGCCGTCCGCAGCTGGTCGGCGAGGAACTCCCGGGCCGGGGCGGTCAGCCGAGCGCGGTCCTCGAGCGGGTACGGCATCCGCGACTTGACCGTCTCGGAACGGTTGCCCTTCAGCTTGACCTCGAAGCTGCACTCCCCGCTGTCCAGGTAGGACCGGGTCCGCACCTTGTACCGGTACCGCCGCCGCTGCACGTGCTGCCGGTACAGCCCGTGCGACGGCGTGTCGAAGTACACCGACTCGTACCGGAAGGTCCGCTGTCCGTCGATCTCCAGTACGGCGAACCGCTGCCGCAACCGGGTCACCAGCTCGACGAACGTCGCGATCGGCACCAGGTACTTGCGATCCACCCGGGTCTGCAGCGCCGCCTCCGCGAGCACCTCGTCCAGCGTGATCGGCGCCAACTGGGCCAGCGCGCCGGTCATCGCCGCCTGCGCCCGCCGCGTCACGATGCGAACCGCTCGAACCGCCGTACGGCGTTCACCGTGTGCGGAGCCGTGGCCCGGACCCGGTAGCGAACGTCGACGACCGTGGTGTCGGTGACCAGGTCCAGGTCGAGGACGACGAAGTGCCGGATGTCCGCCCGCAGCAGCCGCTCCAGCGCCGGACCGACGTCGCGGACGTCCGGGTAGGCCTGGTCGAGGACGACCTTCTGGCGGCGCGAGCGCAGCGTGAGACGCGGGTGGTCGACGACGTACATCAGGCCGACGAGCAGGAAGCTCAGCGCCGGCGCGAGCCAGAACGGACCGGGGTGCAGGCCGTTGATCAGGCCCATCGCGAGCGAGATGAAGTAGTAGGCGACCTCCTCCTGGGTGATCGAGTCCGACCGGAGCCGGATGATCGACAGCATGCCGAACAGCCCGAGCCCGAGCCCCATCCCGGCCCCGCTGCCGGCCAGCATCGCGGTGACCGCGAGGATGCCGGCGTTGAGGGCGACGTACGCGAGCAGGAGGTCGCGCCGGTGGTACCGGCGAAAGTAGGTGCCATAAGCAAGCAGACCGATGGCGAGCAGGTCGGCGGGTATCGCAACTGCCAGACCGGACATGGTTTCCTCCAGGTGAACAATCGGTTGACTTCACCTTTCCGCCCGGTGGTGAGACAACCCTGAGCCCCGGATGAGAGAGCTCTCACGGGAGCAGGCGGTAGCCCATGCCGCGGATGGTCTGGATGCGGTTGGAGCCGAGTTTGCGGCGGAGGTAGCGGATGTAGACGTCGACGACGTTCGAGCCGGGGTCGAAGTCGAAGCCCCAGACCTGGGACAGCAGCTGCTCGCGGGACAGGACCTGGTCGGGGTGCCGGCAGAAGACCTCGGCGAGCAGGAACTCGCGGGCGGTGAGGTCGACCGTCTCGCCGTCCACGACCGCCCGCCGGGTGCGCAGGTCCAGGCTGAGGTCGCCGACCTGCAGGATGCTGGCGTCCGGCGTCCCCTCGCTGCGCAGCCGCAGACGGACCCGGGCCAGCAGCTCCTCGAAGGCGAACGGCTTGGCGATGTAGTCGTCGGCGCCGCCCTCCAGCCCGGCGACCGTGTCGCGCACGCTGTCCCGCGCGGTCAGGATCACCACCGGCATCGTCACCCTTGCCTCGCGCAACCGTCGCAGCACGGTGAACCCGTCAACCCGCGGCAGCCCGATGTCCAGGATCAGCAGGTCGTAGGCGCCGCTCGCCCCTTCCTGGTACGCCGTCTCGCCGTCGGCGACCACCGTGGTCATCACGACCGCCTAACCCTGATGACCCCAACCGGCATCGGCCTCGACCTCACCGC
>NZ_JBSFBL010000080.1:0-24711 GCF_053592935.1 Kribbella sp. NPDC002412
CGGGCGACCAGACGAAGCGGGGAGACCCGTCCTCGAGCTCGGCGGTGGCGGCGTAATCTCTCGAAGATGCGCTCGCGGTCCGCCGGCGGCACCCCCGGACCGGAGTCGGCCACCCACAGCAGGACGCTCCCGTCGGCGTCGAGGTGCGATCCGACCTCGATCCGGTCGCCGGTCGCGGTATGCCGGACCGCGTTGGACACCAGCTGCATCAGGGCCTGGGTCAGGCGCTGACCGTCGGCGACGATCGTCGCGTCGGCGGTCGCGGCCACCCGCCAGGAGCGGTCGGCCAGCGGGCGCGCCTTCGCGACCACCTCGACCACGAGCTCGGTCAGGTTGACCTCGCCGTACTCGAGGAAGTCGGGGCGCTCGCTCTTGGCCAGCACCAGCAGGTCGTCGACCATCCGGTTCATCCGGGCCAGCTCGTCCAGCACGAGGGCCTTGGTCTCGTCGCGGTCGCGCGGGTCGTCGCCCATCAGTTCCAGGTGGCCGCGGATCACCGTGATCGGCGTCCGCAGCTCGTGGCCGGCGTTGTCGACGAACTCACGCTGGGCCGTGAACGCGTCCTCCAGCCGGTCGAGCATCGTGTTGAACGTGGTCGCCAGCTGGGCGACGTCGTCGTTGCCGACGACCTCGATCCGGCGGCGGAGGTCGGTGTCACTGATCCGCTCGGCGGTGGTGCGCAGCTGCCGGATCGGCGCGAGCACCCGGCCGGTGACCAGCCAGCAGGCGCCGGCGGCCAGGACCAGCGTGATCGCGCCGATGGTGACCAGCGCGCGGGCGGCATCCATCGACGGCTTGGCGATCACGTCGCGGAACTCGAGCATGACCAGCTGCGCGCGCTGCGGCTGGGACCCGATCTGCACCGGGATCACGCCGTACCGGACTCTTCCGGCCGGGCTGTCGACCCAGCCGTACGATGGTTCCGTCGTGTCGGCGAGCCGCCGTACGAAGGCCGCGTCGGTGTCGAGCCGGGCGGGTGGGGTGCCCTGGCTGCGGTGGTACTCGCGGCCGTCGACGATCGTGAAGAACGCCTCGGAGTCGTCCGGCAGGTTGCTCTGCAGCCAGCGGTCCAGCAGCGCCTCGGGCTTGGTGAAGGATGCGGCGGTCTGGGACTTGGCGAACGCGCGGAACTTGTTCGCCTCGTGGGTGAGCTCGTCGTCCGCGGCGGCGTCGGCGCGGGTCGCGAGGACCTGCCAGGTGAGGAAGACGAGTGCGGACAGCGCGAGCGCGAGCACGCCGAACATCCAGCCGATGATCCGCACCCGGGCGCTGACCACCGGCCGTCGCCGGCCATCACCCATCGTCGTCGTCCGGGTCGTCCACCAGGTCGTCGTCATCGTCGTCCCCAGCGCTCCGCGCCGGCGCCGGCGACACCGGCTCGGCCCCCGTGGTCCCACCGACCGTCGGCTTGGCCGGCGTAGGTTTCGGTGCGACCGTCGGGGTTGGTGACGAGGTTGGCGTGGTCGGCTGGGCGGTCGACGACACCGGCACCACCACCGTCTCCCCCAGCTCGGGCGACGACCGCTCCGCCAAGTACCGGGGCAGCACGAACCCGGCCACCACCAGCACCCCGGCGACAAACCCGTACACCACCCGTGGAGACCGCATCCTCACACCCTGCGGCCCCACTCCAAGACCCACATGAGCCGAAGATTACAGATTTCTCATCTTCGGAGCCTCGTCACCACGACACCGGCAGACAGGCCAGGCGGGCTCCGGCTGCGCCGTGGTGGTCGGTCGGCTTCTCGTGAATCACGATCGAGCGGTTGCCCGGCAGCGGAGTGAACGGTACGACGGTCATCGCGTTGCCGGCGCCGGACGGGCTGACCGTGAAGTCGAGCCAGACCTCCGTGCTCGGGTTCACCCGCGGCGGAACCTTCCCGGCGACGGTGTCCGTGTTGTAGTGCGGCCCGGCCGCCGCGCCGTCACCAGCGACGCAGGGCCCGGCATGCAGGTGAGCTCCGAACGACCGGCCGGCAGCCGAACGCTCGATCCCCCGCACCTGGAGAATCGCCAGCGTCGAACTGTCGGCTGACACCAGGACAGCCAGCGCACTAGCGTGATCGAACGGCCCGGCCGCGGCCGGGGCCAGATCACTCAGCTTGTCGTGCGCGGTGACCACTTCGGCCGACGGCGCGAGCACAAGACCAGCGGACAGCGCCGCCGCGAGAACTACCGTCATGACTCCCTCGAGAATTCCTCAGAACCGGAACCGTCGCGGGCGGGTGACAGTGCCGACGACTGTTGCCGTCAGCACCTACAGTAGCGGTCCTGCGCCGGCTCGCTCGGGTGAACTAGGAGGCGGTGCGGCGGGCGGTGGGGGCCGGGTCCACCATCGCGATCGTCCCGGTGATCGCGGTCTATGTTCTCGGGCAACGCCACTTCGTCTCCGGCCTCACCGCCGGCGCAGTCAAGGATTAGGAGAGTTACGGATGCGACTTCTGCAGATCGGCATGGGCGGCTGGGGCCGGGACTGGGCGGCGACCGTCGTACCGGAGGTGCCGGACGTCAAGCCCGTCGGCTACGTCGACATGCTGCCCGCGTCGCTCGCGGCCGTGGTCGACGCGGGGATCGCCCGCCGTGACCTGTGCTTCACCGACATCGACGAGGCGATCCGGGCGACGAGTCCGGACGCGGTGCTGATCACCGCCAACCTGCCCGGCCACGTCCCGGCCGCTCGTACCGCGCTCGCGGCCGGTCTCCCGGTGCTGGTCGAGAAGCCGTTCGCGCCGTCGATCGCGGAGGCAACGGCGCTCGTCGAGTACGCCGAGGGACTCGACCTGACCGTGATGGTCAGCCAGAACTACCGCTTCCAGCCGGCCGTGCACGCCGTACGGGAGATCGTGCGCGAGGGGACGCTCGGTGAGCTCGTCTCGATCGCGGTCGACTTCCGGCGGACCGGCGTACGGCGGACTGCGCCGACCGGGCGCCCGGTGCTCACGGACCCGCTGCTCGGCGACATGTCGATCCATCACTTCGACCTGATGCGCGCGGTCACCGGGCGGGAGCCCGAGCAGGTCTACTGCCGCACGTGGCACCCGGACGGCTACGGGTACGGCGGTCCGCCCGCCGGCGCCGCGGTGATCACCTTCCGGGACGGCCCGATCGTGAGCTATCGCGGCAGCTGGGTCAGCTCGGGGCCGGTCACCGCGTGGGGTGGTGAGTGGCGGATGGAGTTCGAGCACGGCGAGGTCTGGTGGACGAGTCGACCGGACGGCTCGGAGCCCGGCGTCGTCGAGTCGGCCCGGATTCGGACCACCGGCAAGGAGAGTGTCGTGGCGCTGCCGGAGCTGACCGCCACGGATCGGGCCGGCAGCCTCACCGAGTTCGCGGCGTCGGTGCGCGAGGACCGGGCGCCGGAGACGACGGGACGGGACAACCTCGGCAGCCTCGCGATCACCTATGCAGCGATCGAGTCCGCCCTGACCGGTGTGCCGATCGACGTGGCGGTGCGATGACCGCCGAGCTACTGCCAAGCCGGGTCCGCTTCGCCCCGGACGAACCAGTCGTCGTCGAGGCACGCATCAGCGGACCCACGACCGCCACGGTCTGGCACCTCGGTGAGCGCGTCCGGGAGGTGACCGGCACCGGGCAGCTCGACCTCGGGACGCTGCCGCTTGGTGGGTACGGCGTCGAGGTCGTGACGGCTGACGGCGTACTCCGGACTGCGGTCGAGGTCGGTGCGCGGGCAGCCTGCGGTACGGGTTCGTCGCGTCCTGCTCCCCCGGCCGTGACGTCGCCGCGGTGGCCGACAACGTACGGCGGCTGCACCTGACCGGCGTGCAGTTCTACGACTGGGCGTACCGGCATGCCGATCTGCTCGGAGGGGGCGAGGAGTACGAGGACGCGCTCGGCCAACCAGTTGCCCTAGGCACCGTCCGCGGGCTGGTCGAGTCCTGCCACGAGGTGGGCGCTCGAAGCTACGGCTACGCCGCCGTGTACGCGGTCGGCACCGCGGAGTGGCCGAGCTGGGAGCAACTGGCGCTTCTCGATCCGCAGGGCCGGCCGTACGCGTTGGGCGACTTCCTGTTCCTGCTGGATCCGGCCGAGCCCACCTGGCTCGCCCACTTCACCAAGGACCTGCGGCAGGCGGTCGACGAGGTCGGCTTCGACGGCTTTCACCTGGACCAGTACGGCTACCCCAAGCGTGCGGTCCGCCCGGACGGAGCCGTCGTCGACGTCGCCGAGTCGTTCGTCACGATGATCGGGCAGGTCCGGCAGGCGCTGCCCGAAGCGCAACTGGTCTTCAACAACGTCAACGACTTCCCGACCTGGCGGACCGCGCACGCTCCACAGGTACGGCGGGCGCGCGGTGACAAACCCGTGGTCGTCGCCGCGTACCAGCACGTCTACGACAGCGCACCCGCCGACCAGTCCGACCTGGCGACCGCGTTCACGATGGCCACGCTGTTCTCGCACGGCGCGACCCACCTGCTCGCCGGCGAGGCCGACCGGATCCTGGTCGACCCGTACTACGTGCGCAACCACCCGGCCGCCGAGTCGACACTGGCACTGCTGAAGCGCTGGTACGACTTCCTGGTCGAGCACGTCGAGCTGCTCATGCCGAACGAACTGGCCGACGTGACCGGCTCCTACACCAGCACCTACAACGACGACTGCGACGTGACCTACTCGGACGCCCCCGTGACTGACACAGCTACTCCGGGTGGCGTCTGGCGTCGCGTCGTCCAAGCTGGGAACCGGGTTGTCGTGCACCTCATCAACCTGACCGGCCAACGAGACACCCTGTGGGACGCGGCACGCGAAACCCCTGGCGACACCGGGCCCGGCTTGCTGCGCGTACGCCGTACCGGTTCTGGGCTCCCGCGGGTCCGGGTGGCGGACCCCGATCGGTCGGCGCGACTGGTCGACGTGCCGGTCCGCATGGACGGCGATCACGCCGTTGCCGAGTTGCCTGCCCCGCACGTCTGGCAACTCGTCCTCGTCGACCACGTGCCTGCGAAGGAGACCGTATGACGACCCGCACCGAGCTCACGCCGCACGTAGCGACCGGGCAGGAGGCGTGGTGGAAGAGCGCTGTGGTGTACCAGATCTACCCGCGCAGCTTCGCCGACTCCGACGGTGACGGGATCGGCGACCTGGCCGGGATCACCAGCCGGCTCGACTACCTCGCGCAGCTCGGTGTCGACGTCATCTGGCTGTCCCCGATCTACCTGTCGCCGCAGGACGACAACGGGTACGACATCAGCGACTACACCGCGATCGATCCGGTGTTCGGCTCGCCGGCGGACTTCGACGCGTTGCTCGCAGGGGTGCACGCGCGCGGGATGAAGCTGGTGATGGACCTGGTCGTGAACCACACCTCCGACGAGCACGCCTGGTTCGTCGAGTCCCGGTCGTCGGTGGACAACCCCAAGCGGGACTGGTACTTCTGGCGCCCGGCCCGGGACGGGATGCGGGCCGGCGACCCCGGTGCGGAGCCGAACAACTGGGGTTCGTGGTTCTCCGGTCCGGCCTGGGACCTCGATCCGGTGACGGGCGAGTACTACCTGCACCTGTTCTCCCCCAAGCAGCCCGACCTCAACTGGGACAACCCGGACGTCCGCGCGGCCGTGTACGCGATGATGCGCTGGTGGCTCGACCGTGGCGTGGACGGGTTCCGGATGGACGTGATCAACCTGATCTCGAAGGATCCGCGGCTGCCCGACGGGCACGTCCAGCCCGGCGGGCTGTACGGCGGAACCGAGCACTACCTGTCCGGACCACGGATCCACGAGTACCTGCAGGAGATGCACCGCGAGGTCTTCGCCGGCGGGCCGGGTCGGTTGCTGACCGTCGGCGAGATGCCGGGGGTGACGGTGGACGAGGCCAAGCTGTTCACCGACCCGGACCGCGGCGAGCTCGACATGGTGTTCCAGTTCGAGCACGTGAACATCGACCACGGGACGAGCAAGTTCGACCCGGTGCCGTTCGACCTCGGTCTGCTCAAGGCGTCGCTCGGCCGCTGGCAGGCGGGGCTGGCCGAGCGCGGGTGGAACAGCCTCTACTGGGACAACCACGACCAGCCGCGGATCGTCTCCCGGTTCGGCGACGACGGCCAGTACCGGGCCCGGTCCGCGAAGATGCTCGCGACGGTGCTGCACCTGCACCGCGGCACGCCGTACGTCTACCAGGGCGAGGAGCTCGGGATGACGAACGCGCCGTGGTCGGCGATCGAGGACTTCCGCGACATCGAGTCGCTGAACCACTACCGGGCCGCGGTCGCCGCCGGTGCGGACCCGGCGGCCGTGGTCGCGTCGATGAGCTCGCACAGCCGGGACAACGCCCGCACCCCGATGCAGTGGGACGCCAGCCCGCAGGCCGGGTTCACCGACGGTACGCCGTGGATCGCGGTCAACCCGAATCACCAGGAGATCAACGCGCTCGCCGAGCTGGCCGACCCGGACTCGGTGTTCCACCACTACCGCCGGCTGATCAAGCTCCGGCACACCGAGCCGGTGGTTGCCCACGGCACCTTCACGATGCTGCTGCCGGACCACCCGGTGGTGTACGCGTTCAGCCGGCGGCTGGGTGACACGGAGCTGGTCGTGCTCGGGAACTTCTCGAGCGACCCGGTCCGGCTGGACGAGCTCGCCTTGACCGGTGACGTGGTCGTCAGCAACGTCGCCGACCCGGCACCCTCGCTCCTCCAACCATGGGAGGGGACGGTTTACCGCCCTACCTGAGGGTCGTCCTGCCGGATCGTCGTGGCGGCGCGCTGGAGGTTCGTGAGCGTCGTGCGGACTGCCTTGCGAGCGGTGCGTTCGGGGCGGTGCAGGGCGTCGATATGACGGCGGCCGTGGACGCCGCGCAACGGCCGGAGGACGACAGCGGGATGGCGGCGGGCGGTCCAGCGCGGCATCAACGCGATGCCGGCGCCCGCGGCGACCACCTCGGCGACGACGGTGAACTCGTTGATCCGGTGGACCAGGTCGAGGCGATGGTTGGCGGCGGCGCCGATGGCCTCGATGGTGGCCATCAGGGGGAAGCCGTCGTGGACCGTGATCCAGGGTTCGTGGGCCACGTCGCGCGGCGACAGCTGACGCTTCGCCGCCAGCGGATGGTCGATGGGCAGGGCGACGTCGAGTGGTTCGTGCAGCAGTGAGGTGACGGCGACCGTGCGCGGCCACGCGGCGCCGTGGTCGAGGCGGTGCGCCAGGACGACGTCGTACTCGCGGGTGAGCAGCGGGAACTCGTCCTGCGGGACGTCCTCGTCGTGGAGGCTGAGCTGTGGCGCGGCGTCGGCGCGCAGGATCAACGGGAAGAAGGTCGCGGCCGCGCTGTGGAAGGCAGCGACGGAGACGACTCCGCCGGGCTGCTCGATGAAATCGTCGACAGTGTGCCGCGCCCGGGCCAGCGCGCTCTCCACGTCCGCGGCCGCGCCGGCCAGCGCGCGACCGGCCGCGGTCAGGACGACACGGCGGCCGTCGCGTTCGGTCAACGGCACCGGGATCGACCGCTGCAGCAGCCGGAGTTGCTGGGAGATCGCCGACGGCGTCACCAGCAACGCCTCGGCGGCCGCGGTCACACTTCCCAGCTCGCCGACTTCCCGCAGCACCCGCAACTGTCGCTCGTCCATACCAACACTGTAGAACTGCTACAGGGTTGCTTAAGAAGTTGGTACTTGGCTTCAACGTCGTCTGGCCGCACCGTGGATCCGTGCTCGCCTCCCGCCGTACCGACGCCGTCCTGCTGCTGGTCGCCATCGTGTGGGGCTCGAGCTATCTCGCGGCCAAGACGGCGACCGGATCCGTGCCGGTCCTGACCGTGCTGTTCCTGCGGTACGGCATCTCCGCGGTCGCGCTGCTGCTCTTCGTCAGGAGTGTCAGCCGCCGCGAGCTCAAGGTCGGCGGGCTGCTGGGCCTGAGCCAGGCGGCTGTCCTGGTGCTCGAGACGTACGGCGTCACGCACACGACCGCGGCCAACGCCGGCTTGATCATCAGCCTGACGCTCGTCCTCACCCCGTTGCTGGACCGGCGCCGGCTGCCACCGCGGTTCTTCCTCGCCGCCGGGCTCTGCATCGTCGCGGTCGGCCTGCTGATGTCCGGCAACGGCCTGCACGCGCCCGGTATCGGCGACCTGCTCATGCTCGCCGCCGCCGTCGTCCGCGCCGCGCACGTCGCGCTGGTCGGCCGGCTCGCCACCGACCTCCGGCCCGTGCAGGTCACGGCCGTCCAGACCGTCGTCGGTACGGCGCTCTTCGCCGGACCGGCCGTCGGTCACCTGCCCACCGACGCCGGTGTCGGCACCTGGCTGCAACTGGTCTACCTCGCGCTCTTCTGCAGCGTCTTCGCGTTCCTGGCCCAGACCTGGGCCGTGCAGCGCACCTCGGCCAGCCGGGCCAGCCTGCTGCTCGGCACCGAACCCGTCTGGGCCGTTGCCATCGGCATCCTCCTGGCCGGCGAGCGGCTCACCGTGCCGGCGGCGATCGGCGCCGTGCTGATGCTGGCCGGGACCACCTGGGGGCAGTCCATTGAGCGGACACACCGCACACAGGGTGGACCTCTCATGCCCGATGATGGGGGCTCCTGGGGAGGTGGGGATGCGCTTCGAGGTACTCGGGCCAGTGCGAGTGGTCCACAACGGACAGGTGCTTGGGCCGATCTCGGAGCTGCGCCGACGGCTGCTGGCAGTCCTGCTCGTGCGCGCCGGCCGGCCGGTGCCGGCGGACGTGCTGGCCGAGGCGCTCTGGGGAGCGGCGGTCCCGCAGCGGCCGGGGAACAGCATGCAGGTCCACGTGTACCGGCTGCGCCAGATCCTGGACAGCCCTGACCGGCTGCTCAGCGTCCCCGGCGGCTACCTGCTCACCGTCGAACCGGACGAGCTCGACGCCGAGGTGTTCAGCCGCCTGCACGACGAGGCACGCCGTACGGCGGGGGCCGGCGACCTCGACCACGCCGTCGCGCTGTTCCGGGAGGCGCTGGCGTTGTGGCGGGATGCGCCGTACGCCGACATCGACGAGACCGAGGTGGTCGGACCGGAGGCGAAACGGCTGGCCGAGGCCCGGCTGGTCGCGTACGAGGAGCTGTTCGAGGCTGAGCTGGCTCGCGGCCGGGCGCGGGAGATCGTGCCGGAGCTGACCGAGTTGGTCGCGGAGTATCCGTTGCGGGAGCGGTTCATCGGCCAGCAGATGCTGGCGCTGTACCGGTCCGGGCGACGGACCCGTGCGGAGGTCGCGTACCGGGCCGCGCGCCAGCGACTCGCGAAGGAGCTGCGAGCCGAGCCGAGCCGGGAGCTGCGTGAGCTGGGCGAGGCCATCCGGATCGAGGACCCGAAGCTCGATCTCGCGGCTCCGGCGACGGCCCCGGCACCAGTCGTGCCGGCCGCCGCGATCCGTCCGAGCCAACTGCCGCCGTCACCGGGCGCGTTCTTCGGCCGGGAGGACGAGCTGGACGAGCTCGACGCGCTCGAGGGCGTGGTGCTGCTCACCGGGATGGCCGGGATCGGGAAGACCGGTCTGGCCTTGCAGTACGCGCACCAGGTCGCCGACCGATTCGGCGACGGCCAGCTCTACATCGACCTGGGTGGGCATGCGACCGGTCCGGCACTCGATCCGCTGACCGCGGTCGGACAGCTGCTCCGCGGGCTCGGCGCCGACTCCAACCGGGCCTGGGAGTCCGTCGCGGACGCCACCGCCGAGTACCGCTCGCTGCTGAACGGCCGCAAGCTGCTCGTCCTGCTCGACAACGCGGCCTCCGCCGAGCAGGTCCGTCCGTTGCTGCCGGCAACCTCCGGCTGCCTGACCGTGATCACCAGCCGGAACAAGCTGCCCGGCCTGATCGCCCGCGAAGGCGCCCACCGCATCGGCGTCGGCGAACTCCCCTCCGACGCCGCCCACGCGCTGTTGACCCGCCTGGTCGGCGCCGGCCGCCTGTCCGCCGAGCCCGACCAGGCAGCCGCCCTCATCGAGGCCTGCGCCGGCCTCCCGCTGGCTCTCCGCATCGCCGCCGCGCAACTGGCTGACGAGCCACACCGCACGCTCGCCGACTACGTCGCCGAGCTCGAGGAACACGGCTCGTCCGTGCTCGCGTTGCCGGACGACGAACACTCCGCCGTCGCGGCTGCCTTCGACCTCTCCTACCAGCGCCTCGACCCCGCGACCCGCCAGTTGTTCCGCCACCTCGGCCTAGTCCCCGGCCTCGACTTCACTGTCGACGCGGTCGCCGCCCTGAGCCGGACCAGGCCGGCCGCGGCGCGGGCGGCCGTACGCAAGCTCACCGCGGCCCACTTGCTCGAAGAACACGCCCCCGGTCGCTACCGGTTCCACGACCTGCTCCGCGACGACGCCCGCCGCCGGGCCGAGTCCGAGGACTCCGGCGACGCGCGTGCCGACGTACTGGAACGCCTCTTCGCCTGGTACTACCAAGGCAAGATGGCGGCCGCCGCGACGATGGCCTCGATTCGGCGGCATCCACCGGCTCCCCCGCTGCCCGAGGCGATCCCCGAGATCGGCTTCGACGATGCCCGGGCCGCCATTCTCTGGATGCGGGCCGAGTTCCTCAACATCGCCGCCGCGGTCAAGACCGCCGCCGGGAACCCGGAGCACGCGCACTGGACGTGGCACCTCTCGGTGGGTCTGATGACCCGGATGGCCGAGCAGGGATACATCCGCGACATTCACGCGATGGCGGACAGCGGGATCGCGGCCGCCCGAGCGGCGGGTGATCGGCACGCACTCGCGAACATGCTCGCGGAGCGCAGCATGGTGCGGCACCGGTTCGATCTCCCCGTCGACACCGACCTTCTGGTCGAGGCCCTCGAGCACGCAGAGCAGGTAGGTCACCCTGCCCTGCTGACCTACTGCCTGAACTCCGCCGCGATCGTGTACCAGTTCAGGGGTGACCTCGACGTCGCGGAGCAGTATCTCGCCCGCGCGCTCGACGTCCCGGGCAGTGACAAGATGGCCCGGGCACAGCCGTTGGGCAACCTCGGTCTGATCGCCATCATGCGCGGCGAGCTCGGCCGGGCCGCGCGGCAGTGGGAGCAGATCCTCGGCATGGCGGACCATGCCGGGGACCGGCTGACCGCGCTCGCGCTGCCCGAACTGATCCGGACCCGCGCCATGCTCGGCCAGCTCGACGGTCTCGACGACCTGATCGAACGAGCCGACGCTGCGGTCACCAGCTCCGGCGACCGGTTCAACCTGCACAAGCTGCGCATCTACCGAGCCACGTTCTACCGCGACACCGGACGCCCCCGCGAAGCATTCGAGCAAGCTTCGGCTGCCACTCGGTCCGCGCACGATCTCGGCGAGCCGTCGACCCGCAGTCTCTGTCACTACCACCTCGGCCTCAGCCATCTCGGCGCGGGCGATCTCGAGGACGCCCGCGCGGAGTTCGAGCACGCGGTCGAGCTCGCCGACCTCGGCGGTGTGCTGGAACGGCGTACCCAGGCCGCCCGCGGGCTGGCCGAGACCGAGCTGGCGGCGGGCAACCTCGCGGACGCGCAAGCCCATGCCGTCGAGGCGCTCGACATCGCCCGAAGCTGGCGGTGGGCACCAGGCCTCCTGGCCGGGGCGGTCCTGACGCTCGGGCGGGTCGAGTCGGCGTTGGGACGGCCGCAGGACGCGGTCGGGCGAGCTGAGGAAGCGTTGACGATCCATCAGCGAACCGGTCATTTTCTCGGGCGGGCGCGGGCCCTTCGGCTGCTGGGCGAGGCCAGGTCGGACCACGAGAAACTGCGGGAGGCGTTGACCATGTTCGAGACCTACGGCTGTCCCGAAGCGGTGAGGGTACGGCGGATGCTGGCCATGTGACCAGCATCCGGGAAGCCGCTTTCTGGTGGCTTTCCAGGCGCTTTCCGGTCCTGTCGGGCGCTCCGCGACGGCGGTTAGCGTCCCGCTGTGTCCTACGCTCAGCCTCCACCACCTGGTCCCCCACCTGGTTACTACGGCTTTCCGCCGCCGACCCAGCAGAAGCCGAAGAAGACAGGTGGCGTCGTCGCCCTCGTCCTGATCCTGGTTGTTCTGCTGGTGGGCGCGGCCGGCGCGCTGTACTACTACCGCGTGCCGCTCGGTCTCGCCGGCACGCGGCTCGACAACCTCGACAAGGAGCTCGGGTACGTCCTGAAGGAGCGGTTCCCGTCGAACTACATCCCGAAGGAAGGCAGCGACCTGCTCGGGGCGCGGTGGTGGACCGACAAGCTGCTGGTCCGCGAGCTGCAGGGCCAGCTCGTCGGCTACGACCTCGCGGCCGGCAAGCAGGTGTACGCCGTGAACGTGCCGGACAACCACTTCTGCGGATCGTCGAAACAACAGTCCGCGAAGGGGTACGTCGCCGTACTGCAAGGGACCCGGAAGGACGGCTGCCGGCGGCTCACCGTCGTCGATCTGGCCAGCGGCAAGGTGGTGTGGTCGAAGGAGCTGGAGCCCGCCGCCCAGGAGCGCCCGTCGAAGGGTCTGCTCACGGACTTCCCGCAGTACGACCATCGGCCGGTGATCCTCGGCGAGCGGCTCTACGTCCCGACCAACAAGGGCGGCCACATCTTCAGCCTGGCCAACGGCGCGGTGATCCAGGACCCGAGCCCGAAGGCCAAGTGCTTCAGCACCCACTACGACGCGATCGGCGCCATCGGGCTCGCGTACCGGAACTGCTCCCGGGTCGGCGACGAGAAGCGCCACCTGCTCGGGTTCGATGCCGCGGGCAAGACCCTGTGGCAGTACAACCTGCCGGCGGAAGGCAAGCGCCAGATCTCCCTCGTCGGCGTGCTCTCGGTCGACCCGCTGCTCATCCGGGTGCTGCACCCGAGCGGTGTGAAGGAGGTCTGGCGAGTCGATCCCCGGACCGGCAAGCACCAGGAGGTCGTGGACCTGAAAGTCCGGACGGCAACGGATCCCTGCGAGCCCGCCGGCGGCGACGGCCTCTACGACTGCTCCCGCCACGTCGTCTCCGACGGCACCCTGTACCTGCAGCAGCGCAACGGCATCGAGGCGTACGACGTTGCCACCGGCAACGCCCTGTGGCGCTCCGAGTGGAACCTCACGGCCAAGGTCACCGAACCCCTGGGCCTGGACGCGGAAGGCCACCCACTCGTCTACCTCCTGCCCACCAAGGACGCCCCGGGAGCCCTGGTCCGCGTCGACCGCAAGACCGGCACCATGACCGCACTCGCCAAGACGCCGAAAGTGGACAAGTCCCTCACCCGCCCAGGCGGCACCGACATCGCCCAGTACCCCGACCTAGGCACCGTCGACTGGCACAACGGCCACCTCGCCTTCTTCCGCGTCCAACCCACCTCCCGCGACGCCGGCTACGCAGCCACGGTCGTCTTCAAGTAGGCCGAACAGCCAGAGGCCGAAGCGGGCGTCGTCGCAGGGGCCTCCCGGGGTGGCCGGGAGGCGCCTGCGGCGGGGGGCTAGGAGCGTGTCCATTTCTGGTTGTCGGCGCCGTTGCAGTACCAGACGTCGACCGGGGTGCCGTTGCCGGTTCCGGCGCCGGCGGCGTCGAGGCAGAGGTCGGGGCTGGCGACGCTGGTGATGGTTCCGTCGGTGTTGACGTTCCAGGCCTGGTTTGCCGCACCGGAGCAGTTCTCGATGGTGACCAGGGCACCGGCCGCGCCGGCCGTCATGCACTTGTCCGCGTAGACGGTGAGCTGCTTGTCGGCCGTGTAGTTCCACGACTGGTTGCCGCCGTTGTTGCAGTCCCACAGGTCGAGCGCCGTACCGGGGGTGGTCGAGAAGCCGGGGACGTCGACGCACCGGTTGCTGGCCACGCCGCGAATCGGCTCGCCTGGAGGCGCCGGCGGAAGGTCGTTGCTCGGCTCGTCCCTCAGGAGGCCCCAGCCCCACCACAACTGCGCGAGACCGCTCTGGCTGTTGACCTGCAGGTCGTTCGGTCCGACCTGGGTCGTCATCGAGTACGAGTCGCCGTTGCGCAGGCCCGGCCAGTAGACGATGCCCATGCTCTGCTCACGCGCGACCTGGGTCAGGGCGGCAAGGTACGACGTGTAGACGTTGCCCTCGTGGTTGCCGTAGTTCAGCCCGATCGTCATCGGCGAGCCGGCCTCGTCGATGATCGTCCGCCAGCCGTAGTCGCCGATCCGCGGCCGCAGGTTCGCCAGCCAGGCCGCCTCGTTCTCGTCGGAGGCCCAGAAGCCGTAGAAGTGCAGCGACAGCAGGGTCCCGTCCAGCTTGGGCTCCGCGCCGACGCCGGTGACGTTGTCGTTGTAGCCGGTCCCGGAGATGACGATCCGGCCGCGCGGCACGCTCGGGTGCCGGGCGATCCAGCCGGTGGTGACCGACACCCATTCGTTCAGCGAGTAGCCGAACGGCTCGTTCATCGGCTCGAAGTACACCCGCGCGTTCTTGCCGTACGCCTTGACCACCGTGTCCCACATGGCGGCGTACTTGACCGGGTCGTCCACCCGGCCGTCCTTGGCGTTGTCGGCCTCCCAGTAGCTGAGGATGACCTTGAAGCCGTTCGCCACCGACGCGTCGATCGCACCCCGGTAGGACGTCCACCAGGCCGTCCCGACACTGGACGGGTTGATCGGCAGCCGGATCGTGTTGGCCTTGAGCTCCTTGCGGAACTCGCCGACGATGCCGGTCGCCTTCTGGTACGTCGTCGCGTACGAGTCCGCCGTACTCAGGCCGGACGGGACCACCTCGTCGTCGGCGTAGTTGTCCCGGGGGTCCGCCCAGTTGACGCCGCGGAACTCACTCGTCCCCTTGGGCCCGGTGTACCCGGCGGTGGCGGCCGTGGTGGCGGTGGTGGTCCCGGCGTCCGTGGTCGTCGACGCTCCGGCCTGCACCGTCACGGCGGCGACCACCGCCGACGCGGCCAGTGCCGCAGCGGCTATACGCCCAGCAGTTGATCTCACGCGACTCTCTCCGATCCTCACGAGCGGGCGGCGGCCCCGGACGCCGCGTTTGCGTATCGCGGTGATGTTTACGTAAACACGGGCGCCCGTCAATGGCCGATGTTTGCGTCAACATGAGATGTGACCGGCGTCACATCCAGACCGAGGACGTCCTATCCCACCCGAACGCCGGTGATCGCGAACCGCTCGACGTCCTGCACATGCCCGCCGGTCGAGGCCACCACGGTGACCGCTCCCTCGGCTGCTCCCCGGAAGCTCACCCGGGTCGACCAGGGCTGCTTCTGGCCGCCGCCCGGGACACAGCAGGACGAGCCGAGCGGCCTCTCGGAGCCGGCCTGGCGGACGTCGACCCGGATCGACTCGTCGACACCGGTGATCCGGCCACCGACGGTGATCGGGGAGCTCACCCGGGCGGCGTACCGCGGCCGCTCGAGGGTGAGCATGCTGTCGCGGGAGCCGACGACCTCCCAGGGCGCGTCCTCGCCCTGGCCGATCCGGGCGAGGTGGAGCACCGCCGCGACACTCCCCTGCCCTTCCTCGGAGTCGTAGCCGACCGAGATCCAGGCCTCGTCGCCCTCGATCGAGCGGTCGACCACCCGGTCGATCTCGGTGAACCCGAGGAAGCCGGTGGTGAAGGACAGCGCGGTCTCGTCCGCGTCCAGGTGCCACGGCTGCCGGCCGTTGTCACGGTAGTCCCGCTGCCACTCGCCCGCCTCGGCCACCGACGCGAACGGCCACAGCGGCTGGTACCGGAAGGGCTGCGTCCCCGGCGGCACCTGCCTGGTCGGCGAGGGCGCCGCGGGCGACGGGGTCGACGTGGTGGCGTCCGTGGGCGACGGCCGGACGGACGCACCCGGCAGCGGTACGGCGCTCTGCCCGGTCGAACTGGGATTGCCGCCGAAGTACAGGACGGCGAGTCCGGCGAGCAGCGCGGAGAGCAGCGTGACCACCACGGCCGACGTGATCACTGCCACCGGCCGCATGCCCTGCCGCTGCTGCTCCGACCCTGGTCCCGGCGCCATCTGACCAGCCTCCCCGCACCCACCTCCATTAGACCGCTAGTTGGCCAGGATGAGCTCCAACTGCAACCACTTCGCCAGATCCTTCAGTTCGCGCCGGACGGCGGCAGCGAGGCTCTTGCCGAACGGCTCGTCCTCGTGGACCGCGTCGACGCGGAGCACACCGGCCTTCCGGTCGGAGGTGGCGTCGACCTTCCCGACCAGGCGGTCGCCGTGCAGGATCGGCAGCGCGAAGTAGCCCCAGCGACGCTGCGCGGCCGGCTTGTACATCTCCAGCTGGTAGTCGAACTCGAACAGCTCGGCGAGCCGCTTCCGCTCGTAGACCAACCGGTCCAGCGGCGACAACAACGCCGTACGCCCGGAGAAACGCTGACCCAGCAGGGTGGGGTCGACCCGCCACTTGCCGCGGACGCCCTCGACCACGGCCTCCTCCCCCGCCGGCCCGACGTCGAGCGGCTCACCCGGGCAGGCCGGGCCCTTGGCGCGCGCGATGCCGAGCGACCGCAACCGCTGCTCGTCCCGGATCCGCTTCGCCTCCTCGACCGGTACGGCGGGCTCGTCCGGGTAGACCCGCGAGGCGAGATCCCACAGCCGGTCCCGCCCGTCGCGGCCGGCGACCGCCACCTCGCCGCGCTGCAGCATGAACTCGAGCAGCTGGGACACGTTGCGGTTGTTGGTCCAGCCCGACGACTTCCACGGCTTCACGCAGGTGTCCGGCAGTTCGCGCATGATCAGCGGCCCGTCCTGCCGGAGCCTCTCGAGGATGTCCAAACGGCATCCCTCGTTGGCCTTCACCCAGTCCCGGCGGTACTCCTGCCAGTCGAGCAACGGCCCGCTCCCCGGCCACTCCTCCATCTCGGCCCGGAACAGCGCCAGACTCTCACTCGGTCGTACGAACCCCCGCAACTCCACCAGAGCCTGTGTCTCCAGCGCCTCGACCAGCTCACTCGGCGAGTACGACGACCCGAGCCGGCTCCACGCAACCAGATCGGCATTCGGCGCGACCGCGGCCGTCTGGTCGTACTGCACGACCGTCAGCCGCCGGACCATGTCGAACAGGTCCTCGGGCCGCTCACTCGTGAGCACCTGGGCCTGTACGGCGATCCGCCGCGCGTCCTGCCGGGAAAGCTCATGCACAGCCACAACACCCGAGGCTAAGCCACCCCACCGACATCACATGTGGAACCTCTTCGGAATCAAGCGGAGAACAGTAGGAGGAGGCCGCCGACGGTGTAGGCGACCATGACGACCAGCAGGGGGATCTGGCCTGCGAGGGCCTTGCCGCGGGCGAACAGGGCGACGGCGCGGTCGTGGGCGGATACGACGCCCAGCAGGTGGCCGGCGACCACGGCGCCGACCTGGATGGTCGCGATCGCCGCCGGGTAGTTGGTCAGGCCCGCGTTCACCCCGAGCAGGCCGGTGCCGAACACGTTCCAGCCGTTGCTGAGCGGGTCGCTGAGCAGGATCAGCGTGCGCTGACCTTCGAGCACCAGCAGCGTGAAGTAGTGCGCGACGACGTACCCGAGCACGATGGGCACCACCGAGTGCGCGAACATGCCCGGCAGCGCGGCCCGCGACGACATCCGCCCGGCCAGCACGGTCGCCGCCGAGTACGTCACCAGCACGAAGACGACGAAGCCGGCCAGGGCCAGCGTGCCGAGCAGTGTCTGCGAGTAGCCCGAGTTCTGCGCCCAGGCGATCCACAGGGTGCTGCGGGAGAAGCCGTCGTACGCCGTCGACCCGAGCAGCGTCGCGACCAGGCCGACCAGGCCGGGGCGGGGCGTCAGGCTGTCCAGGTTCTCTGGCGGACGCCGTACGACGATCGCTCCGTCGGTACGACGGCCCCAGGGCGAGAGCTTGGCCATCAACGTCGCATAGGCCTCGAACGGGTCCGCGGAGGCGAACCACCGGTCCCCGAACAGCACCGCGCCGAACAGGACGTAGACGACGTACAGCGCCAGCCAGGTCTGCAGGACGAGCAGCGTCGCCCGGTCCGGCGCGACCAGCTCCAGCCAGGCGAAGGCGAAGATCCCGGCCGCGGCAGGCCACAGCCCGACGCGGGGCGACAACTCCAGCAGGCCTTGGCGAGGGTTGTGTCGCAGCAGGCGGCAGACCAGCAGGTGCACCGTCCGCAGCGGGTTCAGCGTCCGCCACACCGGTCCCAGCAGCAGTGACACCGGGACCAGGCCGACCCACACGAGGATGTAGACGAACCCGAAGATCGGGTTCGTCAGCCGGTCCGCCCCGGCCAGCAACGCCATCCCCGCGTACAGGAACGCCGCCAGCCCGAACAGCCGGATCGCCCATCGCAACCACGGCGCGTCCAGGGTGTTGGCCAGCGCGGACGGCAACGCCGTACCGGACGTCGCGCCGCGGTAGCGTGGGGTGCGCCAGGCGACGGCCAGGATCACGAACGACAACGTGATCGCGACCCCCGCACCGGCCACAGCGAACCCCAACGGGATCGGCAGGTCCTGCCGACCCCCGATCCCGTGCAGCGGAAGCAGGTGCGCGATCACGACACCTGCAGCTTGAAGAGGAGCTTGCCGGTTTCGTGGGTCTCCACCTCGAAGATTCCCTTGGTCGAGGTGGCGAACTCGAGCGATCCGGGCTTGCCCGGCTTCAGGTCCAGGGTCTTGTCGTAGCCGTGTACGTGCAGCGAGTCGGCGACATCGCTGACCGCGTTGATCCGGACCGTCTGGCCGGGTTTCGCCTTGACTACTGCCGACCCGGTCGAGACCTTGCCACCGGCGATCGACACGTCAACGGTGACGTCCGCCGTACTGGCAGGAGTCTTCGTCGGTACGGCGCTGGGCTTGGCAGTCGGCGTGATCGGCGCAGCGGGTGTGGGGGTCGGGGTGGGCGTGGGGGTCGACGAGGCGGCCGGTGTCTCGGCGTTCCCGCAGCTGGTCAGGGCAAGAGCGAACAGGCAGGCGGCAGCGATGCCGCGAAGTGAGAGCCGCACAGCGGCGTCCTTTCGGGAGAAAGAGGGCATGCGTGAAGAGCTCACGCACGTGAGGACGGCGTCAGGCGGACGTCACGTTCGCAGAATGCAGAGCCTGGTCAGATCAGGAGCTTCGGAAGCCACGCGGCGGCGTGGTGGTGCCAGCGTCACCGTGGCGAGGCGTGGCGCCTCGGCGAACCGCACGCGGCGCAGGAACAGGCCGACGGCCAGCAGAAGCAGGAACGAGCCGGCCGCGAAGGTTAGGCACGGCAGCGCGTGCTTGTGGTTCACAGGGTCGACTGCCAGCGTGTCCGGCGCGCCCATGGCGACCTGCTCGAGCCGTTCCATCACGCCATGCGGATCCAGCGGCAGGACGGTCGCCACCGAGGCGGCCGGGACCTCCGCGGGCGGTTCCGGCGACAGGTCGCTCAGCCCGTGCAGCGCGAACACGCCAAGCAGCGCTCCCAGCAACACCAGGGAGCGCAGCAGCTGTCGCGCCATGTTCATCACCGCACAGGGTAGCGGCCCTGAGGCATCCTGGTGTGGGCGAGGGGAGGTTCGGTGTGGGCAGGGACAACGCGGTGCGGGTGGCCTTGGTGCTCGCGGCCGGCCGGGGTTCCCGGATGCGGTCGGACCAGCCGAAGGCGCTACGCCGCGTCGGCGGCACCAGCCTGCTGGAGCGTTCCGTCCGCGTGCTTCGCCGGGCCGGGATCGAGCGTGTGGTGGTCGTGCTCGGCTACCGCGCCGACGACGTCATCGCCGCGATCAAGGTCCGCGACCTGCCGGTCGAGGTGGTGGTCAACCACGACTGGGAGAGCGGTTCGGCGTCCTCGGTGCTGACCGGTCTCAGCGTGATCGGCGACCGGCGCTGCCTGGTGGTGCTGGGCGACCACGTGTTCGAGGCGGACGACGTCCGGCGGCTGATCGAGACGCCGGCCGGCAACGTCGCGGCCGTGGACCGGTCAGGTCAGCCGGCGATCGCCCCGAGCGGCACGCGGCCGAACCGGGTCCGGCTGCGGGACGACGGATCCGTCGTCGGCCTCGGTCCCGACCTCGACGAGTACGACGCTGTGGACGCCGGGATGGCCGTGATCGACGTACAGGACGTGCTGCTGGTGAACTACCGGCCACGGGAGTCGTGGCTGGAGCTCCGTCAGCAGCTGCTCGCGCACGGTTGTGAAATGCAGTCGCGCGACGTGCAGGGTCTGTGGGCCGATGTGGACACACCGGAAACGATTCGACCGCTTGAACGGTCCATGTGGCGGCGCTACGGCCCCAAGCCCACCGATGGAGTCGTTGCCCGCGTGCTCAACCGGCGGATCTCCGGACCGCTCACCCGCTTGCTGCTGCACACCCGTCTCGCACCGGATGTGGCGACCGCCCTCGCCTTTGCCGTCACGCTCGCGGCCGCGGCCCTGGTCGCGACGGGCGACACGCTGCTGATGATCATCGGCGGGCTGGGCGTCGTACTCGGGTCTGCTCTTGACGGTGTGGACGGTGAGCTCGCGCGGATCGGCGCAAAGGCTTCCCGGCATGGCGCGACCCTGGACACGCTGCTGGATCGGTACGCCGATCTGGCCGTCGTTCTAGCGCTTGTTTTGGCGACCGGCGCCACATTGACCGCGTGGGCGTGGGGATTCGCTGCCGCGGTTGGTTGTCTGCTCATCTCCTACGTGCATGCGGTCGGGCGCGACACCGACGTACGGTTGCTGTTCCGGCGTGAGTTCCGGCTGCTCATCTTCGCGATCTCCGCGATCGCGGGCTTTCCGCTGTGGGGACTCATCGCGGTTGCGGTCGCCGCAAACGCCGATGCGGTCCGTGGTGTCGTGCTGTTGTTGCGGGCCCTGCGTAACACCTAGTTGTAGCTGACGATGTAGCAAGCGGGTGGGGACCTATGTGGCGTGGGTCCTGCGCGGGCTCAGGGGGCGGATTTCGATGGTTCGGGCGTTGGGGATCGCTGCTGCAGCGATCATGGTGCTGGCTGCGGCCAGTTGCGGGCCGGAGGCGGACACATCCGTCGCGGAGCCGCCACCGATCGTGGTGCCGACCTTCACCACGCTGAAGCCCGCGGCGGACTGCTCGGGGTCCGACCTCGAGCTCCCGGCGGTGGCGGGCGACGAGGGCGTGCTCCTGGAGGCCAGCACGGACGACAGCGGTACGTCGCTGCTGCTGAAGAACACCGGGAACCTGTCGGTGCTCGTCGTACCGGACGCGGACTGGTCCACCCGGGTGACCACCGCGCCGTCGGCCAACCCGACCGACGCGGCGTCGAGGGCCGCGCTGATCGCGGTGACCCGGGCCGGCGGTCTCCAGACGGTGCGCGAACTGCCGGTGGGCATTCCGCAGAGCCAGGTGTTCATCGTGCCGCCGCAGTGGGCGGTCTGCGGGCTCACTGACGACGTCGGCAAGGTCGCAGGCCTGCGCTACCTGCGCGAGAAGACGACCAGCGCGGAGTACTTCCTGGTGAAGGCGCTCGCCGACCAGGCCTACGCCCGCTCCAAGCCGTCGGCGCAGAAGGTCAACCGGACCCTGCTGACCTGTGCGCGCGGCACGCAGCAACTGCTGAAGGAACAACCCGACCTGCCCGACATCGAGCTCTACGCCCAGGTCCTGGACCGTGAGTCGGCCTGCCGGACGAGCTTCAAGGCACTGCTGTCGACCAGCGAACGCACCACCCAGCAAACCGTCACCCGCCTGCTGAACCTCCTCGAACGATCCCCGAGACTCCTGGAGAACTCCACCCTTCTCGAAGCCCTGGCCCACCGCTGAGGGCCTTCTCCGGGTCCGACCAGGGTCGTTCTGGGCTGCCGAACGGCCCGCCGGGCCGGACACTGGACGTAGTCAGTCCACACTCGGAGGAACACAGAACATGATCGGCTTCATCGTTGCCGGACTCATCATCGGTGCGCTCGCGCGGCTCTTCACGCCCGGAAAGCAGAAGCTCGGCCTGCTGGCCACGCTGCTGCTGGGCCTGGCCGGGTCCGTGATCGGTGGCACCATCGCCAACCTGCTCGGCACCGGCGGCATCTTCGAGCTGAACATCCTCGGCTTCGTCGTCGCCGTCATCGCCTCGGTGATGCTGGTCGGCACCGCCGAGAGCCTCTCGGCCCGTAACAAGCGCTGAGCGACGTCAGCCGCCGAGGCCGTTCTGGGCCAGCGCTGAGCGCGGTTCACGGCCCGGCGGCTGGGTGGGCCGGGGCAGCAGCGGGGTGCGTTTGTTGAGCGGGCGGGTGACCGGTTCCTCGGGCGTGACTGTGACCGCCTCACCCGCATGCATGAAGGAAACGCTGCAGTTGGCGCCGTCGTGGACCGTGTAGGTCACCTCGACGCCGTTGACGTCCACCTTCAACCGCGCACCCCGCCAGCGGATCGAGAACACCAGCTGCGACATGCCCTGCGGCAGCGCCGGATCGAAGCACAGGCAGCCGTCGCGTTCGCGCAACCCACCGAAGCCGGCCACCAGCGCGGTCCACGCGCCGGCCAGTGACGCCATGTGCAGGCCGTCGCCGGTGTTGTGGTGCAGGTTCCGCATGTCGATCAGCGCAGCCTCGTACGCGTAGTCGTAGGCGAGGTCGAGGTGACCGACCTCGGCCGCCATCACCGCCTGCACGCACGCCGACAGGGACGAGTCGCGCACGGTCAGACGTTCGTAGTAGTCGAAGTTGCGCGCCTTCTCCTCCGGCGTGAACGAGTCACCGCACCAGTACGTCGCGAGCATCAGGTCGGCCTGCTTGATCACCTGCTTGCGGTACAGCTGGAAGTACGGCGCATGCATCATCAGCGGGTACTTGTCCTTGTACTCCTCGAAGTCCCACTCGGCGTACCCGGTGAACCCGGCGGACTGCGGATGGACGCCGAGCTCCTCGTCGTACGGGATGTGCACAGCAGCGGCCGCGTCCCGCCAGCTGGCCTCCTCCTCGCTGTCGACGCCGAGCTCGCGCGCCTTGGCCGGATGCCGTACGGCGATCTCCGCGGCGGCTCGCAGGTTGCGGCAGGCCATCAGGTTGGTGAAGACGTTGTCGTCGGCAACCGCGCTGTACTCGTCCGGGCCGGTCACCCCGGGCAGGTGCCAGCGGCCGTGCCGGTCGTGGTGGCCGAGCGACATCCACAGCCGGGCGGATTCGACCAGCAGCTCGAGCCCGACCTCCTCGAGGAACTCCTCGTCCAGGGTCGCGTTGTGGTACCGCATCACCGCTTCGGCGATGTCGGCGTTGATGTGGAACGCCGCCGTACCTGCCGGCCAGTAGCCCGAGCACTCCTGGCCCCGGATCGTCCGCCACGGGAACGCGGCGCCGCGCAGGCCCAGTACGGCGGCCCGCTCGCGAGCCAGCTCGAGCGTCGAGTGCCGCCATCGGAGCGCGTCCGCGGCCGCATCGGGCAGCGTGTAGTTCAGGACCGGCAGCACGAAGCCCTCGGTGTCCCAGAACGTGTGGCCGTCGTACCCGGCGCCGGTCAGGCCCTTCGACGGGATCGCCCGCCGCTCGGCCCGCGCACCGGCCTGCAGCACGTGGAACAGCGCGAACCGGACCGCCTGCTGCAGCTCGGGATGCCCGTGCACCTCGACATCGGCGCCGTCCCAGAAGTCGTCCAGGAACTCCGCCTGCTGCCCGGTCAGCCCGTCCCAGCCGGAGAACCGTGCGCTGGCGAGTGCCGCCGCGACCTGGTCCCGGATCGCCGTCTCCGTCCGCAGGCTCGACCAGCCGTAGGCCAGGTACTTCACCACTCGCAGGGTCTCCCCCGGCTGCAGCTGGCAGATCACCGTCGAGCGCGCCCAGTTCTCCCGGACGTCGAGGTCCATCGCGTACCGCACCGAGGTGTCGACCTCGTGCGCCATCGCGGCGGCCATCAGCTGCCGGCTGCGCGTGGTCCGGTGGATCAGGACGACGCCGTTCTCGCCACCGTCGTGACTGACCGGCTTGAGCGGGTTGTCGAGGACCGCCGCGACCCGCGGGTCGTCGGACAGCTTCGGCTGCGTCTCGTTCGCGACCAGCTCGGACTGGATCACGAACCGGGCCGGCTGGTCGATCGGCTCGACGACGTACTCGATCGCGGCGACGGCTCGCTGGGTGAGCGAGACCATCCGGCGGCTGCGGACGTGGATCCGCTTGCCACCCGGCGAGGTCCAGTCCACGTCGCGTTCCAGGATGCCGGTGCGAAAGTCCAGCGAGCGCTCGTGGTGGCTCAGGTAGCCGTAGCGGATGTCGAACGGCGAGTCGTCCACGAGCAGCCGGATCAGCTTGCCGTTGGTGACGTCGACCAGCGTCTGGCCGGACTCCGGGTAGCCGTAGCCGGCCTCGGCGTACGGGAGTGGGCGCTGCTCGTAGAACGAGTTCAGGTAGGTGCCGGGGATCGCGTACGGCTCGCCCTCGTCGAGGTTTCCGCGCAGCCCGATGTGACCGTTCGACAACGCGAACAACGACTCCGACTGGGCCAGCTTGTCCAGCTGGAGCCGGGTCTCGCGCAGCCGCCACGGCTCGATCGGGTGGTGCCCGCGGTCGATCATCGGCCCTCCAGAAGTTCCGCCAGGTCACGGACCACGACGTCCGCGCCGTACGCCATGAGCTCTTCGGCCTGCCCGACCCGGTCGACGCCGACCACGAGCCCGAAGGCCCCGGCCCGGCCCGCGGCCACGCCGGCCAGCGCGTCCTCGAACACCGCCGCCTCGCCCGGATCGAGCCCGAACAGCCGAGCCGCCCTCAGGAACGTGTCGGGCGCCGGTTTGCCGCGCAGTCCCTCGGTCCGGATCGTCACCCCGTCCACCACTTCCTCGATGTACGGCGCAAGGCCGGTGACGTCGAGCACTTCGCGGGTGTTGGCGCTCGAGGACACCACAGCCCGGCGCAGACCGGCCTTCTCGACCTCCTGCAGGTACCGCAGGGCCGCGAGCACCGGTGACAACGCGCTCGCCGAGCTCGCCAGGACCACCTTCGC
>NZ_JBSFBL010000081.1:0-24268 GCF_053592935.1 Kribbella sp. NPDC002412
TCCCTACCCTTCTCTCTTCCTATCTGCCCGGGTTGGCGTACGTCGCCGTGGTCGCCGACGTGATCCGTACGACGACCGCCCTCGCCGACCGCGCGGTCGCCGCCGGGGTCCGGCCGGACGGGATCCTGATCGACCCTACTCACGACTTCGGCAAGAACACCCTGCAATCGCTTGAGCTGACCCGCCGCCTGGACGAGCTGGCCGCGACCGGCTGGCCGGTCCTGGTCGCGGTGTCGAACAAGGACTTCATCGGCGAGACCCTGGAGCTGCCGCCGGGGCAGCGCGGCAACGGGACGCTCGCCGCGCTCAGCGTGTCCGCCTGGTTGGGCGCCCGGGTCTTCCGTGTGCACGACGTGCCGGCCGCGCGGCAGGCGCTCGACATGATCGCCGTCCTGCGGGGCACCGGTCAGCCGGCCGGAACCCGACGAAGCCTCGCCTGAAGGAGCCTGACCTGATGCGCCGACTGGAAGACCTCAGCGACGCCGACCTGGCCGCGGCCTACGAGCCGGCCGACCGCTCGGTGCCACACCTGCGCGCGAACTTCGTCAGCAGCCTGGACGGCGCGGTCGAGATCGACGGCCAGTCCAAGGCGCTGTCGAGTGACTCGGACAGCCGGCTGTTCAGCCGGATCCGGATGCTGTCCGACGTGGTGATGGTCGGCGCCGGGACGATCCGCGACGAGGGCTACAACCCGCTGCGGTTGTCGGCGGCGAGCCGCGAGTGGCGGCGGGCGTCCGGCCTGCCGGAGAACCCGACCCTCGTGGTCGTCTCGTCGCGGCTCGAGCTGAGCCCGGTGAACCCGATCTTCCAGTCGGCGGTGCGGCCGATCGTGGTCACCCACTCCGCGTCACCGCCGGAGCGGCGCGAGGCGCTGGCCGAGGTGGCCGAAGTTCTGGTGATGGGAGCGGCCGAGGTCGATCTGGCCGCGGTCCTGAAGGAACTGGGGGAGCGGGGGATGCCGCAGGTCCTGTGCGAGGGCGGTCCGCACCTGCTGGGGTCGCTGACCGAGGTCGACCTGGTGGACGAGCTGTGCCTGTCCCTGGCGCCGCTGCTGGCCGGTCCGGGCGCGGGACGGATCACGGCCGGTCCGGAAACGACGCTGACCCGGCGGATGAAGCTGGAGACTGTGCTGACGGCGGACGACGGGTATGTGTTCCTCCGCTACCTCCGGGAGGCGTGAGTGCCCGTCATCAGTGCGGCAGTCTGCCCGCACCCGCCTTTGCTCGTCCCAGAGGTTGCCTCCGGTGCAGCAGGCGAGCTGGACGACCTGCGCGCTGCCTGTCTCGCCGCAGTCGACCACCTGTCTGCTGCGGACCGCCTGCTGGTCGTGGGCTCGGGAGCCGGTCGGGAGTATGACGGGTCGGCGGGCGGGTCTTTTGGTGGTTATGGCGCTCCCGGCGTGCGGGTGGGGACGGGCGATGCGGTGTTGCCGCTGTCGTTGGCGATGGGTGCGTGGCTGATCGAGCAGAGCAAAGCGGCCGGGGTGCCGCGTTCTTACGTCGCGGTGTCGCCGGATACCTCGCCTGCACAGTGCTTGGCCCTCGGTCGGGAGATTGCTGCAGGCAACGATCGGGTCGGTCTGCTGGTGATGGGCGATGGTTCGGCTCGGCGCAGTGAGCACTCTCCGGTCCACCTGCATCCGCGGGCGGAGATCTTCGACACCACTGTCGCGACCGCGTTGGGTCTCGCGGATGCCGTCGTACTGGCTGCTCTCGATCCTGACCTTGCCGCCGAGCTCCAGGCAGCCGGGCGTGCGCCCTGGCAGGTGCTCGCGGGAGTCCTGGAGTCAGGGCTGACGGGCAATCTCACCTACCACGCAGCGCCGTACGGCGTCGGCTACTTCGTGGCCACGTTCAGCTAGGAACAGGCGGCCAGCGGTCCGCGGTGTCGGCCAGGTCGTCGCGACCGGCCGCCCGCAGTTGCCCGACCAGCTCCGAGCGAGCAGCCCGTACGGCGGCCACCGCGGCGTCGGCGCTGTCGTGCGGACCCGACCAGTTGCACACCGCGTCGCCGGCGTACCAGTCGCCTGTGGACGAGCGCCGTACGTGCGAGGCGGCCAGACGTGCGGCCGGCAGATCGGTCGCGGCCAGCTGAATGACGGCGTCGACCGCGACCACCTCAGCGTCCAGGTCCAGCAGCGGCCGCAGCTCGACTGCGTCCGTCAGCACGAACTCGTAGCCTGCAGGCGCACGCTCGCCCAGCCACGCGAGCGCCTCCTCAGCGGTGTCCTTCAGCAGCCGCGCGTTGTCGGGATCGGCCAGCGTCTGCACACCGCACAGGCGCGTATGAGTAGGCCGAAGCTCGTTCTGCCACAGCCGAACCTGCAACTCCTCCCGCCCCGCCAACCGCCGCCCCAAGATCCGAGCCAGCCCGACCACATCGAAGTGCAGCTCATCCAACGTCCGAGTCCGCCCTGGCCGCCCAGGCACGCTGCCCCGCGTAGTCCAAGCCCCCACATGCCACCGCTCCACCACCGCCATACCCCGACCCTACCGACCACCCAGCGCGCTCACTCTCCGCTGTGGACCAGGTAACAGACGTCAGGGCTTGGTCGGGGCTGGGACGTCGAAGGTTTTGGCGAGGTCGGTGAGGATGACCCAGGCGCCTTGGAGGCCGACGGCGGTCATCCAGGTGAGGTCGGGGACCTCGTGGACCTTGGGGGCCAGCGGGGTCCAGAGCGGGTTGGCCTTGAACTGGGCGGCGGTCTTGGCGCTCAGGCCCTTCTCGTCGGCGTACTCGGTGACGAAGATCGCGTCGCCGTCGGCGTCCTTGATCCGCTCGGGGCTGATCTCCAGCGCGAAGTCCTCGACGTCCTGCGGCTTCGGCCGGGCCAGGCCGGCGTCCTTCAGCACGATGCCGGAGAAGCTCTTCTTCTGGTACAGCCGGGTCGGGCCGTCGACGAACCGGACGATCGAGATCGTCGGGTCGCCGGCCTTGGCGTTGATCGCGTCGCCGACCGTCCTGGCCGCCTTCTCGTACGCCGAGATCTCCTGCTCCGCGAGCTCCTCCTGGCCGAGCGCCTTCGCCTCCAGCCGAATGTTGTCCTTCCAGGTCGGCCCGGTGGTCTCCGACATCACCGTCGGCGCGATCGCGGACAACTGGTCGTAGAGCTTCTCGTGCCGGACCTTCGCGGTGATGATCAGGTCCGGGTCGAGGGCGGCGATCTTCTCCAGGTTCGGCTCGGCCAGCGTGCCGACGGCCTGCGCCTCCGACGCGTACGTCGTCCGGTCCTCGCCGAGGTAGTCCGGCAGCTTGCCGTTGATGCTGCGGTAGTCGGTGTACCCGAACACCGGGGTGTCCAGGATCAGCGTGGCGTCGACGAAGCTCGCGTCCAGGGCGACCACCCGCTTCGGCTTGGCCGGGATCTCGGTCTTGCCCATCGCGTGCTCGACGGTGCGCGGGAAGCCGGCGTCCGAGCCGGCGGCGGCCGCCGGATCGTCCTCGGCGGAGCCGCCGCAGCCGGTCAGGGCCAGCGCGGACACGGCGAGCAGGGCGGTGAGACGGGGAAGGCGCACGGGTGTTCTCCTGGTCGGACGGGGGCGCAGGTTAGGGTGACTCATCACCTCAGTGAAGTAAGGCAACCCTAACCATATGCGTTCCACTGCCCCTGTCGCATTTCCGGTACGGCGTACCGGCGCGCTGCTGATCCTGGTCGCGATCCTGGTGCTGGCGTTCGCGGCCAGCCTCGCCCTCGGCTCCCGCTGGCTGGGCCCGGGCGCGCTGTGGCACGCGCTGACCTCGAACACCGGCTCCGACGCCGACGTGATCGTCCGCAGCCTGCGCTTCCCGCGCACTGTGGTGGCGGCGCTGATCGGAGTCTGCCTCGGTATCGCGGGAGCGTTGATGCAGGGGCACACGCGGAACGCGCTGGCTGAGCCGGGGATCTTCGGAGTGAGCTCGGGCGCTGCCTTCGCTGTCGTACTCGGGCTGCAGCTCGGTCTGGTCGAGTCGGTGGCGTCGACGGTCTGGGTCGCGCTCGCGGGCGCACTGCTCGCGACGTTCGGGGTGCAGCGGCTCGCGTCGCGGGGGAGTGGCGCGTCGCCGGTCGGCTTGGCGCTGACGGGGGCCGCAGTGGCCGCGATGCTCGGTGCGGCGACGTCGGCGATCGTGCTGCTCGACGCGAACACGCTGGACAGCTATCGCTTCTGGGCAGTCGGCTCGGTGGCCGGGCGCGGCCTGGACGTGGCCGCGCAAGTGCTGCCGTTCGCTGTGCTCGGTCTGCTTCTTGCCCTGGTCAATGCCCGCGACCTGGATCTGCTGGCCCTCGGGGACGACGTGGCCGCGGGTCTTGGACTGTCGATCCGGCGTGCCCGGCTGTTCGGCCTCGCGGCGATCGGGTTGCTGACCGCCGCCGGAGTCGCAGCGTGCGGTCCGATCGGGTTCCTCGGCTTGCTGGCGGGTCACGTCGCGCGGCGGGTCTTCGGAGCCCGCAACAGCTGGCTGATCCCGGCAGCGGGCCTGATCGGTGCGACGTCGCTCGTGCTGGCGGACCTGGTCGGCCGCCTCGTTGGTGGCGCCGGTGAGGTCCAGGCCGGTGTCGTCCTCGGCATCGTCGGCGCGCCGCTGTTCGTGATCGTCGTACGGCGCCGGGCGGTGGCCCTGTGATGCTGCAAGCGAGACCGCGCTCCGTCAGCTCGCGGACAGTAGTCCTCAGCGTCCTGTTCGCGGCGCTGGCCGTCGTGGTGGCCTTGGTCTCCTTGAGTGTCGGTACGACGAAGCTCCCGGTCGCGGATGTGGTCGAGGTGCTGCTCGGCGGCGGTCGTCGCGGGACCAGACTGGTCGTCCTGGAGCTCCGGCTGCCGCGTGTAGCGACCGGTCTGCTGGTCGGCATCGCGTTCGCCGTGTCCGGTGCGCTGCTGCAGACCCTGTCGCGCAACGCACTCGCCAGCCCGGACATCGTCGGCGTCAACTCAGGCGCGTCCGCCGGCGCGGTCGCAGTGATCGTCCTCGCCGGCACCGGAGGTGGGAACATCTCCGGCGTCGCCGCCAAGGTTGGCATTCCGCTGGCCGCCGTACTGGGTGGACTGGTCGCGACGCTGATCGTCGGCGCGTTGTCGATCCAGCGTGGCGTGGTCGACGCGGGGCGAGTGGTGCTGATCGGCGTCGGCGTCGCAGCCGCGGCCAACTCGCTCGTCGCGTGGTTGCTGGTGATCGGTGACGTCAACGATGCGGGCCGCGCTGCCGCGTGGCTGGCCGGTTCGCTCAACGCCCGCGCGTGGAGCGACGCCGTACCGGTCGGACTGGCCGTGCTGCTGCTGTTGCCAGTAGCAATGATGTTCAACCGCGACCTGTCCGCGCTGGTGCTCGGTGACGACGTCGCGTCGTCACTGGGTGTGCGTGTGGCACGCATCCGGATCGCACTGCTGGTCATCGCGACCGTGCTGGCCGCTATGGCGACCGCAGGTGCCGGGCCGATCGCGTTCGTCGCACTGGTCGCGCCGCAGATCGCGCAGCGGCTGACCCGGATGGAGCGGCCGCCGTTGCTGACTACTGCGGTGCTGGGCGCGCTGTTCGTCGTACTCGCTGATCTTCTGGCCAGGAACGGGTTGCAGTGGTTGCAGGTCGGGCCGTACGAGCTGCCTGTCGGCGTGGTCACGGCTGCGGCGGGCGCGCCGTACCTGCTACATCTCATCGGTCGCCAGCAGAGGGGACGCTAGCTAGTGCACGTAGAGAACATCACCCTCGCGTACGGCGCCGATGCGCCGGTGGTGACCGGGTTGACGCTGGAGGTGCCGGCCGGGCAGCTGACGGCTGTGGTCGGGCCGAACGGGTCCGGCAAGTCGACACTGCTGCGTGGGATGAGCCGACTGCTGTTGCCGCAGAGCGGTCAGGTGCTGCTGGACGGGAAGGACATCCACAAGCTGCCTGCTCGCGAGCTGGCCCGGCAGCTCGGCGTACTGCCGCAGGGGCCGGTCACGCCGGAGGGGATCACCGCTGCTGAGCTGGTGTCGCGCGGTCGGCATCCACACCGCGGGCTGTTCGGCCGGCTGACCGCCGAGGACGACGCAGCGATCGACGAGGCGCTGGCAGCGGTCGAGCTGACCGAGTTGCGGGAGCGGCCGGTGGACCAGCTGTCCGGTGGGCAGCGGCAGCGGGTGTGGATCGCGATGGTGCTCGCGCAGGGCACGCCGCATCTGCTGCTCGACGAGCCCACGACCTACCTGGACCTGGCACACGCCGTCGACGTCATGAACGTGGTGCACGCGGCTGCCACATCCGGCCGGACTGTGGTCGCCGTACTGCACGACCTCACCTTGGCTGCCCAGTACGCCGACCACCTGGTGGTGATGGGGGAGGGCCGGATCGCGGCTGAGGGGCGGCCGGTCGACGTACTGACCGAGGAGTTGCTGGACGACGTGTTCGGGCTGCAGGCGACCGTGGTGGAGGTCGGCGGCGCTCCGGTCGTCGTACCCGACCGTAGGCTGGCCGTGTGACGTACTCCGTCGATCGGCTCGCCGCCATCGTGGACGACGCGGTGGCGTGGGTGTCCGTGCGCGTCGCGGACTCCGTGCCGGGACCGGAGTGGATGTCGTGCGCGGCCGTGGTCGCGGAGCAGCAGGCCGGCGGCGACCCGACGTACGGGTGGCGGAAGACGGTGCGGGAAGACTACGCACGCGAGTACGCCATCGAGCCGCCGGTGCGGATCGCGGCCATGATCACGCTGATGTGGTACGTCCAGGTGCCCTCGGTCGTCGCCGGAGTGGCTACCGCGGTGACCGGGATGTCACCGGACGTGTCGCCGTCCTCGCTGGCCTTCCGGCGGCATCCGACGGCGCACTACCCGTTCGAGGTCGCGCTGCTCACGGACCAGGTCGTCGGCGTCGACGAGGCGGCCGCACAGCTCGGCAAGCACACGACGGCTTTCCTGGAGTCCTATCGGCCCGAGGTGAAGCTCGGCTCGCTGCAGCGGTTCGGGGCGGTCAAGGACGAGCTCCGGCAGGCGATCCGGATGCCGGAGGAGGCGCCGTACGCGGACCGGGCAGCCGCGGCCTTCGACGTGTCGCTCGAGGACAAGCTGCGCATTTCGTGCTGCTACTTCTACGCGCTGCCGAACATCAAAGCGTGCACCACCTGCCCTCGATTTCGGTGACATCAAAAACTGTCGGTGGGCCCAGGCACGATGTCCCGCATGACATTTTCAGCGTGTCCGGCGTCACCGACGGGTAACCCGCCGTCGGTTGTCCGGCCGATGGTCCAGAGCTAGGTTCGCTGACGTGACCTCGTCCGGTGGTGCTCCGGCGACGACTCCGATCGGCTCCCGGGCCGATGCGGAGGGGTTCGTCGCGATGGTCTGTTTCAAGCACGGTCCTCCGCTCCTGCACGGCGTCGAGCTGGAGTGGACCGTGCATCACGCGGAGGATCCGCGGCGGCCCCTCGACGCCGATCGACTGAGCAAGGCCCTGGGCGATCATGCGCCCGCCACCCTGGTCCGCGGCAGCCCGCAGCTGCCTCTCGGCCGGGGTGCTCTGGTCACGGTGGAACCGGGTGGCCAGGTGGAGCTCTCCGGTCCCGCCCTGGAGTCGATCCCCCGGTTGATCGACGACACCGCCGCCGACGCGGCCGAACTGACCTCCCTCCTTCTCGAGAGCGGGCTCGTCCCGGGCGATCACGGCCTGGACGCCTTCCGCACCCCCCGCCGCATCCTGACCGTCCCGCGGTACGCCGCGATGGAGGCCGCTTTCCAGCGGCTCGGCCCGCACGGCCCACGGATGATGTGCAGCACGGCCGGCCTGCAGATCTGCCTCGACGCCGGCGAACCGGATCAGACCGCTCTGCGCTGGCGGGCCCTGCACGACCTCGGCCCCTCCCTGGTCGCGCTGTTCGCCAACTCCCGCCGCCGGGCCGGCGCCGACACCGGGTGGGCGTCCGCCCGCACCGAGGCGACCTTCGGCACCTGCGCGCCGTTCACCGAGCCGCCGCCGCTCGACAGCGACCCCGCGGCCGCCTGGGCGCGGATGGCGATGGAAGCGCCGGTGCTGTGCTTCCGCCGTGGCGACACTTGGGACGCACCGACCGGGCTGACGTTCGGCGCCTGGGCGGACGGCGAGCTGCCCGGCGACAGACCGACGTACGACGACCTCGAGTACCACCTGTCCACCTTGTTCCCGCCGGTGCGGCCGCGCGGGTATCTCGAGGTGCGCTACCTCGACGCGCAGACCGGCGACGGGTGGATCGCCCCGACTCTGCTGCTCACCGCTCTGATGTCCGGCGCGGTGCCCATCGACCAGGTCCTCGCCGCTGCCGAGCCGGCGGCCGGGCGCTGGTTCCCGGCCGCGCGCGAAGGGCTCGAGGACAAGGCCGTCCTCGACGCCGCCCGCGCAGTGGTCGAGCTGGGCACCGGTCTGCTGGACCGGACCGGCGTCACCCCCGAACTCAGCGATCAGGTCGCGACCCGACTCCATCGCATCGTCGACGACACCCACGGAAGGCGAGCTTCATGACCCACCAACTGTCCGAACTGTCCGCCGAGGGGCTGCGCGCGTACGTCGCCGAGCAGCTCGAGCGGTCGCGGGCGCGGACCGTCCAGCTGGCCGACGCGGTCGACACCGACGACCTGGTCAAGCAGCACTCCAAGCTGATGTCGCCGCTGATCTGGGACTACGCCCACGTCGGCAACCAGGAGGAGCTCTGGCTGGTCCGCGACGTCGGCGGCCGCGAGCCGCTCCGGCAGGACATCGACGAGTTGTACGACGCGTTCATGCACGCCCGCGCCGACCGGCCCACGCTGCCGCTGCTCGGCCCGGCGGAGACCCGGGCGTACGTCGGCGAGGTGCGGGACAAGGTGCTCGACGTCCTGGACCACGTGAAGTTCGACGGCGGCCGCGAGCTGGTGGACAACGCGTTCGCGTTCGGCATGATCGCGCAGCACGAGCAGCAGCACGACGAGACCATGCTGGCGACACACCAGTTACGTGCCGGAGTCCCGGTGCTCGACGCGCCGCCGCCTCCGGCCGGACGCCGGCTGTCCGGGCCGGAGGTCCTCGTCCCGGGTGGTGTCTTCGAGATGGGGACGTCGGTCGAGCCGTGGGCGCTGGACAACGAGCGGCCGGCGCACGGCGTACACGTCGCGCCGTACGTGATCGACACGGCGCCGGTGACGAACGGCGACTACCTGCGCTTCGTGCTCGGCGGCGGGTACGGCGACCCGCAGTGGTGGTCCGCGGACGGGTGGGCGCACGTGCAGAAGGCATCGCTGGTTGGGCCGCGGTTCTGGGAGCTCGCGGACGGCGAGTGGTGGCGGGTGCGGTTCGGGCATCGCGAGCGGTTGCCACTGGACGAGCCGGTGATGCATGTCTGCTTCTACGAGGCCGAAGCCTACGCGAAATGGGCCGGGAAGCGGCTGCCGACCGAGGAAGAGTGGGAGTTCGCGGCGCGCTTCGACCCGGCGACCGGGCGGACGCGGCGCTTCCCGTGGGGTGACGAGAACCCGGGTCCGCAGCACGCGAACCTCGGCCAGCGGCATCTCGGTCCGGCGCCGGTCGGGGCGTATCCGGCAGGCGCGTCACCGCTCGGTGTCGAGCAGCTGATCGGTGACGTCTGGGAGTGGACCTCGAGCGACTTCCGGCCGTACCCGGGCTTCCGGGCGTTCCCGTACGACGAGTACTCGCTGGTGTTCTTCGGGACCGACTACAAGGTGCTGCGCGGCGGCTGCTTCGGCACCGACGAGGTGGTGGCGCGCGGGACCTTCCGGAACTGGGACTACCCGATCCGCCGGCAGATCTTCGCCGGCTTCCGCTGCGCCCGCGACCCCCGCCCCGAGGAGCTCGCCTAGTGTGCCGCCACCTGGCCTACCTGGGCCCGCCGGTAACCCTCGCGTCCCTCGTCCTGGAGCCCACGCACTCCCTCTACGAACAGAGCTGGGCCCCCAACGACATGCGAGGCGGCGGCACCGTCAACGCCGACGGCTTCGGCCTGGGCTGGTACGCCGACGCAGTCGCACCGGCATCGAGCGAAGCGCGGCAGCCGGTGCGTTACCGGCGGAGCGTGCCGATCTGGGCTGATGACAACCTCCCCGGCTTGGCCGGGGCCATCCAGTCCGGCGCCGTGCTCGCCGCGATCCGCAACGGGACGGTCGGCATGCAGCTCGGCGAGTCCGCGGTGGCGCCGTTCCAGACGGGGAAGTGGCTCTTCAGCCACAACGGGATGATCACCGGCTGGCCGGACTCGGTGGTGAAGCTCGCCGAGCGACTCCCGGCGGCCGAGCTGCTCCGCCTCGAGGCGCCGACCGACTCCGCCCTCCTGTGGGCACTGATCGCCGACCGTTTGGCCTCCGGCGAGCCGGCTGACGCGGTCGCAGCCGTCGTCCGCGAGGTCGAGGCGGCAGCGCCGGGGTCGCGGCTGAACGTGTTGGTGACTGATGGGGAACACCTGATCGCGACCACCTGGACGCACTCACTGTGGGCGCGGCAGACCTCCGACTCGATCACCGTCAGCTCGGAGCCGTTCGGCGCCGACGGCTGGACCGAAGTACCCGACCACTCATTGCTCGCGGCCACCGCCAGCACGCTGCGCATCACGCCGATGGAAGGACAGCTGTGACCCAGATCGACGTACACCTGACCCCGGACTACGCCGCCCGCAGTCTCCGCGAGGACGTCCGGGCCGGGCTGACCGCAGAGCCGAAGTGGTTGCCGCCGAAGTGGTTCTACGACGCCCGCGGCAGCGAGCTGTTCGAGCAGATCACCCGCCTGCCGGAGTACTACCCGACCCGGGCCGAACGCGAGATCCTGCAGACCCGCGCGCGGGAGATCGCGGCGATCACCAAGGCGCACACGCTGGTCGAGCTCGGCTCGGGGTCGTCGGAGAAGACGCGGCTGCTGCTCGACGGGCTGCGCGACCACGGCACGCTGACGACGTTCGTCCCGCTGGACGTGTCGGAGTCCGCGCTGCGCGACGCCGCGGACACGATCAACGCGGACTATCCGGCGCTCGACGTCCACGGCGTGGTCGGCGACTTCACCGCGCACCTCGACAAGCTGCCCGGTGACGCGCCGCGGATCGTCGCGTTCCTCGGCGGCACCATCGGCAACCTGCTGCCGGCCGAGCGGGAGACCTTCTACGCCTCGGTCCGCGACGTCCTCGAGCCGGGCGAGTGGCTGCTGCTCGGCACCGATCTGGTCAAGGACCCGAAGACCTTGGTCGCCGCGTACGACGACAGCGCGGGCGTCACCGCGGAGTTCAACAAGAACGTGCTGCGGGTGATCAACCGCCAGCTCGGCGCGGACTTCGACGTGGACGCGTTCAGCCACGTCGCGATCTGGGACGCCGGCAACGAGTGGATCGAGATGCACCTGCGCGCCGACCGGGCGATGCGGGTGCTCATCCCGGAGATCCACCTCGAGGTCGACTTCGCCGCGGGCGAGGAGCTCAGCACGGAGATCTCCGCCAAGTTCCAGCCCCACACCGTCCACGCCGAACTGGACAAAGCGGGCTTCACCGAGGCGGCCTGGTGGACCGACTCCGAAGCCCGCTTCGCCCTCTCCCTCTGGCAAGCCGTCTGACTCAGCCGCCCTGCTTGATCAACTCATTGATCTTTTCCACATATCCCTGGAGGTCAGAGACCGGCTTCTTGCCGTTGAGGATCGGCAGGTAGTTGGCCGTGGTCAGGTCGGCAACCTGCTGTGCCCACTGCGTGGTGTAGCGGACGCCGACCGTCTTCTCCGCACCCAGTCCGGCCTTCACGGTCTCGACGACGGTCGGCTGCTGCGCCTTCGTCAGCGCGTCGAAGTAGCTCGTCTGCGCCGGCGTGTACGCGGGCGGCGCCACCGGCGAGGCGGGCAGTACGGCGTTCCACACATCGGTGTTGATGTACTGCAGCACCTTGAACGTCGCGTCCTGGTCCTTCGTGTACGACGGGGTGCAGACACCGACCGCGTCGTACACGGTCGCCGGGGAGTCGACCTGCGGCAGCGGAGCGAATCCGTACTTCACCTTCGGCTTGTCGGTCTGGAACCCGGCGGCCAGCCACTGCCCGCCGAACATCATCGGCACCTTCCCGGCCGCGAACAGTCCCTGCACGTTGGAGACGTCGTACCCGGGCGGTGCGACGGTGCCGGCCTTGATCGCGTCCACCAGCTTCTGCACGCCCTCGGTGTACTTGCCGTCGGCCTCGGCCTTCGTCGGGTGGTTCACGTTGTCGGTGAACGGCGCGCCGCCGGCCGAGACGGAGTACGTGCTCATCGTGAACGGGCCGTCCAGCGCAGTGAGCGGGTCCGCCACCAGGCCGTACTTCGCTCCGTTCTTACCGGTCAGCTTCGCGGCGGCGGCGTACATCTCGTCCCAGGTCCAGCCGGCCTTCGGCTCCGCCAGGCCCGCGGCCTTGAACGCGTCTGCGTTGTACCAGATGCCCGACACGTTCATCAGCGACGGCAGGCCGCCCATCTGGCCGTCGGCGGTCTTCCAGTTCTCCATCGCGGACGGCACGAACTTGTCCGCCTTGAAGTCGCCGTCGCCGTTCTCGATCTTCTCGGACCAGTCGACCAGCAGCCCCTGCGTGGTGTACTGCTGCTCGGTGTCGTTGCCGCACCAGAACAGGTCCGGCAGCTTCTTGGCCTGGGTCAGCGAGGCCAGCTTGTCGCCGTAGTTGCCGCTCGGGGTCTCGAGCAGCTCGACCTTGATGTTGTCGTCCTTGAACTCCGCCAAGGCCTTCTTGATCGCGGCGTTCGTCTGCACGGACTCCCACGTCATCACGGTCACGGTGACCGGGCCGTCCGCCGTACCGCCGGAGTCCGAGCCGCTGCACGCCGTTGCCGTCAGCAACCCAGCCAATGCCAACGTTGTACCAAGGTGGATGCGTTTCACGCCGATGTTCCCCTCTATTTCTGGTTCGTGCTGCCGAGAGCGCCGAGACCCTGGATGAAGTAGCGCTGCGCGGCGAAGAAGATGATCAGCGGCGGCAGCATGTAGAGCAGGTTGGTGGCCATGTAGTAGCTCCAGTCCGGTGTCTGCCCGGCGAAGGACGAGATGAACGACGCCATCCCGACCGACAGCGGCCACTTCTCGGCGGAGTACAGGTACACCAGCGGGTTGAGGAAGTCGTTCCAGGACGCCTGGAACGCCAGGATCGCCATCGTGATCCAGGCCGGCCTGGTCAACGGCAGCATCACGCTGGTGAAGATCCGGAAGTGCCCGGCGCCGTCGATCTTGGCCGCCTCGTCGATGGAGTACGGGATGGCCAGGAAGTACTGCCGGGCCAGGAAGATGAACAGCGGGTTGCCGCCGAAGAAGGCCGGCACGATCAGCGGCAGCCAGGTGTCGTACCACCCGATGCTCTTGTACAGCTGGAACAACGGGATCAGGCCGACCACGCCGGGCAGCAGCATGCTGCCGACGAACAGGTAGAACCACAGCTTCCGGCCCGGGAACCGCAGCCGGGCCAGCGCGTATCCGGCCATCATCGAGGTCAGCACCCCGCCGAGCACGCTGAGCGCGGTGATGACGGTGGAGTTCAGCAGCAGCCGCGGGAAGTGGATGGCCTCCGGGCCGTTGACGAAGTTGCTCCAGTTCCACTCGGTCGGCAGCAGCTTCGGCGGCACGTCGAACACCGCCGTCCTGCTCTTCAGGCCGATGGTGATCATCCACAGCAGCGGGACGATCATCACCGAGCAGATGAACAGCGCGGTCACGTACCAGGCCGTGGTGCCGGCCACGCGGGGCTTCTTCTTCGGTCGCGGCGACGAGGACTGCTCCGTCGTCGGGGCGACCGGGGCGGCGACGTCAGTCGGGAGTGTTGTCACTGTAGGTCCAGAGCGAGGAGAACTTCGCGGTCAGGGCGATGACGGCGATGATCAGCACGAACAGCACCCACACCTGCGCGGACGCGTACCCGAGTTGCGGGACCCGGCCGAGGTTGGAGAAGCCGTTGTTGTAGATCGCCAGCATGAGCACGTTGGTGCTGAAGCCGGGTCCGCCGCCGGTGAGGATCTTCGGCTGGTTGAACGTCTGCAGCGCGGCCGTGGTCTGCAGGATCACCTGGAGCAGCATGATCGGGCTGATCATCGGCAGCGTGATCCGGAAGAACACCGACCAGGATCCGGCGCCGTCCACCCGGGCGGCCTCGTAGAGCTCGGTCGGCACCGCCTGCAGCGCGGCGAGGAAGATGATCATCGTGCCGCCGACACCCCACAGCATCACCAGCACGATCGACGGCATCGCCATCGTCGGGCTCTGCAGCCACTGGCTGGTCGGCAGACCGAGCCGGTCCAGGACCGTGTTCAGCAGGCCGACCTGCGGGTTGAGGATGAACTTCCACAGCGTGATGGTCGCGACCACCGGCAGGACGACGGGCAGGTAGGCGAGCGTGCGGACGATCCGCACCCCGGCGAACCGCTGGTTGCAGAACATCGCCAGCGCCAGCCCGATGATCAGCGACAACGGCACGTAGAGCACTACCAGGTACGCCGTCGCGCGCAACGACGGCCAGAACGCCGGGTCCACCGTGAACAGCCGGCGAAAGTTGCCCAGGCCAACGAAGACCGGATCGCTCAGGCCGTTGTACCGGGTCAGCGAGAGGTGGAAGGAGCGGATCAGCGGATACACCACGAACACGGTGAACCCGATGATCGCCGGGGCGATGAACAGGTACGCCGCCTTCGTGTCGGAGCCCGCGTTGCGGCTCATGCCGCCGGAACGGCTCCTACCGACCCCGCCACGAGAGGAAAGACTCACTCGGCCTCCTGGACGGTAACGTTTCCAACGATTTACTGTGGGGTGACGATGCCGTGTCGCGAAAAGGAAGTCAACCCCGTGTCCGAAACGTTTCCAACGCAACCTGAGGCGAGCCGCCCGACGATGATCGACGTGGCCCGCCGCGCCGGGGTGGGGCTGGGCACCGTGTCGCGGGTGGTGAACGGCGGCCACGGTGTCCGCGACGAGACCGCGCAGCGCGTCCGGACCGCGATCGCGGAGCTCGGCTTCCAGCGCAACGAGGTCGCCCGCGCGCTGCGGCCCGGCAAGAAGTCGTCGAGTCTCGCGCTGGTGCTCGGCGACCTGACCAACCCGTTCTACGCGACCATCGCGAAGGCGTCCCTCGAGGTGGCCGGGCAGTCCGGGTTCGCCGTCGTGCTGGGCAGTGTGGACGAGGACCCGGAGGGGGAGAAGCGGGCGATCCAGGAACTGGTCAGCCGTCAGGTCGCCGGGTTGATGATCGTGCCGGACCAGGGCGACCACTCGTTCCTGGCCGGCGCCGGCGTGCCGGTGGTGTTCGTCGACCGGCCGGCGCACGGGATCGAGGCCGACATCGTGATGGTCGACAACGAGGGTGGCGGGCGGCTCGCGACCGAGCACCTGCTGGAGCAGGGGCATGAACGGATCGCGATGCTGCTGGCGCCGTCGTACTACACGACCGGGCGGCGGCTGCGCGGGTACCGCCGGGCGCATCGGTCCGCGGGGATCGAGGTCGACGAGTCGCTCGTCGTCCAGTTGCCGGAGGGCAACGCCGCGGCCGCCGAGAAGGCGACGCTCGAGCTGATGCTGCGGCCGGATCCGCCGACCGCGCTGTTCGCCTCGACCAACTTCCTCACCGAGGGCGTGCTGCGGGCGCTGCAGGAGGTCGGCCAGGAGCCGGCCGTGGTCGGGTTCGACGACTTCCGGCTCGCCGACATGCTGCCGACCCCGGTGACGGTCGTTGCCTCCGACATCGCCGAGCTCGGGCGGAACGCGGCCCAGTTGCTGCTCGACCGCGCGTCCGGTTCCGACAACCGACCGCCGCAGCGGATCGTGCTGCCGTGCGCGCTGATCCAGCGCGGCTCGGGCGAGCGACCGCTGGATTCTGCCCGGAAGAGAAAGGCCCGTTGATCGGAGGCTGCCGTAGTACGGTCGGCGGGTGTTCTACGAGAGCTTCGGCGCCGGCCGGCCGATCGTCTTCCTGCCCGGGTGGGGCGGGGACGCCGGCGAGAGCCGTGACTTCCACGAACCGGTGTTCGCGGAGCACGACGGCTGGCGGCGGATCTACGTCGACCCGCCGGGCTTCGGCAGGTCGCCGGCCGACCCGGCGATCAAGGACCAGGACGGCATCCTGGCGGCGATCGTCGCGTTGATCGACGAGGTCGTCGGCGACGATCGGTTCGCCCTGGCCGGTACGTCGGCCGGTGGCCTGCACTCCCGTGGCATCATCAAACGCGACCCGTCCCGCATCCTCGGCCTACTCCTCCGGGTGCCGGCCGTCATCGTCGACCGCACTCGCCGGACCCTGCCGAAGGACGCGCCGCCCGAGACACCCGAGTGGCTCGCCAAGCAACGCCGGTACTACGACGTCGCCGAGACGCAGGCGGACCTCGAGTTCCTCGACCGGATCCAGGGCGATCTCGCGACCTACTCGCTGCGCGAAGATCCGGGCGCGCGCTTCGACGGGCCGACGCTGATCGTGACCGGTCGCCAGGACACCATGACCGGCTACGCCGACGCCTGGTCGCTCCTCGACGACTACCCGCACGCCACCTACGCAGTGCTCGACCAGGAGGGGCATGAGCTCCCCGTTCGAAGCACGGCGCTCTATCGCGCGTTGGTGGTGGACTGGCTGGACAGGATCGAGCACCTGGACGCGTGAGGGGCGGAACGCGCGTCCAGGTGCTCGAGATCGGGTGGCTCAGAAGTTCGGCCAGGCCCAGCCGAGGTAGCTGCTGAAGTACGGGAGCTTGGCCAGCCCGATCTTGCCGCCGACGCTGGTGGCCCAGAAGTAGCCGTCGCCGCGGGCCACACCGACGTGGCCGTACGGTGCGGCGAGGTCCCAGAACACCAGGGCGCCCTTCGGCGGGTTCAGGTCACCGCGGTGGGCGGCGCCGCGGGCGACGGCGTCGTTCCAGTTGGCCTTGGCGGAGGCGTAGATCGCGGTCTTGCCGTAGGAGTTCTCGGCCGCCTTCTCGCAGTACCCCTGGTACGCCGTCGAGCCGTTGCGGGCCGCGTACCACGCGATGGCCTTGTCGGCCCGCGGGTTGTCGGCGCACAGCGGCGCGACCAGGCCGGAGCTTCCGGTGTCGACGTACGCGTCCGAGATGAAGCCCTTGCCCGGGACGTGGTCCCAGATCAGGCTGCGGCCGAACTTGCCGGTGACCGGCTCGCCGTAGATCTGGCAGTCGATCTCGACCGGGCCGTTCGGCTGGGTCCCGACCGCGCTGAAGCTGGTGGCGTTACCGGATCGGATGGTCACGCCGGTCCCGCTGTCGGTGACGACGGTGCCGGTGGCGGCGTGGGCGGGCAGGGTGCCGGCGCCGACCAGGGCGCCGGCGCCGAGCAGGGTGACCGCTGTGAGGCGGGCGGTGATGCGCAGGAGGGCGGTACGCATGATGTTTGTCCTTTTCGCTCAGTCAGTGGCGAACTGGCACTGACTTTCAGAGAATCAGAGGGTTACGGTGTTGTCGCAGTGGGCAACGATCGATTCGGGAGTGCGCCGTGAGGCCAGCACAGGCTCGTGTTGTGATCGGCTGCCGGATGCGTGAGCTCCGGGAAGCGGCCGGCGTGCCGCTGTCGCGCGCCGCCGCCCTGTCCGGTTGGGACAAGGGCCACCTGTCCCGGGTCGAGCGCGGCCACACCAAGCCCAGCCGCGAGCTGATCGAGTGGTACGACGCCTCGTTCGGGGCCGGCCAGGCGCTGGTCAACCAGTTGATGGAGCTGGACGCCGCCGTCCGGGCGAGCCGCGACGTGTCGCTCCGGGACATGCGCCGGCACGTCCAGCCGGTGCTGCTCGGCGGATCCGTGCCGATCGACCACCACCCCGAGGACCGGGCCGAACTGGTGGGGGAGACGGTGCCGGACGGGACGCGGGTGTGCCGGGACCAGGAGTTCGAGAAGACGTGGGAGGTCCGCAACAGCGGAGAACGGCCCTGGCAGAACCGCTGGCTGACCCGGCAGGGTGCGGCCGGGACGCCGGGCTGGCTGCGATCACCACATCGCGCTCCGCTGCCGGACGCCGTACCGGGGGAGGTCGTGACGGTGTCGATGACGCTGCAGGCGCCGTCCCAGGTCGGCGCGTCCACGGCGTACTTCAAGATCACCGACGACGCGGGGCGGTTGTACTACCCCGGCCTGGAGTCGCCACCGATGTACTGCACCATCTTTACCGTCTACGAACTCTAGGGATTGCCCTTGACCTTGCGTCAGCGGGTGTTCCCGGTGGGCTGTTCCGGCATACGTTGCTGTTCCTGAACCCGCCCGGACACACAGGAGTGGCAGCGTGATCAGACTTCCCAAGATCGCTCTGGCCCTGGCTGCGGCACTCGTCGTGCCGCAGGCGGCCATCAGTTCGGCAGCGGCGGCGCCCGCGGCCAGAGGTCCGGTGGACCCGCCGGTCCCGTCCATCCCGCAGCGGTATCTCGACCAGCCGATCAACTGGGCGGTCTGCGCGTTCGACGCGCAGGTCAAGCAGTTGTACCCGCAGGCCCCGACCACGAACTGCGCCAAGGTGAAGGTCCCGATGGACTGGGCGAACCCGGACGCGCACCCCGACGTCGAGGTCGCCATCGCCTACAGCAAGGCGACCGGGACGTCGAAGGGCCTGATGACGACGAACCCGGGCGGACCGGGTGGAGCCGGCCTGACGCTGTCGGCGTCGCTGGCGATCGAGAAGACCCGGCTGTTCAGCGACTTCGACCTGCTCGGCTTCGATCCGCGCGGCTTCGGCCAGAGCACGCCGTTGCAGTGCCTGACCACGACCGAGAAGCTGAACGCGCTGCCGCAGACACCGGACCGCAAGGAGCGCACCCGGCAGACCCACGTGGCCGAGGTGGCCGAGGCGAAGCTGGTGGCCGAGGCCTGCTCGTCGACCGAGTTCAGCCAGTTCGTCAGCAGCCAGCAGACGGTCTACGACATGGAGTTCCTGCGGGCCCTGTTCAAGGCGCGGCAGCTGAACCTGATCGGCTACAGCTACGGCACCTGGCTCGGCGGCTGGTACGCCGACACCTACCCGTCGAAGGTCGGCCGGTTCGTGATCGACTCGAACATGGACTGGACCCACACGCAGTGGGAGAACGTGAACTTCGACCCGTTCTCCGGCCAGCGCCGGCGCGACACCCAGCTGTTCCCGTGGATCGCCCGGCACGCCGACCAGATCGACGGCCTGGGCAGCACGTTCAAGCAGGTGCGCTCGACGTACAACGGAATCCGCGCGGGCCTGGTCACGCTGGTCAAGGCCGGCACCTCGTCGGTGCGCGGTGACGACCTCGACGGCACGATCTACAGCGTTCAGTACGGCAACATCCGCTTCATCCGGGGGACGCTCGACATCCTGGTCCACGACGAGTACCTGAAGGACCCGTCCACGTCCGGCGAGATCGAGTTGCGGCACGTCGACCGCGCCTGGGCCCGGATCTCGCCGGAACTGCAGGCGTTCGACACCCTGGCCGCGATCCGGGCCCGGTACGGCGTGACGCCGGCCCCGGCCACCACCGCGGCGGCGCTGCGGGTCGACTCGACCCACTCGATCATCGCCGACGCCCGCGAGGCCGCGGCCAAGTCGACCGGGGACGCCGTGGTGAACCTCGGCCCGATCGGTACGACGGTCCGCTGCAACGACACCAAGTGGAACACCGACCCGCGGTTCTACCTGCGCGAGGCGGACCGGATGGCCGCCAAGTACGACTTCTTCGGCTACATGAACGGCGTGCCGTTCTGCGCCTTCTGGCCGTTCGAGCCGCAGGACCGCAAGCTCGACGTGAAGGGCTCGCCGCGGATGCTGATGATCCAGGGTGAGCTCGACCCGGCGACGGCGTACGAAGGCGCCCTCCGCACCCACAAGGACACCGCCAGGGCCACCCGCTTCGTCGCCATCGACGACGAGGGCCAGCACGGCCAGTACGTCGGCTCGGCCTCCGCCTGCGCCGAGGCCATCGGCGACACCTTCGTCTTCACCGGCGAACTCCCCGGCAAGAACCAGGTCTGCGGCACGTCGCCACTTCCCGCCGAGCTCGCCGTCTACCCGGTGAACGGTCCGGTCGACGGCAACGCCGTACACCTCCCGAGGTCCAAGTCGGGTGCTGACCGGGTCAACCCGCTCCTCCAGCGAAACCTGGACATCATCGCCAACGGCACCCTCCGCTGACCCGAAGGGCCCGGCGGACCTCCGCCGGGCCCTCCGCAGTTCCGGTGGGCTTGGACAGGAAATGGTGGCTGTGAACAGGAAATAACCTGTTCACAGCCACCGCGGAGCCGCGCACGCCCCGACAGCCGGCGGTTCATGCCGCCCGGCGGGCTGCTTGGCGGATCCGGTCCGCGGTGGTTTGCGGGCGATCCAGGTCGCCCCAACTGACGCGCACTACTCGATAGCCGAGCCCGCGCAGCCGGTCCTCGCGCCACTTCTCCGCCACCACGACTTCGCCGGTGTCGCCGTACTTCAGGGCCCCGTCGAACTCGACGATCAGCCGCCCCGGCAGCAGGAAGTCCACCCGGCCGATCAACCGCCCGTCATGGTCCCGGATGTCTGCCTGGAGAATCGGTCGCGGCAAGCCGTGGTTCGCCATCAGCACTCGCAGCCGGGATTCCCCAACCGATTCACTGAGCCCGTCGGCGAAGCGGGCCGCCGCCCGTGCCGCGGGAGATCCACTCCAGTACTGATGCCGATCCGCTGAGGTCACGAGTGCCTCAGCCGTCACCAGCCGCTGACGAAGCGCCGCATCGGCCAGCACCACGCCCACCTCGTACGACGAAACACAGGTGGACTCGACGATCGCACGCGCCGCAGAGACGACCCGGAGACCGTCCACCACCGTGAGCTCACCCGGTTCGAACCGGGTGCGGTGGACGTCCGCGATGCCATCCGACCGCTGCCGGCCACGCGCCCTGCTCACCTGCACCTTCGTCAGGTCGAGGTCCCAGCTCGGAAGCCGGTGCAGCACGGCGGCAGACTGATGGCTGACCACCGCCTCGCCGCCCATCCGATCGATCACGGCCCGAATCCGCAGCAGATGAAGCCGTAGCTCACGGTCCCAGGGTGGCTCACCGGGTGGCCAGCCGGCCGGTTCGACGTACGCGTCTCGGGACAGGCGCGACCACTGGCCGGTCCGCAGGCGTCGCCGGAGCTCGCTGTCGCTGTAGCCGGCCTCGATCGCGTCGGCCCGGGTGAACCAGCCACCGCGGTTCGCCGTCAGCACACTCAACCTCGAATTCATACTGGCAAGATGCCGTCGAACCCACTGTTCCGCGGCCCTCACTTCCGCAGCTGTGGACAGTCCCAACTCGTGGCGGGCCACGCCAACCCGTGGCCTTGAACAGGAAATAGCCTGTGCAAGCCCCCGGCTTCCTCCGCGACCCCCCCCGATTTCTGGCGGGATGGGGCTACCGGGTCAGTACTCGGCGTCCAGGGTGGCGTCGAGCTCGGCCTTGCGTTTCACCCAGCGTTCGCTGAGGCCTTTGACTTCTTCGCCGATGAAGTCGATGAAGGCCAGGGAGACGCGGATGCGGCGGTGGGCGGCGGTGCCTTCCCCGGCGGCGTCGAGGACCTTCTGGAGTGAGGCGGCCCAGCGGACCAGGGCCTGGTCCTCGCTCATCATGGTCTGGTACCAGGCGTCGTCCTGGACGACGTAGACGTCGCGGCGGCTGCCGGGTTCGCGTTCGCGGTTGGCGAGGCGGAGCTGGAGCAGGTAGTTGACCGCGCCCGAGACCGCGGCAGGGCTCGCCTGCAGCTGGTCAGACAGCTCGGCTGCGGTCATCCGCCCGTCCTCGCTGGACAGGATGGCGGCGAACACCCGCGCGGCCATCCGCGGCCAGCCTGTGTCGGCCAGCAGGTTGCCGAACTGCTCGGCGTACCGCCGGACGGCTTCGTCGTCTCGTTGTGCGCTCACCGCCCCATCATCCCCTCTGTGGTGACCGAACCACCGATCGTGTGAGAACCGTGTTAGTAAGATTCACAATCTTCTGAATGAAGTGTACGTTATGAATCATGACATCAGCCATCGTGGTCTCAGGACTGCACAAGTCGTACGGAAGTACGCACGCCCTCGACGGTCTCGACCTGGAGGTCGCGACCGGTGAGGTGCACGGGTTCCTCGGCCCGAACGGGGCCGGGAAGTCCACCACCATCCGGGTGCTGCTCGGGCTGCTGCGCGGTGACGCCGGCGATGTCTCGCTGCTCGGCGGCGACCCGTGGCACGACGCGGCGAAGCTGCACCGCCGGCTCGCCTACGTCCCGGGTGACGTGAACCTCTGGCCGAACCTGACGGGCGGCGAGGTGATCGACCTGCTCGGCCGGCTCCGCGGCGGGCTGGACGCGAAGAAGCGGGACGACCTGCTCCGCCGGTTCGACCTCGACCCGACGAAGAAGGGCCGCACCTACTCCAAGGGCAACCGGCAGAAGGTCGCCCTGGTCGCCGCGCTGTCCAGTGACGTCGAGCTGCTGATCCTGGACGAGCCGACGTCCGGCCTGGACCCGCTGATGGAGGAGGTGTTCCGGCAGTGCATCGAGGAGGAGCGCCAGCGCGACCGCACCGTGCTGCTGTCGAGCCACATCCTGTCCGAGGTCGAGGCCCTGTGTGACCGGATCAGCATCATCCGCCGCGGCAAGGTGGTGGAGACCGGCACGCTGTCCGACCTGCGCCACCTCACCCGTACGTCGATCCACGCCGAGCTGGCCGGGTCGCCGAACGGCCTGGCGTCGCTGCCCGGCGTCCACGACCTCGACGTCGAGGGCAACCGGGTGCGGTGCGAGGTGGACACCGCGCAGCTGGACGCGGTGATGCGGCAACTGTCCGCGAGCGGGATCAAGAGCCTGGTCGCGCAGCCGCCGACGCTGGAGGAGCTGTTCCTGCGCCACTACGAGGACGAGGTCGAGTCCGAGCCGATGGCGGCGGTCCGATGACCGACTTCGTCGGGACCGGGACCCTGGTGCGGCTCGCGCTGCGCCGGGACCGGATCCTCATCCCGGTGTGGATCGTGGTGTTCGTGTCGATGGCGGCCGGGTCGGCGCAGGCCTCGATCGACCTCTACCCGGACGTGAAGTCCCGCATCGAGGCGGCCCGTACGTCGAACGCGTCGCCGGCCCTGGTGTCGCTCTACGGCCGCATCTTCGACGAGAGCTCGCTCGGTGAGCTGTCGCTGTTCAAGCTGACCGCGTTCGGCGCCGCCCTGGTCGGGTTGCTGGCCGCGATCCTCGTCGTACGGCACACCCGGACCGAGGAGGAGACGGGCCGGCTCGAGCTGCTCAGCGCGGGTGTCCTCGGTCGGTACGCCGCTTTGACCGCAGCACTGATCGTGTCGGCGGCGACCGTCGTACTGCTGGGTCTGCTGACCGCGCTGTCGTTGATCGGCGTCGGACTGCCCGCTGCAGGCTCGTTCGCCTTCGGACTGCAGTGGGCAGGAGCCGGACTGGCCTTCGCGGGCGTCGCTGCGGTGACCGCTCAGCTCACCGAGGGCGCTCGGGCCGCGAACGGGTTCACCGCTGTCGTCCTGGGCGTGGCGTACGTACTGCGGGCGATCGGCGACTCGTCCGCCGACGGCAAGTCCGAGTGGGTCTCCTGGCTGTCGCCGATCGGCTGGTCCCAGCAGGTCCGTGCGTACGCCGGTGATCGGTACGCCGTACTGCTGCTGCCGCTCGTCTTCCTCGTCGTACTCGTGATCGCCGCGATGGCGTTGATCCGCCGACGGGATGTCGGTGCGGGCCTGGTGCGGCCGCGGCCGGGGCCTGCTACCGCGTCGGCGTCCCTGCGGTCGCCGCTCGCGCTGGCCTGGCGTCTGCACCGAGGCTCCCTGTACGGCTGGGGTGCTGCGTTCCTGCTGCTCGGCCTGCTGGTCGGCAACATCGCCAGCAACGTGGACGGCTTCGTGACCAGCGACAGCGCCAAGGAGATGGTGTCGAAGCTTGGTGGCGTCGAGGGCATCACCGACGCGTTCCTGTCGACCGAGATGGGCATGGTCGGGCTGCTGGCCTCGGCCTTCGGCATCCAGGCGGCGCTGCGGCTGCGCTCGGAGGAGACCGCGCTGCGCGCCGAGCCGCTACTCGCGACTGGGGTCACACGGGCGCAGTGGTTGGGCAGCCACGTGCTGATGGCGCTGTTCGGCACTGGTGCGCTGATTCTGGTCGCCGGGCTCGGCTCCGGCATCTCCAGTGGTGCTTCGCTCGGCAACATGGGTCGCCAGGTGCCGCGCATGCTCGCGGCGGCAGCCGTCCAGTTGCCCGCGATTTGGCTGGTCACCGCGCTGGTCGTCGTACTGTTCGGCCTGGCTCCGAAGCTGGTCACGGGTGCCTGGGTGCTGTTCGGGATCTTCCTGCTGATCGGGCAGTTCGGCGCTCACCGATCCCTCGGGACCCGGCCCTTCGGCGCCGTAGCGGGAGATCGAGACGACC
>NZ_JBSFBL010000082.1:0-23820 GCF_053592935.1 Kribbella sp. NPDC002412
CAGTTCGCCCAGCTGAGCCTGCGCAGAATCCGACAACACCAGCACCAGGATCCCGATCGACGGCAGCTCGGCCCGGATCGCGGCCGCCGCGCGCAGCCCTTCGTCGCTGTGACCGGGCGGCATCCGGACGTCGGTGATCACCACGTCCGGCGGCGCCTTGCGTACGACGGCCAGCAGCGTGTCCGCGTCACCGACGGCGTCCCGTACCTCGTGGCCGGCGCGGTCGAGAATGCTGGCCAGCCCCTCCCGCAACAGCATCGAGTCTTCGGCCAGCACGATGCTCAGTCGCCGAGTCGGCACGGGCACTCCATCCTGAGTCGAGTCGGCCCACCGGGTGGGCTGTCGATGTCGAGTGTGCCTCCCAAAGCGTCCAACCGGGTCACCAGCCCGGTGAGTCCGGTCCCGGCGCCTGCTCGCGCACCACCGACGCCGTCGTCGGTGATCGTGATGACCAGCCGATCGCGCTCGACCCACCCGGCCACCTCACACGTCCTGGCCTGCGCGTGCTTGGCGACGTTGGCCAGCGCCTCACTGACGACGAAGTACGCCGCCGCCTCGATCGGCGGCGGCAGTCGCGACGGCAGCGTCAGCTGCACGGTCACCGGCAGCGGACTCCGGTCCGCCACCTCCAGTACGGCGGCCTCGAGCCCGTGGTCGACGAGTACGCGCGGGTGGATGCCGCGGACCGCCTCGCGCAGGTCCGCCAACGCCGCCTCGGCCTCACTGTGCGCCTTCACGACCAGCCGCTTGCCCTCGCCCTCAGGCAGGTCGAGCTCTGCCAACCCCAGCGTCATCGTCAGCCCGACCAGTCGCTGCTGCACGCCGTCGTGCAGGTGCCGCTCGATCCGGGCCCGCTCGGTCTCGAACGCGTCCACCAGGTCGAGGCGGGACCGCCGCAGCTCGGCCAGGTTCCGCTGCAACTCCTCCTGCCGCGGACCCAGCATCGCCTTCGCCAGCGCGGCCTCCGCACCGGCGAGCACGCCGATCAGGTAGGAGCTCAGCGCGAAGAACGGCGGCCCGAAGCACAGCAGGAAGATGAACCCCTCCTGCGCGCTGTCCAGGATCCACGGCCCCATGCCCATCTGGTCGCCGTCCGCGATCACCGGCGCGGCCAGCGTCGTACCGAGGATCGTCGCGCTGATACCCGCGATCAGGGCGCTCAGCGGCCAGACGAAGACGCCGAGCACGAAGCCGTACCCGAGGGCCCGCAGCGAGGCCTGCTCCCGGCGCCGGAACTTCAGCTTCTCCCGCAGCGACAGCGACTCGGGCATCTTGGCGTGCGGGCTGCTGATCCCGTCGATCAGCACCAGCCCGGACCGCCACCGCTCGACTCGGCCGATCAGCACCCCGATCAGCGGGAACAGGGTGATCAGCAGGATTCCGATCAGGATCGGGCTGAGCAGCGCACTGGCCGCGGCGAGCCCGATCAGCACGCCGATGGTCACCACACCCACCGGGACCGACGTGAACAGGTACGCGTAGCTCCGCCACGGCCACGACGACACCAGGTACCGCGGCGACGCCATCGCCGCCCAGACGGTCATGGGGCCTCCCGGCCTGGACTGAGGAGCACAGGGAGCGAAGCGACCGGAGTGACGAGGGAAGGCCGGGAGTCACAGCCCCATGACCGCGCCGGCGCCGAAGGCCCGGCCGAAAGCATTGTCATCGGTCTGTCCACGGCGTCAGCCTAGGTGGGAGGCGGCCCGCTGGACGGTAGCGTGCGCGCTACTCCAGGTCTCTTGTGTGGGCCAGGGCTTCATAGCTGCTTTCCCGGTGTGCTGATTGCATGACCGCTACCGCGCCGACGTACCCGAGCGTCGTACCCACCGAACCGCCGGCCTTGCTGCTGGACGGCATCACCAAGACCTACCGGTCCAAGGCCGGCGCGGTCGACGCCCTGCGGGGCGTGACGTACCACTTCCACCGCGGCACGTTCACCGCCGTGATGGGCCCGTCCGGGTCCGGCAAGTCGACCCTGCTGCAGTGCGCGGCCGGGCTCGACCAGCCCACCAACGGCGCCGTCGTCCTCGGCGGAGTGAACCTGCGCGGGCTCAACGAGGTCGCGCTGACCAAGCTGCGCCGGAAGGAGATGGGCTTCGTCTTCCAGGCGTACAACCTGCTGCCGTCGCTGACCGTCTACGACAACGTCGCGCTCCCCCTGCGGCTCACCGGTCGCCGCCCGAGCCGCAGCGCCGTACACCAGGTGCTCGAGCAGGTCGGGCTGGACGGCAAGGCGAAGCGCAGGCCGGCAGAGCTGTCCGGTGGCCAGCAGCAGCGGGTCGCGATCGCGCGGGCGCTGATCACGCGGCCGTCGGTGTTCTTCGCCGACGAGCCGACCGGCGCGCTGGACAGCGGCACCAGCCGGCAGGTCCTGTCCTTGTTGCGCGACGCGACCGACCGGGCCGGGCAGACCGTGGTGATGGTCACCCACGACCCGGTCGCCGCCGCGTACGCCGAGCGCGTCCTGTTCCTGTCCGACGGCCTGATCGCCGGGCACCTCGAGCGCGGCACGCCGGCCCAGATCGCCACCGCGATGAGTCAGCTGGAGCGGTGATGTTCTACCTCAGCCGCCAGACGGTCGGCCGGCATCGCTCGCTGTACGCCGGCTCGTTCGTCGCGCTCGCCGTCGGAGTCTTCCTGCTCGGTCTCGCCGCCACCGCGACGGCCGCCACCATCGCGTACGACGGTCCGCTCGCCGCCGGCATCACCGTGACGACACTTGGGAGCCCGGACACGCCGCCCGAGCAGGTCCGGGTGCCGACGTCCGACGCCGACGTGTCCGGCCTGCAGACCGTGCTCAGCATGGTCGGGACACTCGCCGGGTTCATCACGATCTTCGTCATCGCCAGCACGTTCGCCTTCGCGGTCGCCTCGCGCCGCCGGGAGATCGGCCTGCTCCGGCTGATCGGCGCCACCCCCAGGCAGGTACGGCGGATGATCCTCGGCGAAGCGTTGGCCGTCGCCATCGCGGCCGCGCTGACCGGAGCCGTGCTGGCCCAGCTCGCGACTCCGCTGCTGCTCAGCAAAGCGTCGTACACCGAGCTGGCGCCGGTGGAGCTGGAGCCGGCCTCGCCATGGGTTCCGTTGTCGATCGCGGTCGGCGCCGGGGTGCTGGTGGCGATGCTCGGGGCTCGATCGGCCGCTCGCCGGGCCGGACGGGTCGGGCCGATCGACGCGCTGCGTGAGGCAGCGCTGGAGCCGCCGCGGATCGGGCCGGTGCGAATCGTCTTCGGGCTGCTGTTCCTGGCCGGATCGATCACGTTGCTGGCGCTGATCCGGCCGTCGACCGGCGAGGGTGTGATGCCGCTGGCGATGTTCACCCCGATGCTGCTCGTCATCGCGCTCACGCTGCTGGCGCCGCTCATCGTGCCGTGGATCAGCCGGCTGTGGTCGCTGCCGCTGACCAGGTGGACCCAGGTCTCCGGCCTCCTCGCGCGCAGCAACGTGATCGCCGCACCCCGCCGGAGCGCCTCGCTCGCGGCGCCGATCCTGGCGATCTCCGCGATCGCCGGGTCGATGGTGCTCAGCCTCAGCTTCGCCGCCGACAGCGCCGAGGCAGCCATTCGCGACGCCGTGCGCGCACCCGTCGTGGTCACCGGCTCACACCTGTCGTCCACCGACGGCGTGGCCGCTGCCGACGCAGGTGTGCCGCTGCAGTTCGTCCGGATCAGCCAGGACTATGCCCAGCTCGAGGACGCCGAGGGCATCGACCCGGCGATCGCGGTGAAGACCCGGCAGCTGGCTCCGATCGCCGGCGACCTCACCCAGCTCACCGGCAACACGGTTGCTGTCGGCAAGGAAACGGCCGGGTTCGAGCACTACCGGGTCGGCGACGAGGTCCCGGTGACGTTCCTGGACCGGAGCAGCGCCAAGCTCCGGATCGTCGCCATCGTCCCCGACGCGTTCGGCGCGAACCCGTCCTTCCTCGTGCCGCTCGACCTGGCCCGCGAGCACGCCCCGACGGCCGAGCCCGAACGGATCTTCGTGCTCCCCGAACCCGGCGTCGACCTGGTCGGCAAGCTCGACAACGCCGTACCCGCCGCCGAGTGGGAAGCGGAGCAGGCGCAGGGGGTCCGGAAGGGAAACCAGTTCGGGCTGATCCTGCTGCTCGGGCCGGCCGCTCTCTACAGCGCGATCGCGATCGCCAACACGCTGCTGATGGGCAGTCTGCAGCGGCGGCACGAGTTCGTCACGTCGCGGCTGCTGGGCGCCACGCCGGCCCAGATCCGCCGGATGGTGCTGTGGGAGTCGTCCTTGGTCGGCGCGGTCGCGCTCAGCCTCGGTACGGCGATCACGGTCACAGTCGGGATCCTGATCCGGCGGGCGCTGACGTCGGGTGTGGCCGACGTGCCGGTGACCGTCCCGTGGGGTGTGCTGCTGGGTATCGGCGGGATCTGTCTGACGCTGGCGGTAGGGTCCGCTCTGGCCCCGACGACGTACATCCTGCGCCGGTCGCAGCCGTCCGGAGCGCTGGACTAGACCGCTTGCCGCGGCTGTCTCGGCGCGATGGCGGGTCGTGGCCTCGCTCGTGGGGCCCCCGTCCCGGACTGAGGAGCGCAGGGAGCGAAGCGACTGGAGGGACGAGGGAAGGACGGGAACCAGGCCCCACGACGCGCCGCGCCGGAGGCGTGGCAATGTGCACTGCAAACCGCCGTTCACCAGGGACAATGGGCACGGCGCCGGACCGTCGCGGCGCCGTACCGTTCGATCGAGGAGCCGTAAGACCCGCATGGCACGCCGTTCCAGCACCACCGCCGAGCCCGAGGACTTCGAGGAGCGCATCCTCGACGTCGACGTCTCCGACGAGATGCGCACCAGCTACCTGGAGTACGCCTACTCGGTGATCTACTCCCGGGCGCTGCCGGACGCGCGGGACGGGCTGAAACCGGTCCAGCGGCGGATCCTGTTCTCGATGGCGGAGAACAACATCCGCCCCGACCGCGGCCACGTGAAGTCGGCCCGCGTCGTCGGTGAGGTCATGGGTAAGTACCACCCGCACGGCGACGGCGCGATCTACGACGCCCTGGTCCGGACCGCGCAGCCGTGGTCGATGCGGGTCCCGCTGATCGACGGCCACGGGAACTTCGGCTCCCTCGACGACGGCCCGGCCGCGATGCGGTACACCGAGTGCCGGATGGCGCCGTCCGCGCTGGCGATGACCAACGGCCTGGACGAGAACGTCGTCGACTTCCGGCCGAACTACGACGGCCAGGAGGAGGAGCCGGCGGTGCTGCCGGCCGCGTTCCCGAACCTGCTGGTCAACGGCGCCGCCGGGATCGCGGTCGGGATGGCGACCAACATGGCGCCGCACAACCTGGTCGAGGTGATCCAGGCGCTGCGGCACCTGATCAAGACCCCGAACGCCGACCTGGACGACCTGATGCGGTTCGTCCCCGGGCCGGACCTGCCGACCGGCGGCAAGATCGTCGGCCTGGAGGGCATCAAGGACGCCTACGCCACCGGCCGCGGCAGCTTCAAGATGCGCGCCACCGCCCGGATCGAGAACGTCACCCCGCGCCGCAAGGGCATCGTGGTCACCGAGCTGCCGTACTCGGTCGGCCCGGAGAAGGTGATCGAGAAGATCAAGACCCTGGTCCAGTCGAAGAAGCTGCAGGGCATCGCCGACGTCAAGGACCTGACCGACCGGACCCACGGCACCCAGCTGGTGATCGAGGTCAAGAACGGCTTCGTCCCCGAGGCGCTGCTGGAGCAGTTGTACAAGCTGACCCCGCTCGAGGACGCGTTCCACGTCAACAACGTCTGCCTGGTCGACGGCCAGCCGCGCACCCTCGGGCTCAAGGATCTGCTCGAGGTCTACCTCGGCCACCGGTACGACGTGGTCCGCCGGCGCAGCGAGTTCCGCCGGAAGAAGGCCCAGGACCGGCTGCACATCGTCGACGGCCTGCTGATCGCGATCCTGGACATCGACGAGGTCATCCAGATCATCCGCAGCAGCGACGACGCCGCCCAGGCCCGCGGCCGGCTGATGGAGATCTACGACCTGTCCGAGGTGCAGGCCAACTACATCCTGGACATGCCGCTGCGCCGGCTGACGAAGTTCTCCAAGCTCGAGCTGGAGACCGAGAAGTCCGAGCTGGAGCGCGAGATCGAGCGGCTGACCGCGATCCTCGAGGACGAGAACCTGCTCCGCAAGACGGTGTCCGACGAGCTGGCCGAGGTCGCGAAGACCTACGGCACGCCGCGGCGGACCGTGTTGCTGGAGTCGTCCGGCGCGACCAAGACCGCGGCCGTGCCGCTCGAGGTCAGCGACGACCCGTGCTGGGTGCTGATGAGCTCGACCGGCCTGCTCGCCCGCACGAACGGCGTGGAGCCGTTCGGCACCGGCGACGCCCGGGCCAAGCACGACGCGATCGTGTCCGCGGTGAAGAGCACCGCCCGCGGTCAGTACGGCCTGATCACCAGCGCCGGCCGGCTGATCCGGCTCGAGTCGCTCGACCTCCCCGCCGTACCCACGACGGCGAACGCGCCGAACCTGCAGGGCGGCGCGCCGGTGGCGGAGTTCGTGTCGCTGGAGCCCGGTGAGAAGGCGCTCGCGCTGACCACGATGGATCCCGACTCGATCGGCGTCGCCCTGGGTACGGCGGGTGGCGTCGTGAAGCGGGTGGTGCCCGACCACCTGAGCAACCGCGACGCGTGGGAGATCGTCCGGCTGAACGACGGCGACGAGGTCGTCGGCGCGGTCGAGCTGACGACCGGCGAGGAGGAACTGTGCTTCATCACCTCCGACGCGCAGCTGCTGCACTTCCCGGCGTCCGCGGTGCGTCCGCAGGGCCGGACCGCGGGCGGTATGGCCGGCGTCCGGCTCGGGAAGGACGCGAAGGTGGTGTTCTTCGGCGCCGTCGACTCCGGTCGTGAGGCGCACGTCGTCACGATCGCGGGCTCGTCCTCGGCGCTGCCGGGGACCGAGGTCGGCGCGGTGAAGGTGACGCCGTTCAGCGAGTACCCGGGCAAGGGGCGTGGCACCGGCGGTGTGCGCTGCCAGCGGCTGCTCAAGGGCGAGGACGGGCTGCTGCTCGGCTTCGTCGGCGCGGCTCCGGTCCGGGCGAGCGCGAACAGCGGCGCTCCGGTCGACCTGCCGCCGATCGACCCCCGGCGCGACGGCTCCGGCGTACCGGTTGCGCAACCTATCGCCGCATGCGCCGCGGACAGCGCCAGTTACGTGGCAGGCTGACGACATGAAGAGACTGCTCGCGCTGGGCGCGGTGCTGGTACTGGCGCTGGCGGGCTGCAGCGACGACAAGAAGGACGCCGACGGCGGCACCACCCAGCCCGGCGACGACCCGGTCGCGCTGCTCACGGCCGCCAAGACCACCATCGACCAGGCGGCCAGCGTGCACATCGTGCTGACCGGACGCGATCTGCCGGAGAACGCGCAGACCCTGAACAGCGGTGACGGGGTGGCGACGCACGCCCCGGCGTTCAAAGGCAAGCTGACCGTCCGCACGGCCGGCTCGACGATCGACGCCGAGGTGGTCGCGGTCGGCAGCAAGGTCTACGCGAAGCTGCCGTTCACGACCAGCTTCACCGAGCTGCCACCGTCGCAGCTGGCCGCGCTCGGCGCGCCCGACCCGGCGATCCTGCTCGACCCGGACAAGGGCCTGACCTCGCTGCTGCCGACGCTGAAGGACCCGAAGATCAAGGGTGAGACCCGGGACGGCGCCAGGGTGCTGACCGAGATCACCGGCACCGTGCAGGGCAAGTCGCTGCAGGGCATCTTCCCGAAGGCGCCGGCCGACCAGGACTTCCCGAGCACGTTCAAGATCGACAAGGACACCAAGCAGTTGGTGTCGGCAACGATCACCGGCCCGTTCTACGACGGCGCCACCAGCAGCTACGACGTCACCCTGGACAAGTACGGCGAACAGGTCGAGATCACCAAGCCGTGAGCGAGGAGCCGCCAGTCAGCCAGCGGTCCGGTGACGCAGCGCCCTCGCCGGTGAGCAGCCCCCGGGTCCACCTCACCCTCGCGTCGATCGCGGTCGCCTTCGCGGCGGCCGACACCTACGTCGTGGTGCTGGCGTTGCCGGACATGATGGCCGGGGTCGGGCTGTCCGCGGACGAGCTCCAGCGGGCGGCGCCGATCATCTCCGGGTTCCTGCTCGGCTACATCGCCGTCCTGCCGCTGATCGGCCGGATCGCCGACGTCGTCGGCCGCACCCCGGTCCTGATCGGCGCACTGCTGCTCTTCGCGGTCGGGTCGCTGATCACCGCCGGGGCGTACGACCTGTCGTTGGTGGTGACCGGTCGGTTTCTGCAGGGTGTCGGCGGTGGCGGCCTCGTGCCTGCCACGCTCGCTCTGGTCGCCGACCTGTGGCCGGCCGACCGCCGAGGTCTACCGCTTGGCGTGGTGGGCGCCGTACAGGAGATCGGGTCGGTGCTGGGCCCGCTGCTGGGCGCGCTCGTGCTCGCGGTCGCGGACTGGCGGTACATCTTCTGGCTGAACCTCCTGGTGGCTGTGGTTCTCGCACTGCTGCTGCGCGGGTGGAAGGCCCCGCCACTCTCGGCTTCGGTCGGCTTCCTCGCCTGTGTGGCGCTCGGCCTCACCTTGACTGCGCCCGAGCGGTTGGCGACCGGTGTGACGCTCGGCATCCCGTTCGTCCCGTTCTCCGGCGACTCCCGGCTGTTGACTCCGATCGGCGTGGTCACCGCCGTACTGCTGCTCCTCTGGGTGGCGCTGCTGCTCCGCAGGACGCGTCTGCGGGCAACGCTCGAGCAGGTCGACCTCGTGGGCGCGCTACTGCTCGCGCTGGCGCTGGCCGGTGTGGTGCTCGCGTTTGCGACCGCTGATCCCGAGCGGGAGCTGATGTCGCCGGCCGGCCCGTGGCTGCTGGTCGGAGCCGCCGTGTTCGCGGTGGCGTTCGCGGTCTGGCAACGCCGTACGGCGCGGGCGATCGTGCCGCGTGGTCTGCTCGGCGCCCCGCCCGCGTGGGGTTCGCTGGTGGTCAGCTTCCTCGTCGGCTCCGCGTTGATAGCGGCGCTGGTCGACGTACCCGTGTTCGCGCGGACGACCCAGGGCGGCGGGCAACTGGCGGCCGCGTTGGTGTTGCTGCGGTTCCTGATCGCGTTACCGGTCGGTGCGGTCGTCGGCGGCTGGCTGACCCGGCGCTACGGGCTCGGCGTGATCACCGGAGCCGGGCTCGCGCTCGCCGGTGCGATGTTCGTGGCGATGGCGTTCTGGGGTCGCGACGCACTCGATCACTGGCCGGCGACCGTCGTACTGCTGCTGTGCGGCTTCGGCTTCGGGCTGGCGTTGTCGCCGGTCAACACGGCCATGCTCGGCGCCACTCCCCCGGACAGCCACGGCCTGGTCAGCGCGCTGGTCGTGGTCGCCCGGATGGTCGGCATGCTCGTCGGCGTCTCCGCACTCACAGCGATCGGTCTACGGCGGTACTTCGCCCTCGTCGGAGACATCCCGTCCCCGAACGAGCTCTGCCCATCAGCCCCCGGTTCGTGCCGTCCCTTCGTCGACGCCCTGCGCGACGCCGCTGTTTCACAAGTTCACGCAATCTTCGCCGGCGCCGCCGTTTGCGCCTTCCTGGCCGCGATCCTGGCCGTCCTCCTCCTCGGCCGACGTGGCGTTGTGCACAGATGATGGTCATCGTGCCGAAGCCCGGTCCCAGCTGACGTACCGTGATCCCGTGACCGCACGACTCGACCCAACCGGCCGGCCGGGCCTGTGTTCGACGTTCTGTCGCGAGTTGCGCGAGCCGATGCCTGGTACGGCGGTCGTCGCCAGCGGCTGGGTGCTCGTCGAGCAGCCCGGGCCGTGGGGTGCGAAGGCGCCGACACAAAGTCATCTTGATCCGGAGTTCGGTCGCGCGATCGACCAGGCGTGCAAGAAGGCGGACGTGCGGTTCGGGCTGATTCGCTCCCCCGGCCGGCACCCGGACACGGTCGAACGCTCACACCAGGTGTACGTCGCCTCGACCCGCCCCGGCCGGACCTGGCTGCTCGGTGGAGCTGTCGCCGACCCGGTGGAACTGGACGAGCTCGACCTCGATGCCGTCGGCCGTGGCGATCAGGATGCCGTGGTCGAGTCGCTGCCGGCGCTGACCGTGGTCGACGAGCCGGTGATGCTGGTCTGCACCAACGGCAAGCGCGACGAGTGCTGCGCGCTCCTCGGCCGGCCCCTGGTCCAGGCGGTCGCCGCGGCCGCACCCGGCCACGTCTGGGAGGCGAACCACCTCGGCGGGCACCGGTTCGCACCGACCGCAACCGTGCTCCCCTTCGGCACGATGCACGGCCACCTGACTGCCGACACCGCCGTCGGCGTCCTGGAGGCCGCGCGTCGTGGGGAGACCGTGCTGACCGGGCTGCGCGGCCGGTCGACCTGGTCGAACCCCGGCCAGGCGGCGGAAATCGCCGTACGTGAGCTCATCGGTGAGCTTGCGCTGGATGCCCTCAGTGTGGCGGGCGAAGAGCTGGGAACCGTGACCGTGGTGCATCGCGACGGCCGGTCCTGGAATGTGCCGGTCACCAGCGCACCGGCCGATCCACCTCGTCCGGAGTCCTGCGGAAAGGAGCCGTTCGCCATGTCGATCCTGCGTGCCGAGACCCCAGTGCCGGGTGACATCCGATGACCAGTGGATTCGAGGACCTGCTGGCCGCCAACGCCGACTACGCCGCCGACTTCCACTACGGCGGGTTCGACGGGATCGCGCACGCCGGCGTCGGCGTCGTCACCTGTATGGACTCGCGGATCCCCCCGCTGGAGATGCTCGGGCTGAAGCCGGGTGACGCGAAGGTGCTGCGCAGCGCCGGCGGCCGGGTCACCGAGGTGACGATGACCGGGCTGGTGCTCGGCGTCCAGCTGCTCGGTGTCCGCCGCATCATGGTCATCCCGCACACCCGCTGCGCGATGGCCGCGATGTCCGAGGACGAGCTGCGCGCCAAGGTCGAGACCGCCGCCGGGAAGCCGGCCGGCTACCTGCCGATCCACGTCATCCCCGACCAGCTCGAGGCGCTCCGCCACGACGTCACCGCCGTTCGCGACCATCCGCTCATCGGCGACGACATCCTGGTCGGCGGCTTCATGTACGACGTGGACACCGGCCGCCTCACCCAGGTCGACTGACACACCCAGAGGAGCTGCTTCCGTGCCGGGTCCCGCCCACCCCCAGTCCCTCGCTCCCCCCGCACTCCGCCCGTTGCTGCTGGCAACCGTCCGGCCCACCGGATGGTTGCTGGAGCGGCTGCGCCTGCAGGCCGACGGGATGGCCGGGCACCTGGACGAGTTCTGGCCCGACATCGCCCGCAGCGGCTGGATCGGCGGTGACGCCGAGGGCTGGGAGCGCGGACCGTACTGGCTCGACGGCATCGCCGGGATCGCCTACCTGCTCGACGACGAGCGGCTGAAGGCGAAGGTACGGCGCTGGGTCGGCTACATCCTCGATCACCAGCACCCGGACGGCTGGTTCGGGCCGCGCTCGGGCGACTCGACGTACGCGGACCATGACGTCTGGCCGCGGATCATCGTGCTGAAGGCGCTGCTGCAGCACTTCGACGCGACCGGTGACGAGCGGGTGGTGCCGGCCGCGCTGCGGTTCCTGCGGTTGCTCGACGTACTGCTGGACGAGTGGCCGCTGGAAGAGTGGGCGCGGTCGCGGTGGACCGACGTGGTGTGGGTGATCAACCAGCTGCACGACCTGACCGGCGAGGACTGGCTGTTGCCGCTCGCGGCGAAGTGCCGGGAGCAGGGGTTCGACTGGTTCGGGTACGCCGACGACCTGCCGTTCCGCGGGAAGGTGCCGGACGCGGCCCTGCAGGCCGCGAAGGCCGAGCACGACGGCGTCTGGATGAACGACGTCCACCTGTCCTCCCATGGCGTGAACGTCGCGATGGGCCTCAAGGCGATGCCGGTCTGGTCGCGTCACGACTCCACCGACGATCAGCAGGCCCGTCTTCTGCGTCTGGTCGCGGCCCTGGACGAGCACCACGGGCAGGCGAGCGGCCTGTTCAGCTGCGACGAACACCTGGCCGGTCGCCACCCCCTCACCGCCCTGTCCTACGCCCCCTGCTCCTTCTCGTACGGCGACCTGTCCGTCGACGTCGCCACGTCGTACCCGTTCGAGGACGACATCACGATCACGGTCAGCGGCTCCGGCGTCGTACCGCTCAACCTCCGCATCCCCGCCTGGGCCACGGACGCCACCGTCGACGGCAAGCCAGTTGCCGCCGGCACCATTCACCAGGTACGACGCGACTGGTCCGGCGGACCGCACGTCGTACAACTGCACCTCCCGGCCACGGTGAAGACGGTCTCGCGGACGGCCGGCACCCTCGAACGCGGTCCCCTGGTCTTCGCACTCCCCATCCCCGCGACCCGGCACCGCATCGGTGGCGACGACCCGCACGCCACCTGGGAGATCCACCCGGCCGGCCCATGGAACTACGCCATCGACCCGGCCACCGTCCAGCTCGACCGCCGGCCGCTGACCGAGCACCCCTTCGTGAGGTCCCCGATCCAGCTCCGAGTCCAGGGCCGCCAAGTCCCGGCTTGGACCCTCGAACACGGTGCCGCCGCCGCACCCCCGCCCGCGCCGGCCACCACCGGCGACGCGCAGGACCTCACCCTCGTCCCCTACGGCTGCACAACCCTGCGCGTCACCGAACTACCGCTGACCTCGTAGGCCTCAGAGCTCGTCGAGCACCTCGATCTCCTCGACCGCGGAGCTCCCCTCGCGGACCAGGGCGAAGGCGGCTTTCACCTCGGGGAGGTTCGGGGCGAACTCTCGCACGGACTTGAGCGTGTCCATCGAGTCCCAGCGCCAGACGCCGACCCACTGACCGTCGGGCAGTCGGCCGAGGCGAGCCTCGGTCAGCCCGGGGGTGGCGGTGCGGACGGCCTCGACCAGGGCGGTGTGGCGATCCCGGATCTCGGTCGCCTCGACGGTGTCGACTGTCTCGAACCGGGTGACTGCGATGAGTGACATGACTAGCGCCTTTCTCTAGAGTTGACTTATAGCGAATGAATCTAGAGATAGACTCTAGTCATGACTGTTGTCAAGCGGCCCAACCGGCGGGCGGAGAAGGCGGCCGAGACCCGGCGGCGGATCATTCAGGCGGCGACCGAGCTGTTCGTCGAGGACGGGTACGGCGCGACCAACCTGCAGGACGTGGCCGACCGGGCCGGCGTCGCCGTCCAGACGATCTACTTCGTCTTCGGCAACAAGCGGGCCCTGCTCAAGGAGCTCGTCGACGTGACCATCGCCGGAGACTCCGAGCCGATCGCGACGATGGAGCGCCCGTGGTTCACCGACGCCGTCAAGGCGGCGACGGCTGAGGGGATGCTCACCGCCTACGTCCCCGGCTCGAGCGCCGTGCTGCGGCGGGTCTCACCGATCATGCGCGTCCTGGAGGCCGCCGTCGCGAACGACCCCGAGGTCGCCGCGCTCTGGCCGCCGGACGAGGACCTGCGGTACGTCGTCCAGCGCGCAGCCGCGGACGCCTTGGTCGCGAAGCCAGGCGCCCGCAAGGACCTCAGCGCCGAGGACGCCGCCGACATCCTCTACGCCATCCTCAGCCCCGAGCTCTACCTGCTCTTCACCCGGGACCGGGCTTGGTCCCACGACCGCTGGCTGCAGTGGGCCGGTGAGACCCTCCGCAGCCAGCTGTGCGTCACTGGTGGAGCGTAACCTTGCCGGTGTCGAGGTCGTAGTAGGCGCCGACGAGCTTGAGCTTGCCGGACTTCTCCAGAGGGCCGATGACGGGTGACTGGCGAAGCTTGGCGAGAACTAAGCCCACGTTGGCGTGGATGGCGTTGGTGAGACGGTCGCCTGGTTTGCCGGCGACCTGGCGGACGGCCGGGGCGAGCGTGTCGACGAGGTAGTCCATCTCGCCTGCCTCGGCGGTGCGCTGGCCGGCGTCGAGCGCCTTCATCGTCGCGGTGAGCGCGCCACACCGCTGGTGGCCGAGGACCATCAGCAGCGGCGTGTGCAACTCGGCGACGCCGAACTCCAGGCTCCCGGTCACCGAGTGGTCCAGTGCTTCGCCGGCACTCCGTACGACGACCAGGTCGCCGAGCCCTTGGTCGAAGACGAGCTCGATCGGCACCCGCGAGTCCACGCAGCCGAGCACGGTGGCGAACGGCGTCTGTCCCTTGCTCACGGCAACGCGGCGGGCGATCCCCTCGTCCAGGTTCTCCTCGCGATCGGCGACGAACCGCGCATTGCCTTCCTGTAGTCGCTTCAGCGCCTGGTTGCCGTCAGCAACCGGCGGCGCGGAGGGTGGATAGGTGCCGGCCAGCGTCTGTCCGGCGCTCGAGGCGACCGACGAGGGCGTCGTACCGTCGTCGGCGCAGGCAGTGAGGGCGGCGCCGCCGGCTCCGGCGACGAGAGTAGTCTGCAGGGCGGTGGTCAGGAACCGGCGCCGCGAGGTGACGGGCGCCGCGACCGGACCGCGGCGAGATGTGATGCTCAACGATGTGCTCCTTGATGAGGGCGGCGTGGGCGACGCCGCCTTCTGAAGGTAACCCCTTGCATACTGTCTGCAATACCCGGGGTGGTCAGAAATCTGATCGAGTTCCGGTAGAGATCTGATAGACAGCTCTTATGAGACTCCGCCCCAGCTCGTTCTCACGCTCCCTGCTCATCGGTGCGATCGCCCTGACCACGGCCCTGTCGGGCGCGCCGACCGTCCATGCCGCACCCACCACCGGCTGTCTCGACACCGCTGTCAAAGGCACCGTCGAGGAGCAGCGCCTGGACAACGGGGTCGCCGGCGGCCCATCGGTGCCCGCCGAGATCCTCCGCCGCTCCGGCTTCGACCGGCACGTCGCGCTGTTCACCCGCCTGCTCTGCTCAGCGCCGAACAGGCACGCCGCGGCCGTCCTCGTCCGCACCCAAGGCGAAGCCCTCTGGCGTACGGCGACCCACCGCGCGCAGCACCCGCAGACCCAGCCCGGCGCACTGCCCGCCACCGACGATCGCGGCCTCTACTGGGCGCGCATCTCGATGGCTCTCGCCCTCCGGCAGTGGCAACCGGAGTTCATCCTCGGTACGGCGGACCGCGCCGGTCTGATCCGGTCACTCGAGTACAGCTCCCGCGGAATCACCGGCACCCGGTTCGCGCCGGGTGTGCAGAAGATCCTGGTGACCGGCTTCGACCCGTTCACGCTCGACGCGGACATCCGGATCGGGAACCCGTCCGGCGCCAACGCCTTGACCCTCGACGGTCAGCGCTGGGTGGTGAACGGCAAGACCTACGAGATCCAGACGGTCGTCTTCCCGGTCCGGTACACCGACTTCGACGAGAACATGGTCGAGAACGCCCTCGCCCCGCACTACCGCCCAGGTCCGCAGCGGGCCGATCTGGTCATGACTGCGAGCCAAGGCCGGGTGGGCATCTTCGACCTGGAGGTGTTCAACGGCCGGCGCCGTTCGGTCAGCTCGATCGGTGACAACAACAACCTGTGGGGTGGCGGCACGACCAGCGCACCCGTCGTCTCCCCCAGCATGCCGGCGGGTCCCGAGTGGCTGACCTCCAGCCTGCCGCTGGCCCGGATGGCGCAGGCCGACGTCACGCCGTTCCGGATGCGGGTCAACACCAGCGTGCTCGAGATCCCGGCCGGTCAGAGTCAGCCCGTGCGCCAGCCGCTCGGCCCGACGCCCGGTTCGATCGCGTCCGAGGGAGCCGGCGGCGGTTACCTGTCCAACGAGGTTGCCTACCGCAACACGTTGCAGCGCGACCTGCTCGACCCGTCGATGCCGGCCGGTCACCTGCACGTCCCGGTGCTGTCCTTCGACCCGGCGAACAAGACCGCGATCACCGACCCGACGTACGAGGCCAACCGGGAGGCGATCGTCCGCGGCTCGCATGCCGCGCTGCGTGCCGCGCTCGGCTAGAGCTTCAGTACGTCGGCAGTCCGCACGGGCTGACCGGTTTCGAACGAGCGGTTGGCGGCCAGCCCGGTGACCAGGGCCAGGGCTGCCTGCCGCGCGTCCGCGACGTCCGTGCCATGCGTCTGATCGTCGTCGAGCAGTGCGGCCAGGACCCGAGGATCGGCGCCGCCATGGCCGGTGTGATCAGGCTCGACCGTGTAGTCGACGGGCGGCGACCACAGCGGGCGAAGCGTGATGCTCGTCCGGAATGTCGACTCTTCGACATCCAGCTCCAGCCGGCCGCGTGATCCGTTGAACATCACCCGGTAGCCCTCTGCCGGTGAGTACGCGGTCAGGTGGTACGTCATCGTCGCGCCGGTGTCGTAGGACACCAGCAGCGCCATGTCGTCCTCGATCGTCACGCCGGGCGCGAACACGTTGCGATCGCGGTAGTACCCGTCCTCGCCCTCGGCATCCAGGTATAGCTCCCGCAGCGTTGCGTTGTTCGCCAGGTGCAACGCGAACGGGTCGTCCAGCGCCTCGGCGGACCCGTGCGCCCGTGCGTAGTCCCGCGCGTACCCGTGCCGTCGGTCGGGACCGTAGAAGGCCAGTTGCCCCCGTCCGTAGACGAGGTCCGGCTCGGCGCCGAGCCACCAGTTCACCAGGTCGAAATGATGACTGGCCTTGTGGACCATCAGGCCGCCGGAGTTCGCCTTGTCGCGATGCCACCGCCGGAAGTAGTCCGCGCCGTGCGACACATCGAGGAGCCACTCGAAGTGCACGGAATGCACGTCGCCGATCGCGCCCTCGGCCAGCAACGACCGCACCCGCCGGTGCACCGGGTTGAAACGGTAGTTGTACGCCACCGACAGCGACCCACCCGTCTCCCGGACGGCGTCGAGAATGCGCTGCGCCTTCTCCGCGTCCGTCGTCATCGGCTTCTCGCTGATCACCCGGACACCTGCTCGCAGGGCCGACTCGATGTACCGGTCATGAGTCGCGTCGACACTCGTCACCACCAGCAACTCGATTCGCTCGACCCGCAGCATCTCGTCGAACCGCGCCGGCGGCCACTGATGAGCAGTACGGCGACCGGCTGCCAGCAGCATCCGGTTGTGGAAGGCCATCCGGACCGAGTTCGGGTCGCACAACGCCACGACGTCGTACCCGTCCCGCTTGGCGAGGCCTTCGGTGAACAGCTGCGCCCGGTGGCCGGCGCCGACGATCGCGGTCCGCACAGGTGTGGACATGGATGACCCCCTATTGCTTGACCGCGCCGGCCAGGCCGTTGACGAAGAAACGTTGCAGCAGCAGGAACAGCAGGACGATCGGTGCGAGCGTGATCACCGTCCCGGCGCACAGCAGCGTCCACTCGGTCGAGTTCTCGCCGATGAACGCGTACATGCCGATCGCGAGCGTGCGCAGCTCCGGCCGGCCGAGCGTGAAGACCAGCGGGATGAAGAAGCTGTTCCAGGCGGTGATCGCGGTGAACAGCCCGACCGTGGCCAGCATCGGGCCGGACAGCGGCAGCATGATCCGCGCGAACGTCTGGTGGAAGTTCGCGCCGTCGACCTGGGCCGCGTCCTCGAGCTCACGGTCGATCGCCATGAAGTAGCCCATGAACAGGAAGGTGCCGAACACCACCCCGCCGGACGCCTGCACGATGATCACCGCCCACAGGCTGTTCAGCAGGTGCAGCCGCTGCATCAGCTCGAACACCGGGATGATCGTGTAGCCGTGCGGCAGGAACAGCGTCGCCGACACCAGCCCCAGGCAGAAACCCCGCCCCGGGAAGCGTGTCCGGGCAAGTACGTATCCCGCGGCGGACGTGACTACTAAAGTAACCACCACCGTCCCGAGGGTGATCAGAAAAGTATTCATGAAGTACCGCCCGAACGACGCCTCGCGCCACGCGTCCAGGTAGTTCGACCAGAGGAACTGCGACGGCATCGGGTTCAGCCCGCGACCGAAGAACTCATCGTCACTCTTCAGCGAACTGCCCAGCGCCCAGAACAGCGGGTACAGCCAGGCCAGACCGCTGACCAGCAACGCGACGTGCGTCATCGCCGTCACCATGCGCCGCCGAGTCATCTCCCGCCTCCTGTCCCCCGGCGCCTCGCGAGAGAGCGCAGTACGACGACCTGGACCACGGAGAACACGATCAGCAGCAACCCGTAGATGAACGACGCCGCCGATGCGAGCCCGATGTCGGGCTGGACCGCGTTCGCGTTACTGCCGCCGAAGGCCAGGTGGTAGATGTAGGTGTTCACGACCTCGGTGGAGAAGTACGGACCGCCGCTGGTCAGCACCTGGACCAGGTCGAAGATCTGGAACGTCCCGATCACCGCGAGCACGACGATCACCACACCGACCGCCCGCAGCATCGGGATGGTGATGTACCGGAACGTCGCGACCCGGCCGGCGCCGTCCAGCCTGGCCGCCTCGTAGAGCTCCTCCGGGATCGTCTGCAGCCCGGCCAGGAAGTACACCAGGTTGTAGCCGAAGGTGTGCCAGATCCCGACCAGGATGATGATCGCCATCGCGAAGTGCGGGTCTCCCAGCCAGTCGACCGGCCGGTCGATCAGGTGCACCTTCAGCAGCGCGTCGTTGATCGACTCGCCGAAGTTCGACACCAGCAGCTGGATCACGACGCCGATCACCGCGGCCGACGTCACCACCGGCAGGAAGAACAGGGTCCGGTAGAAGGACGCGAACCGCAGCCGCTTGTTGTTCAGCACCAGCGCTAGGGCGAGCGCCAGCACGAGCTGGATCGGCACGACGAAGGCGGCGTACACGAAGGTGTGGCCGAGCGACCGCCAGAAGATGCTGTCGTGGACGATCTGCCGGAAGTTGTCCAGCCCGACGAAGTCGGTCGGGTCGCCGATGCCGTCCCACTTGTAGAACGTGTACCCGAGCGACGCGATGATCGGATACACCACGAACCCGAGCAGCAGCACCATCATCGGCGCCAGGTAGACGTACGACCACAGGTACGTACGGCGACGCCGCCGGCGGACCACTGGTGGCGGCCCTCCGGTGGCGACGTCGTCCCGTACGGCGGTCAGCACCATCAGGCGACCGGTTTCGTCGTGTACGGCTTGGTCAGGTCCCAGTCGGTGAAGGCGAAGTCCTTCAGGCTGGCGCCGGCCCCTACCTTCTGCACCGCGTCGCCCAGCGCCTGGTTCAGCTTGCCCGTGAGCTCACTGAGCGCACCCTGGACATCCTTGACCTGACCGGTGTAGATGCCGGCCAGTACGTCGTTGATGTCCGGCTTGACCGCGGGCAGTTCGAGCTTGGTCAGCTTCGGGTTCCGGATCGTCGGTTGCGGACCGACCACGGCGGCCCCCGCCATGGCGACGTACTGCGCGAACGGCGCGAAGGTGACCGCCTTCGGGTCGTTGTTCTGGGCGTAGACCGAGAGCCCCTGGCCCTGCTCGACCCAGCGCTTGCCGGCGTCCGCGCTGTAGAGCCAGTCGAACCAGGCCCAGGCCTCGTCGGCGTGCTTGGACTTCGACGAGACCGCGACGAACCGGCCGCCGGGCGGGCCGTAGAACAACGCCTTCGGGTCCCCGCTCGGCGTGGGCAGGGTGACCAGGCTGTAGTCGGTGAACTTGTGCTTGGTCCACTCCGGCTGGTTCCAGACCCCGCCGACGGTCATCCCGAACCGGCCGCGCTCGAAGAACGCCCGCGCCTGCTCGTCGGAGATGCTCATCGAGCTCGGGTAGAACCAGTTCTTGCTCTTCCACTCCAGCAGCAGGTTGATCACGTCGGCGTAGTTGCGGTCGGTGCCGAACGTCCACTGCCCGACCCGGTAGTCCATCCCGTCGATCCCGCCGACCGCGGCGCCACCCGGCGACCCGGCGCCGCGGACGAACAGATCGAGCCACCAGGCCAGGGTCGTGTTCGTCGAGTTGCCGAAGCCGAACGCCGCCACCTTGCCACCGCTCTTCGACGCGATCGCCTCGGCCGCGCGGCTCACGTCGTCCCAGGTCTTCGGCAGCTTCACGCTGCCGTCGGGGTTGGTCAGCCCGGCCTCCTTGAAGACGCCGTGGTGAACGTACAACTGCAGTGACGGCGCCGGCGCCGCGAACGGCGCGGTGTACACCTTGCCGTCGAAGACGTCGACGCCCTCCACGAAGCTGTTCTGCGGGAAGCGGGACTGCCAGGACTTCGTCGCCCACTTGTCCACCGGCATCAGCCAGCCCTGCGAGACCTGCTGGCTGAGCTGCGGGCTCTTCGGGATCATCAGGATGTCGGGCGGGTTGTTGCTGCGGTACGCGAGCGAGACCAGGTCGGCGTACTTGTCGCTGACCTGCGTGGTCTTCTTCACCGCGATCCCGGGATTGGCCTCCTGGAACAGCTTGATCTCGTTGTCGACCCAGCCGGCCTGGCTGGCGTACCAGTCCCAGTACGTGATGGTGGTCTGGGCCTTCGAGCCCTCGCCGCCGTCGCCCGACGAGGAGCAGCCGGCGACCGCTCCCGCACCGGCCAGGGCCGCGGCACCACGGAGCAGGGTCCGTCGTGAGATGCGTGATGACATGGTGATTCCTCCAGTGGATCTCAGGTGCAGGCCGGCGACGCCGACGAAGCGGTCTGGGTCAGGGCGCCGAGCCGCCAGGTGAGTGGGCTGCCGTCCCAGGTGACCGCGACGCGACGCGGCCGCTGGAAGGGCAGGAAGTGCACGGTCTGGCCGCGGTCCGACGGCCCGGGGCTGAAGTAGTTGTCGCTCCCGACCGGGACCGGGACGTAGTAGTTGTTGGCGTTCGAGTAGCCGAAGTACGCCGTGTAGGTGTTGTCGACCGTGTTTCGTACGACGCACGCCGCGGTCGGTTGCACCGGGTTGAACACGGTCTGCTCGACGCCGGCCGGCTGCAGGGCCGCATCGTCCACAGAGACGTTGTCGTTGGCGACAACCCACTCGGCCCTGGTGAGCGTGCCCGTCCAGCTGACCGGGATGTTGTTCGCGGCAACCTTCGTCCAGCCGGACGCGTTCACCGCGGCCGACACCAGTGGCACGGTCGCGACCGACCCGTCCGACTTCGTCAGCTTCAGCTGCACCTGAGCCGTGCCCGTGCCTGACGCGAGCCGGATCCAGGCCGAGGTCTTGTACGACGCTCCGTTCGTCACGGTCACGGTTTGCGTCGGCGCCGTACCGAGGATCGAGGTGGAGCCGCCGTGCACCTGACCGGTCTGCGCCGTGCAGGCCGTCGAACAAGTCCAGTTGTCTGTGCCCTGCTCGGCGTCACCGTTGGTCAGGAGATCGCGGCCGGCGACCGGCTTCGCCTTCGGGGCGAAGGAGGTGTCGTCGACCAGCAGGTTGCCGGTGCCGGTCGTCGTACTGATCCACCACTCGGCCTTGGTGAGCGTTCCGGTCCAGGCGACCTTCGTGTTGGCCGCGGAGATCCGCGTCCAGCCGGTGCTCGTGACCGGCGCCTGCCCGAGCCTGATCGTGGTCGATCCGGTCGACGTGGTCAGTTTCAGGCTGACCATCGCGGTGTCGGATCCGCTCGCGAGTCGCACCCAGGCGGACGAGTCGTACAGGCCGCCGTTCACCACGGACACGCCCTGCGCGGGCCCCGCCCACGCTGCTCCCCGACCGGTGACCGACAGATCGCCGCCGCCGGTGTGCGGTGTGGTCGCCGCGTTCTTGAGGGTGCAGGTGCCGAGGCAGTACCAGCCCGTCGTGCTGGACTGATTCTCGAGCGTCCCGTTCACCAGGACCGACGGCGTCGGCAAGTACGGCGTTGTCGCGGGCGGACCCTGGGCGGGTGGCGGCGTGCCGTCGGTCGGCGTGATTCTGATGTCGTCGAGAGTGCACTCCGACGTGGTCGGGTTCGGGTTGGACCAGGCGAACACCTGGATCCATTTCGTCCCGGTCGGTGGAGTCAAGGCCGCGAGCTTCTGCGTGTAGGCGCGTTCGTCGGCGTAGGTGAGCTCGTGCTGGAAGGTCGGCGTACCTGCCGCCGCTCCCCCACGGACGCCGATGTAGCACTGGGTGCCGCCGCCGTTGAGGCGTCCCCAACCGGACAGCAGGTAGCTCGTGCCCGGCGTGAGGCCGGTGATGTTCTGCGTCACGCCCGAACCTGGGCTGAGCGACAGCGCGGCGTGCCCGCTGTGCGCGTTGGCGGCCGTCGACGGGCCGGTGCCGAGCGGAGTCCAGCCGCGGGCGCCGCTCTCGAAGCCGCCGTCGCCGACCGGGTTGGGCTGGTCGGTCCGGACCGTGGTCGCGATGCCGTCGGCAATCACCTTCACGGATGCGCCGGCGGTGGTCGGCATCGGCACCTTGACCTGCTTGGAGATGCCGTTCACGGTGACCGTCACCAGGTAGTCACCGAGGAAGCCCCGAGTCCCGAAGGTCCCGGCCGCACTGGTCTGGCCGTTTGCGCTCGTGTGCCACTGCCGCTTGATCAGGTCCTCCCAGACCAGCGCGTTCGGCTTCGGCGACCAGTCGGCGTTGTAGAGCGCGACCCGCGGGTTGTAGATGTTGTTGGCCCAGATCCCGAAGTTGCTGATCTGGTTGACGTTCGGGTTCGAGAACATCGCGGTCATGAAGTCGCGGGTGTAGTCCGCCTGCAGTTGCAGGTCGTCGGTGTCCACGTCGAACTCGGTGATCACCACCGTCACGCCGAGCGCGGCGAACTGGTCGACGATCGTCATCAGGTCGTCCGGCGAGGTCAGCTGCAGCCCGTTGAAGTGGCTCTCCATCCCGACCAGGTCGATCGGGGCACCGGATGCCTTCAGCGACTGCACGATGCCGTAGACGTGGTCGCGGTGCCGCTCCTCCCAGCCGTTGTTCTCCAGCAGGCCGTAGTCGTTCAGCGCCAGCGGCACGGTCGGGTCGGCCTGCCGGGCCAGCCGGAACCAGGAGGCGATCTCGTCCGGCCCGAGGATGTCCTGCAGGCTGTGCTCGGAGTACGGCTCGTTCACCACGTCCCACTCGTCGACGATCCCCTTCAGTGCCGTCGCCTCGTCGGTGATGTGGTTGCTCACCCGGGCCCGGAGGGCGGCTGGGTCGTTCTGCAAGGTGACCAGGTCGGGTGGCATGTAGCCCCAGGACGGCCAGATCAGGTTGTGGCCGCGGACCCGCAGGCCGTGTTCCCGCATCCACTGCAGAGCAGGCATCGTGATCGTGTCCCGCTCGACCTGGTTCTCCCAGTGGTTGCTCCACTTCAGGTTGTTGCCCAGGGCTCCTTGATTGAACAGCGTCGAGGCCTTGCTCTGGTACTGCGCGAGGTCACTCGCGCTGATCCCGCTCGACGGGTCGCCGATCAGCCGCGACCCGTCGGAGGCGGCGCCGAACCTGAACGCGCTGGTCTGCTGTACGGCGGACACCGTCGCGCCGCTGACCGGGTTGCCGGCCGGGTCCACGACCGAGACGGCGAGGTTTCCCTTGCGGTACTGGTCGATTCTGGCGTTGGCCGCCGTACGCCAGGCTGCGTTGGCCTCGCGGCCTTCGTACGTCACCTGCGGGTAGCCGGCCGGCGTGCCCGGCCCGTAGTCCTTGACCGAGACGCCGGCGATCTGGAACTTCTGAGCGCCGTACCCGAGCCAGAGGTTGAGGTGCGCCGCGGTCGCCGTCCCGGCTTCGTAGGTCACGGCGGCGCGGACCGGGAACTCGAACTTCTGCCACTCCGGCCCGTAGAGCAGGGCCGCGTTCATCGACTTCTTGTACGGCGGTCCGTCGGTCTCGAACACCACGTGCGCGTTACCCGTCGTACTGCCGGGCGTCGGCTCGATCGACCGCATCCACAGGGTCGCGACGAGCGCGTCGCCGGCGGTCACGGTCTGGGCCGCGGCGACGCCGAGGGTGATCTCGTACTCGCCGTCCAGTCCCGGGCTCTGCGGGGCGTTCGGCACGGTGACCTCGAGGGCCTTGGTGAAGTTCGGGTTGCCGGTGATCGGGACCTGCTGCGTCGAGTCGGCGGGCACAGGGGCCGAGCAGGACGACATCGGGGCACAGCTTGCCGACATGGAGAAGTGC
>NZ_JBSFBL010000083.1:0-23320 GCF_053592935.1 Kribbella sp. NPDC002412
CAGGTCGGCCGGGTCGCCGCGGACGAGAACGTGGTGATCTTCGGCTGCGGCGGCGGCACGGCGTACTCCATGTGGCGCTGCATCACTGGGCGGCACGACCAGGAGGTACACCCCACGCGTCGGGTCCTCGGGATGCGGCAGTGAGCCGATGGTGAGGTCCGGGAGCACCGGAGTCACGTTGTCCACGAGAATCTTGACCATCCGGACTCGTTCGGCGTCCGTGATGTCGACGCCCGGCACGTCGGTAGCGCGGCCGTCCGTGTCGGTTACGCCGAGTATCACCATCCCGCCCGCGGAGTTGGCGAACGCCGCCATGTCGGATGCGAGCGAGTACTTGCCCTTGTCATTCCCGCGGTACAGCTCCGACTTGAAGTCGAGCGTCTGTTCCTCGCTGAGTCCTTCGTCAATCAGGCTGATCAGCCTGTCCCAGGCCAGGTCGCCCAGCCGGCAGCCCAGCAGAAGTTCGAGGCGCGGGATCCGCACCCACTCTGGAACGCTCCACTGTCCGGTTTCCCCCATATCATCCTTCCCCTAGCTCTCTCAGGTGTGACGAACGCGAACATAGCCTGGCGACATCTGTTGCGTCGCGTCGACGCACGAGTTGGCCGCTTGGCGCCCCGCCGCGCAGCGCAAGCAGTAGCACGCTGTCAGCCCTGACAGCTCCCAGCGGCGCCCGGCTCGGGAGGCCGGTGCCGCCGGCCGTGGGGAGCGACCACTGTGGCCGGTCGAGACAGCAGCGGACTCGACGTGGACCCGGCGACATAGCAACTGTGGTCGTGCGGACTCGCCGAGAGCGGGAAGGACCCGGGAGGAGGTCTGTGGGTCGTACGAACTGGCGGTCTCGTTGCTATGGGCCACCTTTCATGTCTCGCAGCGGGCGAAGTGACCTCGACGTCGACCTACAGGTCCACTCGTTAACGCTGAGCAGTGAATCGGCGCGATCACAGGCGCGCCGGCCCTCTCGAGATCCGGGGACCCCAGACGCGCCGACTGATTCAGGTGGCGGCTCCGCGGCTGGTGGCCGGCTGCGGTTGTGGCTGGCGCGATCCAACAGCCAGAAGTGTGAGTCGTCGGCGGAGGCAATGGGGTGTGCCATGCAACCAGTGGGCAAGCTGGCTGCGACCTGCGGAGGTAGACCGCTAGCCTGGTGTCCTTGAACAGCCGCGCGGCGGCCGGCACAACCAGCATCTCGTGACACGGTTCGTGACGCGAACTGGAGTCAACTCCGCTGGCATAGCCTTCTGGTGAGGCCATCGCCGCCACTCATGACGCCTAGAGATGGCGAAGTTCGCGCGATCGCGCAGCTTTTAACCCGCAGGCTGTGGTTGTGATCCCATTGTCTTCCGGCCAGCTCACCTCTGACCGCGGCGGAAGCCGGAGGAGCCCGTCGGCGTGGTCACGCTCGTGGTGCGACTTGTGGTGCGAAGTGGTGTCAACTCATGCACGGTATGTTGCCGTGGTGCGAAGCAAACGATGGCAAAGGTGCTGGTAGAGGCCAGATGCGGCGGCGTCGTCCCTCCTCGTAATGAGAAGCTCCTCGGTTCGATGGCCGAAATGAAGTCGCGGGACCTGTCTTGCCTGTGGCGAGGGAACGCTACGTGGCAGCGTGGATCGATCCGTCGGATAGAGCCCTGTCGGACCCGGCATCTGCCCGTCAGTTTTCGCGAGCGGTCCGGTGCCGTAGGTGAGCTTCCGCGCAGCGGCCACCCTGCTTGACGGTCATCAACACGAACGAGAGCTAAATGACTGTCTGAATCGAAGCCAGGAGCTGGGTGCCCTTCGTCCCTAGGCCAGCCAGCAGCCGCGCCTCGATCGGCTCGGCCGCAGGTGCAGCTAGGCGGACATCTCCAGTTCGTCGGCCGAGTACGAGGAGACTAGAGGGTCGTCAGCTCCCGCGATGTGGATCTCGACGGTAATCCGCCCATTGCGAACCTCAGTCACTGTAGCTTCATGGATTCTGGCGCCGAGATGAACCTTGACCTTGCTACCTGGTCGAAGCCGGCCAACTGACTTGGTCACACGGCGTGGCGTGGCTGCAGGCGTACTGTCACGCTTTGTAGCCATCTTGGCCTCCTCTCACCATGGCGCTACCGTCCCGTCTAGGTCCTTCAAGTATGTGCCCACGACACGGTCAAGGCCAATAGCGACGCCGTTCAGGGCCGATCTCCAGTTCCGGAAGGTCGCCAGTGTCAATGGTTGCAGTGCCGAGGCCTCAGCGAGGTCGGCCGGGTTCTGGTGAGCAATCGCGTTCCGCGCCAGGATGAGGCGGTCTAGCTTGCCAGTCCAGCCCCTGTACCGGCGGGGGTACGCCGCCTTCAGTTCTGTTGCGACGCTCACTCCAAACTTGGCGAAGTCACTGCCGATGTTTCCCCAGTTGGCGTTCCCTATATCAAGCTTACGGCCGGTCGTCAGGAGCGCTCGTACCACGGTGGCCGTCTGAGCCTCAGACGAGAGTTTGGAATTGAGGAAGGCATCGATGGCCTCGTCGTGGAGATCTCGGCAGTAGCCCTGAAACTCTGCGGCAAGTCGAACAATCAGTGCGTGATTGACTTCCACTGTCAGCCACTTGCGGCCGGGAGACCCACCGGACACTGCGCTGTGCGCCGCCACCAGATTATCAAGCGCAGCCGATCGCTCGGTCTGCCATCTGCCGAGGGCCGCCGAAGCCATGATGGGAACTATAGAGCAGTCTGCGGCATGGGGTTTGCTGCTGGCCCTAGGCCAGCAGCAACGAGGGAAGTCCGTGGAGCTCGCGAGGTGGAGCCGCTATTGCAATCGAACCGACGACCTTCTCACTGCGAGGAAGACCTATTGCCCTGCATACGCTGCGGCAAGGTACAGCTTCGTGCCGGGGATGCTCGTCTGTCATGCGATCAGACGCACCCGGGCCGGCATCGCGGGGTCCAATTCCAGGACCCCGGCTTGGTTCAGCAGAACCGCGATGTAATTGGCTGTTTGCCTCGGAACACACGTCTTCAGATACTCGTCAAGAGTGCCCGGGTTACCCGCGAGAACGCGGTTGGCTCCGACGGGGACCCAACCGCGCCCACGCAGAAAGTCGACGATGCCTTCCAGGCATTCCCAATCAAACCGCGTCGCGGTTCTCTTCGCCCCAAACTGGAGGACTACGCCCTCGGAATCGATGCTGTCCACGACGAAACTGGCTCTTCCGGTCGGTGTGGGCAGCCGCATGTCCCGCTGGATCGACGCGCGAATCGCTCGTTCTACTGGGCCTTGCACGCCTCATCATGTAGCTAGCCCCCGACGTGAAACAACCAGGAGGCGCTGATCCAGGCGGATCGGGCTGGACGACGGGGAGGCATGAACCGGGATGCTGGCTGCCTCGCCAAAATCGCTGGGCAGACTGTGAAGCGCCACCAGCCGCGGTGCCCACGCGGCCTGTCGTTCAGTGTGGCGATTGTTCGGCCGGGAGCGGCTCCAGCAGTTCGGGGCCGTTGTTCTTCACGTCGTTGACCGCCAGCAGGAGATCGCGTAGATGTCCAGCGTGGGCGTGGCGCCATCAGGCCACCCACGGTCTCCACATCGTCGTTACGTGGATCGAGCCACGCTCTCCTGCGCGACCGCCATCGGCATCCGTTCATGGATGCGGCCCACGTCGTCGGTGGCGGTAGTGGTGATGATCGTGAACGAGGTCAGCCAGGCGTCCGGATCATCGGCCAGCTTCGACTCATCACACCAGAACTCAACTGGCCGGCCAGCGCCAGCAACCGCCCGACTCGGCGGGATGGATCCGACTCGGCGGGATGGATGAAGAACAGCTGCTTCAACGGCTTCCCCGACTTGCCGAGCTTCGAACGACGGTGGCGCGTCCTCGAGCCGGTTTCTCTGGTTCCTGGCGGACTTGGTCTCCAGAGAGGTAATCGGCCCGGCCATCTGCACAGTTAGGCCATGGCCCTTGCGGTGATGGCGCTGAGTCGCGGCCCGTGTTGAGGTCGAATTGGATTGGGCCACACCGGACGAGATCGACGACGTTCAACCTGACTTCGAGCCGTTGACTCAGGACAACATGCGTAGCATCATCACAAAGAAGGACAGGCTGCCGCACTGGGGTGCCTGTCCGCAATTCCTTTGGGGGGACCATGGGGAGACGCACGCACATTGCCTTTGCGGCGTTGGCAATCATTTCTCTTGCCCTCACAAGCTGTGACGACAAACCAAAAGATGTGTCAGAGCCCGCGGCCATCCATGCCACATTAAGCTATCAAGACTCAAATGGAGTTAGACCCGTAATTGATGCCAAAGTCGAGGTCTGGACACTAAGTAAGACGGGCGGGCTCTGGGCATGGTCCCTTCGGAAGACCCTGCGCACTAATGAGAGTGGAGTAGTCCAGACAGAGATAAGCGACCGAAAAAATGTAACGCAATTCGTATTGCGCGTATACTCCGCCAACTCTGCTGCCTTTTGTTGCACGGGACCTGCCCCAACGCAAGCGAAGGATGGCCTAAGGTACGTGTGGGCGGATCCAGGGATGCCAAACATATCTCCGGACGGCGGCAGTGTGACCTGGAATTTCACGTTCTCCGGAATATGGGCGAACGTGTTCAATATAATCGAGACAATTCGGCACGGCGCTCTCATCATGCATGCCAATCGGGGACAGGGGCGTGTCGACCCTCTCGATACGCTCCACGCCGCACACGTCGCTATCCAGAGCTGTCCCATCACTGGCGTTCCATGCATGTATCCCATCAGCGGCGACCTCCGCATACAGCCAAAATATGCGATGCATGATGACCTTATCTTGCATGAGTACGCGCATTGGCTACAGCACGATATTGGAAGTTTGGCTTGGATAGGAAGCGATCACAATGGCTGCACAATTACCAATATTGCAGTCCTCAGTGGAGGAGGCCTGCCGCCTAATCACCCGGATCGAATAGCCCAGGTTGCCTGGATGGAGGGGTTCGCTGACTGGTTCTCGGCCCACGTCATGCGCGAAGCCCGTCCCACCGGTCCGCCCCTCTACGCTTCCAGGGCGATGCCAGACTTGAGAGCAGCGGACAATCTCTCAATGTGTAGCGATATTCCTGACGGTTTCGGCGAATACGTGGAATTTCGGATTGCTGCGAGCCTCTGGGACCTTGACGATCGTAATAACGAGCCTGGGGACGCCGCGAGTGGATTCGCCCGGGACATCCTTCAGATCATGGACGATGACCTTGGGGGACGTGATTGGCCAACCCTGCGCCAGTTCGCAAAAGTTATGGCCCATAGACTTCCCGAGGCCGAGCTATATAGGGTGTTGTTTCATAATAAAATTGACCTGGTTGGCCTCGGCTAGCTCGTTCGGTCGTCATCAGAGCACTGGCCGGAGCGATTGTTGAATGAGCGGCTCGCCCGACCCCCGATGGTGCGCCCGCGACCTTCGGGAGCAGGCTGGCCGACGCCCAGCCTCACGTCAATGCCTGCCAGGCTGCACCGTAGCCAACTGCATTGAGCCTCAACTGTGTGCGACGACGCGCTAGACCATAAGTTCGAATTAAAGAGCCCCATTTGAGGTTCCGCAGCTGCCGGACCGGCTCAGCATCCTCGCCGGCCCTCGCTCGGCGGGCGGGCCAGCACGGCCGGGCTGGGTCTCCATTCTGCCAGTCGTCTCGGGCCGGTGGCAGACCGACACGGTCCCCCGGAAGCGTTGGGGGTAAGCAGCTCACCGGGACCCGCACAATCACGCACTGGCAGCACGGCATGTTAGGCGTCGAGCAGGATGATGGGCTGCCGTGTCGACGGTCCCGGCCTGCCTGCCGACGTGGCCTCGCGCCTCGACGCCATGCGGGCGGCGGCTACACCCGCCGGTGGCTCCGGGCCAGGGACCGGCAACACCACTCCAGTGTCGCCGATCAGGCGCCTTGGCGCCGCGAGTTATCCACAGCTTCACCAGACCATGAGCCTTGACTGAGCAGAGGCCATTGCAGCGCTGCCGAACGTTAGTCACGTCGGCCGGGCCGCGGCATGCGGCTGGCCAGGAGTCCGGCGGCGCGCTTGTCGGACTCCGGAACCCAGGCGGCGTAGACGCGAAGTGTGGTTGTTCCGCCGCCTCCGTGGCCAAGCCGGCCCGCGACGGTTCGGATATCGACTCCAGCGCTGATCAGCTCCGTCGCCGAGTAGTGGCGCAGGGTGTGAAGGTGGCTATCGATGCCGAGACTCTTGCACATGCGGGCGTATCGGTGGGTGACTCCGTCAGGATTGCATGGCTTGCTGTTATCGGGCTCGTAGGAGAAGACATAAGCCGACTCGTTCGCTGGCACACCGAGCTGCGCCATGCGCTGCTCGTACGCTTTCCGGTGGATTGCCAGCAATTCCAACGTGTCGGGGTCCAAGGCGTTGCGGCGCATCTGATGGGTCTTAGTGTCTTTCTCGAGCTTCTTTCCACGACGCTGTATGTAGTTCCTGCGGAACTCCGCGACGCCCTCGCCGTCGAGATGAAGGTCGGACCACCGGAGAGCGAGGATCTCGCCGCGCCGACTGCCGGTGACCATTACGAGCCAGATGAGCATTCCCCAGGCAAGGTCCTCTTCCCAGGCGCGTTCGGCGATCCGGGCGGCCTGCGCAGCCGTGGGTGGTTTTGGCTGCGGCGGCTTCTGCTTGGGCTTCTTTGCTGTCTCGGCCGGATTGCTCGATATCCACTCCCAGCGGACGGCCATGTCAAGTGCCCCGGTGATGATCGCGTGGATCTGCCGGACGCTCGACTGGCCCATCGGCTTGCACACGTGGGGTTTGCATTCGATCACCGAGCAATCGGCGACAGCACAGTCATGCTCGGCCGCATCGGTTGCTGACGGCCGGCCCGGGCGCCGCCGGTGCTTGATCACCCGGCACTCGTGTGGCCGACTTGTGCGGTGGTCCACCATCGGCCGGCCCTCGCAGAGCGCGCTGCACCTTCGCAGCTTGTTGTAGAACTGCTCGATTGTGCGAGTCCTCAGCTCGGAGACCGGAACATCGCCGAGCTTCGGCCTGATGCTCCGTTCGAAGTAGCCCCGATAGCTGTCGAGGGTCGTTTCCTCGCCGTCGTGTCCTTCCAACCAGTTCTCGATGACGTATCCCAGCGTTGCCCGGGTGGCCGCGTTGCGCTGACTGTCCACCTGCGCCTGGAGCCGCGTCTGAATCCGCTCTACTTCATTCTCGTCCCGGGTGGACTCGCTGAGGTAGATGTCGTTGCCGGTTACAGGGTCCACGCCGGCGTAGACCCTGACGTTGTACGAGCTGCCCCTGAGCCTGACCGACCCCCGAGGCCGCTGCTTCCGAGCCATGCTGGAAGGCTAGCATGGACAAGGCCATGGACAGTCGGCTGATGGTCGGCAGCCTGACCTGGTCAAAAGACCAGGTCAGACGCGGTAGGCCCCGTGGGACTCGAACCCACAACCCGCGGATTAAAAGTCCGCTGCTCTGCCAGTTGAGCTAGAGGCCCTCTCACGAGGGTGAGGGGAATAGTGTGTCAGGTTTGTCCAGGGGTTTGCTGGTGGGGTGGGGGTAGGGCGGTGGAGTAGGTGGTGTGGAGGTGGCGGGAGAGGGTGACGAGGTTGCCCTGGGGTGCCGGGGGTGGGGCGGTGGTGGTCCAGCGGGAGAGGTAGTAGGGGGTGACCAGGCCGGAGTAGTGGCGGGCGGCGTAGTCGTTGAGGTGGGGGGTGGGGCCCCAGGTGGTGAGGATTTGATGGGCGTTGCGCTGGAAGAGGGCGCGGTCCTCATCAGTCTGGGCCCAGCGGGTGGCCTTGGATTCCCAGGTGCTGAGGCGGAAGTCGGGGTGGGTGGCGAGGAGGGCGTCCAGGGCGGGGAAGAGGGCCAGGAAGGCGTCGCGGTCGGTGAGGTTGTAGTGGTCGGCCAGGCGGGTCAGGTAGGCGATGGCCACCGTCACCAGGTCGTGGGCGAGCGGGCCGTTGAGCAAGGTCGGGTCGTTCTCGGCTGCGCTGATCAGCGAGTCCCACGCGCGGGCCAGGACGACCGGGTCGTACCAGAGCGCCGCTTGGATCTCCGAGGCTGAGTGGTACGACGGTTCCTTCGTCAGCACACCGTGGAAGTGTTCAGGGAAGATCGGGATCTCGCAGGAGTAGACGGTCGCCAGCAGATCTCGCCAGGCCGCGTTCAAAGCAGACGTCCCGTAGCGGCAGGTGGCCCAGGAGTCGAGCCAGTCCTCGAGGTCGACGGAGTCCCACGCCAGGTCGGCGATGAGCTCGAAGAAGACCGGGTTGTTGTGGATCGCCTCCATCGACAGGCCCAGGCCGGTAGGGGGATTCGAAGAGGCGAGGGCGGCCTCGACAGCGGGCACGACTGCCGGCAGATCGGCGGCGGGGTCGGTGCGGCCGCCGAAGTTCAGCAGGCCGCACCATAGCCACGGCTTGCCGCCGAAGCCGTCGAAGCGCTGCCACTGCGGATCGCGCTCCGCCCAGAGGTCAGCCACGAGCATCCCGTCAGCAGCGTCCAGAAAGTCCCGGACTCGGGCATCGGTCCAGAACTCCTTCTGGTACGAGAACGGCCAAGCCTGCATCAACCACACCGCGGCCGGGTCGGCGCCGCGCAGCCCCGCGAGCGTCGCAGCCGCAACAGTTCGCGGATCCGCGTCGACCGGGATCATCTCGATGAACGGATCCGCCGCATACACGTGATCGGTTCCGAGCAACTCGATCTGCGCCGACGTGATCGCCGTACCGATCGACGCATACAACGGATCCCCGGCATCCAGCACGACCGTCTCGAACCCCTGCCACTCACGCACCCGCCCCGGCGCAAGCTCCCGCGGGATGTGCCCGGTGAACGCCGGCAGCACCGGCGTCATACCGAAAGCCCGCTCCCGCTCGAGAATCCGCCGCCCCAACTCGAGATGTGACGAGATCCAGTACGACGGAAGCGGCCCACCGAAGCTGTCGAGACACCCCATGTACTGGAACGGCAGGTACCCAGGCCCACCCAGAAACGTCCGTACGGCGTCGGCCGGCAACCCCAGCCGGGTGTACGCCTCGAACAGCACCGCCTCGTGCCCGGTCAGCGCGAGCGGCATGGTCACGCCGTGCAGCGCCATCCAGTCGATCTCGCGCTCCCACTCCGACCAGTCCCAGTACGCCGTCGTGTAGCTGAACGTGCAGAAGTTCAGGTAGTAGAACTCGCTCACCCGCGCCTCGCCGCGCGTCACCCCGCAGTCCGGCAATGGACCGAGCCGAAGGGGCAGGACGGTGTCCCAGCCGACCGAGCGACCGCACACGTTCCGCAGGTAGTGGTGGAGGCCGACCGCAGCACTCACCCCGTCCGTCGCGGCCACAGTGAGCTCGCCGCCACGGGCGGAGTACTCGAACCGCCGCCCACCACCCAGCAGTCCGCCCAAGCCGACGGACGCGCCCAGAACCCGCTGCGCCAGACCCTCGAGGGCCGAAATCCAATCCGTCTGAGTGCTTGACGGAGTTAGTTTCGTGCGATCCATAATAAATACCCTCGCACACCGGACAGCGCATCGGAAAGGGTGATGATGGACGAACTGGTCGCCGTGGGCACCGAGCTCATGCGTGGGATCAACGCGGACGCCGTCCTGCGGCAGCTCCGGGCCGAGTCCAGCATGACCGTGTCCGCGCTGGCCAAGAAGGTCGGCCTCAGCCGGCAGGCGGTCACCCGTTCGCTGGTCGCGCTGGAGGCCGAGGGCCTGGTCGAGTTCAGCGCGCCCGAGCGGAACGCGGCCAAGGTGGGCCGGCCGGCGCAGCGGGTGCGGTTCGTCGCGGAGGCCGGCCGCCTGCTCGGCCTGTCGATCAGCCCGCAGGACGTCCGCGTCGCGGTGTCCGACCTGGCCGGCGCGATCCTCGCCACCAGCACGGTCCAGCTCGACACGGGAACGAGCGGAGCGGACGGCGTCGAGGTCCTGGTGGCCACGGTGCAGCGGATGACGAAGGACGCCGACATCTGGTTCGCCACCGTCGGGGCGCCGGGCATCGTCGACCTGGACGCCCAGGTCATCAAGCTCATCCCGAGCATGCCCGGGCTGGCCGGCGACCTCGTCGTACGGCGGCTGAGCGAGGTCCTCACGTGTCCGGTGTACCTCGACAACGACGTGAAGCTGGCGACGCAGGGTGAGCGCTGGCGTGGTGCGCAGCGGCGCGAGGACTCGGTGGTGATGATCCACTGGGGTGAGCGGGTCGGCGCCGGGATCGTGATGCAGGGCGAGCTGTACCGCGGTGCGTCCAACGACTCCGGTGACATCGGCTTCCTCGACCTGCTGGCCGGCGATACCCGGACGAACCCGGACGGCCTGGGGCCGTTCGAGGACTGGGTCGGCGCCGACGAGATCGTCCGGCTGGCCGGGTTGCGGACCACGTTCGAGGAGGTCCTGGGCGCGTACGTCGCCGGTCACCCGGCCGCGGTCAGCGCGGTCGAGACCGTGGCCGGCCGGTTCGCCAAGGGCGTCGCCGCGATCCGGTCGATCCTCGACCCGCAGCTGGTCGTGATCGGCGGCCCGATGGCCAGGTGCGGCGAACCGTTGCTCGAGGCAATCCGCCGCCACCTGGACAGCCAGGCCCTCAACCAGCCGCCGCTCGCCGTGTCCTCGCTGGGTGACGACGCCGTCGTGTACGGCGCTCTGCACCACTGCCTGGCCGAGATCGAGCGGACCCGGTTCGAGCGGGTCAGGAGCAGTATCCGCCGAGCAGCCGCTCGCGGCCCACTACCGGCCGAGGCTCCACCGGCCGCCATCGGTGAAGGAGAATCCCATGCGTAGGACTGCCGCGAAACTGCTGGCGCTCGGGGCCGCCGCCGTACTCACCACCAGCGCCTGCGCGGGCGCCGGCGGCCCGCAGGCCGGACCCGCGACCCAGGCGAGCGTGGCCACCACGATCCCGAGCGACCCGGTCACCCTCACGCTCGCCTACACCGACGACCCGCCGACCAAGGCGCTGATCGAGGGCTTCCGCAAGAAGTACCCGAACGTCACCATCAAGCCGCAGCAGACACCGTTCAACGACTACATCAAGTCGATCAAGCTGGCGATGGCGTCGGACCAGCCGCCGGACATCGCCGAGTACAACCCCGGCGCGATGAACACGCTGGTCCCGGCCAAGCTCATCCTCGACCTGAACCCGTACGCAGAGGCGTACGGCTGGGACACCAAGTTCCCGCAGTCCAGTCTCGAGGTGCTCAAGTCGGACCAGTCGGCCAAGCAGTTCGGCACCGGCAACCTGTACGCCGTACCGGGCGGACTGTCGATCCTCGGCGTCTTCTACAACAAGTCGATGGTGTCCAAGGTGCCGGCGTCGCTGCCCGAGCTCGAGGCCGAGCTCGAGCGCCAGAAGGCCCAGGGCCGCACCCCGCTGAGCGTCGGCGCTCTGCAGGTCGGCGGCTTCCACCTCTGGAACGCGCTGCTGAACGTGATCGGCTCGGTCGACGACTACCGCGCCTGGGTCTACGGCAAGCCGGACGCGACGATCGTGAACGACAAGGCGAAGCAGGCCACCGAGACGCTGCAGCAGTGGGTGCAGAAGGGGTACGTCGCCAAGTCCGCCAACGCGACCGCGGACCCGGACGCCCAGGCGAACTTCGCCCAGGGCAAGAGCGCGTTCCTGGTCACCGGCAACTGGGCGGCGGCCGCGCTGGAGACGCAAATGAAGGACAAGGTCGGCTTCTTCCCGATGCCGAACCCGGCCGGCGGTGAGGTGAAGGTCGCCTCCGGCGCCAGCGTCGCGTACGCGATCTCGTCGAAGACGAAGCACCCGAACGTGGCTGCGGCCTTCCTGGACTACATGAGCTCACCGGAGGCTGCGCAGATCCAGTTCAGCGGCGGGTTCATGCCGGTGGACACCAAGGCAAAGCTCACCGCGACCGGGCTGCGGTCCGACATCGCCAAGCAGTTCGCGCCGATCGCCCAGGCCAACGGCATCGTGCCGTTCCCGGACTTCGCGGCGCCGGGGATGATCGACAAGCTGACGCCGGGGGTCCAGGGCCTGATCAACGGGACCACCACGACCGACCAGTTCCTCGCGTCGCTGCAGGAGTCGTGGACCGCCCACCATGCTGGGTAGACGCCGGGCGCGCGGGTGGGTCTACGTCCTGCCCGCGCTGCTGGTCTACTTCGGGTTCGCGATCTGGCCGGCGCTGAACACGGTCCGGCTCTCGTTCCTGAAGTGGGACGGCATCCTCGCGCCGACCTGGGCCGGATTCTCCAACTACACCAGGATCTTCCGGGACCCGACGCTGTCCGAGGCGATCCTCCACAGCCTGGTGCTGATCGTGTTCTTCTCCTTCGTCCCGGTGGTGGTCGGGCTGCTGATGACCGGCCTGCTGCTCGGCAAGGTCCGGCGCGGGATGACGTTCTTCCGGGTCGTGTTCTTCCTGCCGCAGGTGCTGCCGTTGGTTGCCGTCGGCATCACCTGGCGGTGGCTCTACAGCGAGGACGGCGTGATCAACCAGATCCTCAGCGGCATCGGGCTCGAGGGGATCACGCGGGCGTGGCTCGGTGACTACGACCTGGCCCTGATCGCACTCGGTCTGATCGGGACCTGGGTGATGAGCGGGCTGTGCATGATGCTGTTCCTGTCGGGTGCGCAGAAGATCGACACCGCGCTCTACGAGGCCGCGACGCTCGACGGCGCCGGTCCGTTGCGCACGTTCCGTCACGTCACGCTGCCCGGGGTTCGCGAGGAGGTCACGATCGCCGGCGTGATCACCACGATCGCCGCCTTGGCCAGCTTCGACCTGGTCTTCGTGACGACGAACGGCGGTCCGGCCGGGCAGACGAACGTGCCCGGGCTGCTCGTGTACCGGTTGGCGTTCAACGAAAGCCGAATCGGTGACGCCAGCGCGCTGGCCGTCGTACTGACCGTGCTGGTCGTCGCGATCGTGACGACGATCCGCCGAGTCGCGAGGGTGGGCCGATGAGAGCGCGCGCAGGGATGGGGCTTCGGTACGGCGTTCTGCTCGTGATGGCGACCATGGTGTTGCTGCCGTTGGCGGGGATCGTGCTGACGGCGTTGCACTCGCCGAGTGAGCAGGTCAGCGGCCTGAGCATCCCGGACCACTGGTCGTGGCAGAACTTCAAGCTGGCTTGGGTACAGGGCAACTTCACCAACCTGATGCGCTCGAGCGTGCTGATCGCGGTCTGCGTCGTACCGCTCGCGGTCGTGCTGGCGACGTTGGCGGCGTACGGGCTGGAAGTCCTGAAGGTGTGGGGCAATCGGGCGCTGTCGGGCGGGTTCGTGCTGGGGCTGACGCTGCCGGTCGAGCTCGTGGTCGTTGCCCTGTACTACAACCTGCAGCAGGTCGGGCTGACGAACTCCTACCTCGGGATCATCCTGGCTGAGGTCGCTCTGTTCATGCCGTTCGGCGTGTACTGGATGCAGTCGCACTTCGCCGGCCTGCCCGGTGAGCTGGTCGAGGCAGCACGGGTCGACGGTGCGCGCGATCTCGCCGTACTGATCCGGGTCCTGCTGCCGATCTCCTGGCCGGCCGTGACCACGCTGTCGGTGCTCTACTTCATGTGGTCGTGGAACCAGTTCCTGCTGGTGCTGGTGATGATGCAGGACCCGGACCGCCGTACGGCGCCGGCCGGGCTCGGGCTGTTCGTCGGCCAGTACTCCACGAACATCCCGCTGCTGTCGGCGGCGAGCCTGATCGTGATCGCCCCGATCGTGCTCGTGTACCTGACCTTCCAGCGGAACTTCGTCAACGGGATCACACAGGGAGCAGTCAAGAATTGACAGCCGGTTACTGTTCGTGACGGCCGGTACGGCGTACTCTCATGCCCAGGGGAGACGATCGCGCAGGGGGAGGCGCGCTCGGCGTTAGGGGGCAGGCATGAGTGTCGTGGAGCGGTCTGCGATCGCGCCGTCGCACGACGAGGTGGTGACCGCCTGGAGGGAGATCCTCGACCTGGCGAGCACCTTGGACCTCGCCGACCGGATCGTGATCGGCGTGAAGCTGACGGCGCGCGCCGACGCGCTGGCGATGCACGAAGGGCTGGCCCGGGGCGCGGAGGACCTGGCCAGGGACGCTCGGGCGTTCGCGGCGGCGGTGCGGTCGCAGAATCCACTGGCAAAGGTGTTCCTGGCGGTCGGGCTCGCCTCGGCCGCGCTCGGATTCTTCGGCCTGTGGTCGCTCTCGGCCCTGAAGAACACGCTGTTCGCCGACGCCACGATGCCCCAGACCACCGCAGCCCTGATCGGCGTCCTGACCGTGGCGTCGGGAGCCGTGGTCGTCTGCGTGATCCGCGGCGCCGTCGTAGCCGCACAGACCGCGGTCGAGGTGGTCGAGAACGTCAAACACCCCTGCACCGTTCTCCTCCAGGAAGTCCGGCCCGCCGAAGAGCGTCTCTTCGCCATCTTCAGCCAACGCGTCCCCGAGCCCCCGATCACGCCCGGCCCGCTGATCACCCTAGGCATCGCCGGCCTGCTGGCAGGGCTGCTCATCGCAACCCTCCTGAACGTCGGCTGACCGGAGCTCGCCCCGGAACGATTTAGGGGAGGGCTACATTGATCGGGTGCTGACCTACGAGCTGACCGCGCAGGATCTGGAGGACATCCGGTTCGCGATCTCGCCCGCGGCCGAGACTGTCCTCTCGCTGCGCGCGCTCCAGGATCCGGGTCGGTTTCCGTTGCAGTTGCCGTGGGTTCGGGCAGTGCAGCCGGTGCTGGAGCAGCTCGACTGGAGTGTGCTGCGGTGGCTGGTCAACGACACCATGGGCAGTCCGGACTTCCTCACACCGCGCCCGACGTCACCGCTGACCCAGTTCGACGAGGAGCTCGAGCTCGTCGGCGCGGTCGATCGCGAGACGTTCGAGCGGCAGTTCGTCGCCGTCACCGGGCAGGTGCCCGACGAGTTGGCCGGAGCCGATGGCATCACGCGGATCGTCGACGCGTTGGGCGAGTACTGGCGGACCGTGATGGCGCCGTACTGGGACCGGATGCGCACGATCCTGTCCGCCGACATCAGCTACCGCGGCCACCTCGTCACCCAGCAGGGCACCGCCGCGATGCTGAACGACCTCGCCCCGGTCATCAGCTACCAGGACGGCCGGCTGCGAATCGACCAGGTCAGCAACCCGAGCCGGACGGAGAGCATCAACGGCCGCGGTCTGGTCCTGCAGCCCACGCTCTTCGGCCCACATGCGGTGATCCCGTTCGACATCGGCGCCGAGCCGTTGATCGGCTACCCGCCGCGCGGCCAGGCCAACCTGTGGTCCGTCGTCGAACCGCCGTCGCGACGCGACCTGAACCAGCTCATCGGTACGCCGCGCGCCCACATCCTGGCCCTGCTCACCCACCCACGAACCACCAGCGACCTGGCCGCCGAGCTGAAGGTCACCCCGTCCGCCGTCAGCCAGCACCTGCAACTGCTTCGTCGTACCGGATTGGTCGAAGCGCAGCGCACCGGCAAGCTCGTGCTCTACCGCCCGACCGAGCTGGCCGGCCTGCTGACGGGCAGCAGGCCGGCCGACAATCCCTAAGACCTGAGCAGTTGTACTTCGGCCACGTTGGTGAAGCCGCCGTGGCCGTCGTACACCCGGATCATCGGTACCGAGACCGTCGAAGCCAACGGGAACACGTACCACTGGTTGCCGTCAGCAACACCGTTGATCGTGGCGAGCGTCGTCCACGTGGTCCCGCCGTCAGTCGACGACTGAATGAGCGTCCCGTTGGCCCGGCTCGGGAAGTTCGTCCGCGGATGAACCCGTACGGCGTCGAACTCCAACGGCGCGGTGACCTTGACCCACCCGTTCCCGCTGGTGGTGTCGGTGAACGTGTTGATGTTGCCGTCGAACATCCGCCACCCGTTGTCCTCCGCCGTACTGACTCCCGGGAAGACCACGCTCGACGCGACCACCCAGCTCGGCTGAACGGCGACCGTCTGTACGGCGCTGTTCCACAGCTGCAACGTGGATCCGTCAGTCGAGGACACGATCGTCGCGCCGACATCGCCTGCGGCCGTCGTGTAGTCGATCGCGAACTGCAGCGCTCGTCCGTAGCCGACGTCGTCCGGGAGCACCAGCGTCGCCGTCCAGTGCTGACTGTCCGAGCTCATGACCGTGGCCTCGCGTCCCTCGACCATCGCCTTGACCGCAGTCAGGGGCTCAGTGGCGGTCATGGTCAGCGTGACGGTGTCACCGTTCTGCGCGAGCTTCGGGTCGCTGTTGCTCGACGAGATCGACACCGTGTTCAGCGCCGTACTCATCTCGATCCGCTCGCCGTGCACCCGGAACTCGCTGAAGCTGGACAGACCTGGGTACGCCGGATCGGTCGGCACGCCGGGGTGGTCGACCTGGAGCTTGAGGAACCGGAAGCTCAGGTTCTTGACCTCGTCACGGACCGGGATCGTCTCGAGTTCGAACGCCCGGTCACTGGTGTTGGTGGTCTCGCGGGACGTCAGCAGCGTCCAGGTCCGGCCGTCGTTCGAGCCGTACACGTTGGCGCCTTCCGAGCGGTTGGCGAAGTTGTACCGCGCCTGCAGGCCGAACGCGTCGGCCCGGACCCGGAAGCCGCTGCCGTAGTCGAGGATCGCCGGCGCCCGGAGATCACCCGAGAAGGTGTTCAGGTCGCCGTCCAGCATGTTGCCGATGGCAACCGGCGTGATCGTCGCCGAGGTCGCCCGGCCCCAGTAGTCGAACGAACCGTCGTCCGCAAGCGTGGGCGTGAGCTTCTCCAGCGCGGCGACGGCCCGCTGTACGGCGACGAGGTCGGCGGCGAAGGTCGCGGCGTCGGCTGACTCGATGTGCGAGGTCGCCAACGCCGCTGCCGACGTGACGGCGGCTGCGCTCGATCGGACGTAAGCGGTCCCCGCGTCGTACCCCTCGAGCGCCGCGGCGATGGCCTTCTGCCGGTTGGCGGCGACCGTGACCGACACGCGGAGCACGGCGGTGGTCGTTCCGTCGTCGGCCACGACGAAGGTGCGGTGATCGCCGGCCTGGCTCGCGGTCGGCGTCCACGTGAGTACGCCGGTCTGCGTGTCCAGGGCGGCTCGGGTCGGGAGCGTCGTACCGGCGGTGTAGGTGACCGGGCCGGTGTCGGTGGCGGCCAGGTCCGTGGTGAAGGGCTCGCCGGCGACCGCAACCAGACGGGTGTCTGCGCCCTCGGGGAACGTCGGCGGAGTGAGCTGGCTCTTGGCCTGCAGGTTGACCGCATCGATGTCCACGGCAACCTTCGACGACCCGACGACCGTGTAGTACGCCAGCGACTCACCGCCCGCGCTCCCACGCAGCTTCGCGGTGTCCATATCGTAGGTGAGGTAACGCCAGGCGCCCTTCGTGTCCGGCACGGTCAGCGAGTAGTACGGCGCCAGCGTTCGCTCCTTGCGGATCTGGAGTGTGGCCGTGCCGTTGGTGCGGACCAGGACGCCGACCGGGCTGTAGCCGTTCCGGTTGTCGTAGAGCAGCGACCGTACGGCGATCGTCGTACCGGACCGACTCGCCTGCAGCCGGACGTAACTGTCGCGAACCGAGGTGCCGGAGGTGATCGGGAACGTCCGCGTCTCCGCCTGGATCAGCGCGTTCTGCTGCACCGGTGGGACTGTGCCGGCGACCGAGGCCGGGAACGAGAGCCAGGAGTCCGGATTCCAGTCCGGGTTGCTGTTCCAGTAGTTGTACGACGCTGTGCCCCAGTAGAACCGCGCGGCCGCGTCCTGCCTGGTCGCGATCTCGGTGATGCTCGGCGCGATCACGCGGATGGCGGCGCCGAGCTTGTCCTTGTAGAGGTGGTACAGCTCGTTGGTGGGGTCGAAGATCCGGCCGCGGTACGCCTGGGAGAGCACACCGCCGCGTCCGGTCGTGTCGATCCACGGGATGTCCTTGCCCAGCATGAACGCGAAGAACTGCTCCGAGCCGCGCAGCAGGCGGTAGTCGCCGAACTCCCACGGCGAGACCGCGTCCCGCCGCGTGGAGACCGTTCCGCGGACCGGGTCCAGCCGGGTGCCCTGGATGTCGATGACGCGGGCGAGCTGGGTGAGCATGCTGACGTCGTCCCAGGCGTGCGCCTGGTCGCGGCCCATCTCCTGCAGTTGCACGAACGAACGCCGGTACGGGTTGCGCGGGTCGTTCTTCGCGATCACCGGCATCACCTTGGCGAGCGCGCCGTTCGTGTCGTCGTCGGGGTTGGTGGAGTTCACCGAGAACCACTCGACCGCCTCGGCGTAGCGGGGCAGGTTGTCGGTGAAGACGTAGCCCGCGAGCGCGCCGATCAGCGAGTAGCTGTGCTGGTTCATGAAGTTGCGGTTGCGGTACAGGAAGGTCTGCGTCATCGGCACGATCAGGTTGGCGGTGAGCTCGGCGGTGTCGGCGTCGTTCCACCGCAGGTCGTAGCCGTCAGCGCCCGGGTTCACGCTCGAGTACCGCAGGATCTCCGCGGCCGCCAGCATCCGCAGCAACGGCGGGCCGCTGTGGATGTGCGCGTCCGGGTAGTAGGCGTACGCGGCCGGATTCATATGGCTCCAGATCCGGACCAGCTTCAGGCCGTTCGCGCGATGGACCGGGTTGCCGGTGATCACGTAGAGAATCGCCTGCGTGTAGGCGCGGAACGCGTCGTCGATGAACTGCGACTGCACGCCCTGTGAGTTGAACGCGCTGTTCGCCGGCCGGTCCACGACCGGGCCCTGGTTCCGCGAGCTGAACGTCGTGGAGGCGTACGGCGTCGCGATCATGGCGGCGTAGTACGACGCCCAGGGCTCGGCGCCGGCCTGGACCTGAGCGCGGGCGCGTTCCAGCGAGTCGGCGCTGACCGCGAGACCCGGATGCACGAACCCGGCGCTCGACGTGACCCGGTGCAGGGTCGGCGCCGGATACTCGGTGACCGCCGCCGACGCCGTGGACGGAACGGTCAGGATCGCCACCATGATCACCGGCACGCTCACCAGAGCCGCGCGGCGAAGTCTTCCCAGAACAGCCAACATGGACCCTCTCCTCCAGTGGTGTGCCCGCGAGCCTCGCACCGGCCCGACACCGCGGCAAGCGCTTACCGATCATCGAAATTTTCAGTTTGCTCCGGCGTCGGCCCCTCGACTTCAAACACGTCGCGGTGGTACAGATCGGAATTCATCCGGGAGGTCCGGGTGCTGACAATCCCACCGCGGGGGGAACTGCGGCGGGTTTGGGGGGAATTGTGCGTTTGTCTCGTGCTGCGCTGGTGCCTGCGCTCCTGCTGGTCGCGGGCGGTTGTGGATCCACCGGTACGCCGGAAGTCGCCGAGCCGGCCGCGGTCGTGGGGAGTCAGGCCGTGGTCACGCCGACTCCGACACCGACTCCGAAGGTCGTGGCTACACCGAAGCCGGCAACAAAACCGAAGCCGGTAACGATCAAGAAGACCGTCGTGGAGTTCAAGGTCATTCCGTTCAAGAAGAAGACCGTGACGGATTCCTCGGTGCCGAAAGGCGAGAAATCAGTCACCACGCAAGGGGTCAACGGAACGCGCCGGCTGACCTACGAGGTGACGATCGTCGACGGCAAGCAGACGGCGAAGGAGCTCGTCAAGCAGGAGGTGGCCAAGCAGCCGCGGACTCAGGTGACCACTGTCGGCACGAAGGTCGAGGAGGAGTCGGGGTGCGACCCCAACTACAGCGGCGGCTGCGTCCCGATCGCCAGTGACGTCGACTGTTCGGGTGGCAGCGGCAACGGTCCTGAGTACGTGCGCGGCCCGGTCACAGTCGTCGGCAACGACGTCTACGACCTGGACCGCGACAACGACGGACTGGGCTGTGAGGACTAGGCCTTCGGCCAGCTGGGGTTGCGGCCCAGGTGGGCGAGGATCTTGTCGAGAGGGTCGGCTCCTGACCAGGGGATGTCGGGGCCGAAGGGGGAGCCGGGGGTCAGGCGGAGGTCGCCGGTGGGGACGAGTTGGGCCACGTCACGCGCGGCGTCCAGGACCTCAGGGGTGAAGGTGACGGTGGCGCCGATCGACTTCGCGACGTCCCAGGAGTGCACCACGTAGTCGATGAAGTGGAAGCTGATCGCCTGCTGACCGGGGAACGGCTGATCGGTGCCGAACTCCGGCAGCGGGAACAGGCGCTCGGTCACACCCTCCTCGGCGAAGGCGTCCAGGACGTGCTCGGCGGAGTCGAGGTACGCCTTGACCGGGTCTGCGCCCAGGTCTCGGACCTTCCACCGGGCTTCGTCGCCGTCACCGCGGGAGGCGGCGGCGAAGCCGTAGTGCTGGGTCGCCATGTGCGCGAGCAGACCGTACAGCGTCCATGACCGGCAGGGAGTCGGCTTGGCGAGATCGTCGTCGGTGACACGCGTGACCAGCTCCATGCTGGCCCGGACCGCTTGCGCGTCGAGGGAAACGTAATCAACAGTAGGCATCTGCTTATCGTATGCGCCAGCTTATGATTGCGCCAGTGCTATCTTCCCTCGCGTGAGCGAGGAGCGTCCCGATCTCGCCGCGATGATGGCTCCGTTGATGCGGGCGCTCATCGCGGCGGAGTTGCCCGTGCTCGAGTCGAACGACGTCTCGATGTGGGGCTACGCCGTACTGACCGCGCTCGACGACACCCCGGTCCGGACCCAGGCCGCGCTCGCGGAGGCGATCGGGGCGGACAAGTCGCGCATCATCGGCACCCTCGACGAGTTGCAGGAGGCAGGCCTGATCGAGCGCACGCCCGATCCGGGGGACCGCCGGGTGCGGCTGCTCTCGATCACGGCCAAGGGCCGCCGGGTACGGCGCTCCGTGCGCAAGGGCATCCGGGTCGAGGAGGACCGCCTGCTCGCCACCCTCCCGGCTGCCGACCGCCAGGTCTTCCTCCGGGCGCTCCGCGAGTTGTACGACGCACGCTGAGCGCGTCCACCGTCCGACGGAGCCGGTTCCCCCGCCGGAGGGATCCGTGCCGCCGCGTGAGCGACTGAGATTGATCCCATGGCACGCACCGCGACACTCTTCTGGGCAGCGGCGTACGGATGTCTGCGGATCTGGTTCGCCACCGGTCACGCACCGAGTTGGAAGTTCCCCGGCGGCGACCTGCTGATCCCCGACTGGGCCGCAGTCCTGCTGTGCGTGCTGAGCGCCGCGGCTGTCCTGGCGTTGGATCGCCGACCGAGCTCCCGCTTTCTGATCCGGACGCTGTGGGCACTCGGCGCCGCCTGGGTCGCGGCCGCTGCGTTCGCCTTGCTCGATGTGGTCGGCAGCGTGCTGCCAGGTCTCGGACTCCCGTTCGACCTGCCCGGCATGCTGAGTCGGTTCGCCGCCCTCGGTGGCGCCGTACTCCTCGGCCGAACCGCGCTGACCTACCAACGCCGACTTGGTCCGGGGCGTTCGCTCGCGGAGATCCCGACCTGGGCGTACGTCGGCGCGTGGGCCGCGGTCGCCGGCTGCCTGATCCGGTTGGCCGCGCAGGCGGTTGTCGGCTTCGACAAGACGCCGTACGGCGCGAGCCTCTCGATGGTGTTGTTCGAGGCCGGCTTCCTGCTCGCCGGCATCGCCTTGCCGCTGCTACTGGTTTATCGCCTCGGCCGGATCTTCCCGCGCTGGATGCTGCTGCTTCCAGGTGCCGCGCTCGGCGGCGGCATCACGGCATACTTCGGCGTCGGCCTGCTCCAGATGATCGTGGCGGCCGTCCAGGGCAAGCCCGTGTACGGCGACATCGGCCTGCCGGACGCCTTCTTCTGGGTCGCCGTCCCGGCCTACCTGGTCTGGGGCGTCGGCCTGGCGACCGCGACGTACGGCTTCCATCTAGCAAAGCCGGTACGGCGAGCGCAACCGAGTCGGAGTGTGATCTGAAGTCACGATGCGTTGAACCCGGCGCTGCGCTGCTCTGTTCGGGATCGATGGCCTACGCGTACTTCACAGTGCACCAGGTGGATGCTTTGCTTCCTGTGCAGAATGGTGGCGAGAAGGCGGCCCGGCCGGGACCGCCCGATGCATGACAGAGCAGGAGCGCCGATGGCCGATGACCGGGCGGCGCTGTTGCGTGAGTTGCACGACGTGCACGCACCGGCCTTGTGGCGGTTCGTGGTCCGGCTGACCGGCGACGACCGGCTGGCCGAGGACGTCGTGCAGGAGACGCTGCTGCGCGCCTGGCGCCGGCCGCAGATCCTGACCGAGGACGAGGCGGGGGCCCGGGCCTGGCTGTTCACGGTGGCGCGCAATCTCGTCATCGACGACCGGCGCAGTGCCCGGGTCAGCCGCGAGGTGGCCAGTGACGACCTGCCGGAGAACCCGAGCGCCGACCACGCGAACGCCGTCCTCGACGCGTGGCTGGTGGCCGAGTCACTGGCACAGTTGTCGGAGGAACATCGGCAAGTGATTGTTCGTGCCTACTACGGGCGTCGTACTGTCACTGATATCGCCGAAGAGCTGGACATTCCGTCGGGCACCGTGAAGTCGCGGCTGCACTACGGGTTGCGAGCTCTCAAGCTCGCGTTGCAGGAGAGGGGGGTGACCAGCCAATGAGTGATCCGTACCGGGAGTGGGACGCCGCCTACCTGCTCGGCGCGTTGTCGGAGAAGGAGCGGCGCGAGTACGAGGAGCACCTGCGAACCTGCGACGAGTGCTCGGCCGAGGTCGCGTCGCTGGCCGACGTGCCCGGCACGCTGGCCGCGCTGCCGGCCGACCGTGCCCTCGCGACCATCCCCGCCGCCCCGCCGAACCTGCTGCCTGGCCTGGTCCGCGAGGTCCAGCGCGACACCCGCAAGCGGCGGGTCCGGATCGGCATGGCGATGGCGGGAGTCGCCGCGACAGCGGCCGCGGTCAGTGCGCTGATCGTGGTCCCGCTGAGCCGCGAGGAGCCCGAGGGCGACTACGTCGTGCTCGCGCAGACCGTCGCCAGCAAGCTCACCGCGGACGCGCGGCTGGTGCCGGAGCGCTGGGGGACGACGATCGAGATCAGCTGCCGGTACGACGAGCTGGCCACGCCGAGCGAACGCGCCCGGGGCTACGAGCTTTACGTCACTGACAAGTCCGGAAAGGCGCAGCTGATCGCGAGCTGGACGGCGGCCCCGGGGACGACGGTCAAGCCGGCCGCAACCACGAAACTGCAGCGCAACGAGATCCGGGCGCTGGACATCCGCAGCTCGGAAACCGGGCGGGTCCTGCTCGCCGTGCACTTCTAGTACGAACGCGTGAATGGTTGGTTACCGGCGGGGCACCTGAGGGGCAGGAGCAGTCGTCGCTCGAGCGGCCGGCTTCTCCAGGCCCCGGTGTTCAGGGACGTGCACCGGGGTCGCCCCTTGTCCGGCTCGCCAACGGTTGGCGCAGAATTTTCCTGCGATTCTGTAACACTCGGGCCGTCACCGGCGATACACCGTGTGTAACGCCACTGAGGATCCCGTCCCAGGTCAACCGCCCGAAGGGCCTGGGGCGGGGTTCTCGTCGTCGAGAGGCGCCACGGCCGCGTTACGCACGAAGGCCCCCGGTGAACACCGGGGGC
>NZ_JBSFBL010000084.1:0-22620 GCF_053592935.1 Kribbella sp. NPDC002412
GGCCGAAGCGGACCACCGCGCGGTTGTACTACCGGTTGATGTGCCGGCTGGTCGGTAAGGACATCCCGTTCGACGCGGCCGACTTCCGGCTCGTGTCGCGGCGGGTGGTCGACGCGGTGAACGCGCTGCCCGAGGACGGCCGGGTGTTCCGGTTGGTGATCCCGTGGCTCGGGTTCCCGAGCACCGAGGTGAAGTACGTCCGCGCGGAGCGGGCGGCCGGGACGACGAAGTACAACTTGTCGAAGATGCTGCGGCTGGCGTTCGACAGTGTGACGGCGTTTTCGGCGGCGCCGCTGAGGTTGGCGACCTGGTTGGGGTTGCTCGGTGGCGCGATGTCGGGGTTGTTCGTGGTGGGTGCGTTGGTCATCAAGCTGACCGGCCGGAGCATTCCGGGCTGGACCTCGACCGTGCTCGCGGTCAGCGTGATCGGCGCGATCCAGCTGCTCTGTCTGGGGCTGCTGGGTGAGTACGTCGCGCGGCTGTTCCAGTCGAGCCAACGCCGCCCGCAGTTCCTCGTCGGCTACGACAGCCTCGAAGACCAGGGGCATCCGGAACCCTTGCACCAGAGATGAAGCGGCTGCTCCCGTGGCTGCTGCCGTTCCTGGCAGCGGTCCTCGGGCTCGTCGCGATCGACGTACCGCCCGGGCCCATCGTCAAGTACGGCGCCTACTTCGCGCTGGCGATCGCCCTGCCCGGCACCCTCCTGCTGCGCGCGGCCTGGCGAAGCACAGGCAACTGGGCCGAAGACCTCGGCCTCGGCTCGGTCGTAGGAGCGACCTGGCAGCTGATCGGCTGGGCCCTGTTCACCGCGCTCGGCTGGCAACGCTGGCTGATCATCTGGCCCGCGCTCGTGCTCGTGACCTTTGCCTCGGTACGACGCCTACGCGAGCACTGGCGAATCACGCAGCCTGCGCCGCTGCCGATCCTCTGGACCTGGGGTCTCGCGGTCGCGACGACTGTCGTGCTGACCGCGACCACGCTCGGCGTGATGGCGTTTCACCAGCTGCCGCCCGAGGGTTCGTCGTACTACCAGGACCTGCTCTACCACCTGTCGATGGTGAACGAGTTGATGCGGGCGGTGCCGCCGGAGCTGCCGCAGGTGGCGGGGGAGCGGCTGGAGTACCACTGGTTCGCCAACGCGGACATGGCTGCGGCGGCGGACATCACGCGGCTGACGCCGGCCATCGTGCTGTTCCGGCTGTGGCTGTTGCCGTGGCTGGTGGTCGCGTTGCTCGTGTGCGCGACGTTGGCGCGGACGGTCAGCCGCACGTGGTGGACCGGTGTACTCGCGGCCGTCGCGCTGGCCGCGCCGCAGCTGTACCTGTTCTTCGACACCAGCGTGAACCTGTCCGCGCCGCTGAGCTTCCTCAGTCCGTCGCAGACGTTCGGCATGGTCGCCTGCGTTGCGACGGCGGTCTTCCTGATCGAATTGCTGTTCCGCGATGCGCGCGGCGGGCTGTGGGTGGTCGCCTTCGCGGTGGCCGTGCTGGGCGGCGGGTCGAAGCCGACCGTGTTGCCGATCCTCGTCGGGGCCGTGGGGCTGGCCGCTGTCGTGATGTTGGTCCAGTCGCGGCGGCTGCCGGGCCGGGCGGTCGTCGCCGGGTTGCTGCTGGTGGCGACCGGGGTCGGAACGATGCTGACGGTCGCGGGGAGCACGAGTGGATCGGGGCTGCAGTTCCTCGCCGTACTGAAGTCGAGTGGGGACTATGCGGCGGCGACCGGGGACCGGACGCCGGCGGGCGAGGGTGGGCTGATCCTGCCGGCGTTGGCGCATGGTGCGGTGCTCGGGACGCTGGTGCTGCTGTGCATGTTGCTGATCAATCAGGCGACTGCGGTGGTCGGGTTCGGGGTGCTCGGCAAGCTTCGGCGTGAGCCGCTCGCGTGGTTCCTGGTCGGCGGGCTGGTCGCGGGGTGGGCCGGCTATCTGCTGATCGACCATCCGTCGGTGAGCGAGTCGTATTTCATCCACACCGCGGTTCCGTTCAGCTTGGCCGCGACCGGTTGGCTGGCTGCGGTGCTGGCTCGGGTGTATCCGGCGCGGACCCGGCGGGTCGCGTTGCTCGGCAGTGCGGCGGCTGCGGTGGTGCTCGCCGGGATCTACGCCAGCGTGCTGTTGCTGGCTGATGCCAGGCCGGACGGACTGTGGTCGGTGGCGCGGCCGCTGGTCGCCGTGCTCGTGCTGACTGCCGTGCTGGTTCTGTTCGTACGGCGACCTGGTGGCGCGCTGGTCGTCGTACTGACGCTGTTGGCGATCGTGCCGATCAAGTCGTTCGCGCAGAACGCCGTCCATGGGGACACCGAGCGGGCGCAGACGTTCACGGCGCCGCGGTGGTGGGTGTATCCGGACGAGGAGTCGGCAGCGCTGTGGCTGGGGAAGCACTCGGCGCCGACCGATGTCGTTGCCGCGAACACCTGGTGCCGCCCGGCCGGCAAGCAGACGCCGGGGTGTGATGCGCGCGGGTACCTGGTGAGTGGGATCGCGGGCCGCCGGACGCTGATCGAGGGGTGGGCGTACACGAACCAGGCGATGGCCGAGCAGGGTGTCGGCGGGCGGCGGTACACCGAGCAGCCGTCGCCGTGGCCGGAGCGGGTCGCGCTGACCAAGCAGGCGCTCGCGGCGCCGACCCCGGACGTGCTGCGGCGGCTGCGCGAGGAGTACGACGTGCGCTGGCTGTACGCCGACGCCCGCGACGGAGCCGTGTCACCGGCTCTCGACCGGCTGGCCGTGCTGCGACACAGCGTCGGCAAGGTCCGGATCTACGACCTCGGAGAGTGATTGCCCCGTAACATCGAGTCGGCGTAGACCGTTACCTCTACGCCGGCCCGCCCGCCCCGCGGCCGCGTACGACGTGATGCTCGGGAGGGCGGCTACATGCGGGCAACGCGACCGGGCCTGGCTATCGTGCTGATCTCGGGCCTCCTCTCGCTCACCACGATCCAGGGTGTGGCCTACCAGGTGCCCGCGGCACCTTTCGTTCAAGGTGACTCCGCCACTGCGGTCATGCCTGGTTCGGGGCTCGAGCAGACGGTGACCGTGTCCGGGCAGACTGAGTTGCTTGATGCGACTACCGCGGGGGTGCGGGGGACCGGGCCGACGACGTACGCACCGCCGATCGCGCGTACGACGCCCGCCCAGGACCTGATCGTCAACACGGGCACCTGCGCGTCCACCGGCGGTTGCGGTGACCGCGGCACCGTGACCATCGCCTTCAGCCAGCCGGTGCGGAACCCGGTCCTCCACCTCGCCGGACTCGGCGGCGCCGTCACGCAGACCGTCAGCGGCAAGCCCACCGCCCAGTCCGAGCTGCACTCGATCCTGAAACTCACCACTGCCGGCCTCAGCCTCAGCAAGGTCGGTCGGGGCAACAACCTCACCGTCACCAGCGACACCATCACCGCCACCAACCACGACGCCGGCCCGAACTGCATCAACAACAAGACCGGCACCGGCCCCGACGCCTCCGCGACGGCGGCCTGTGGCTCCGTCCGGGTCAACGGTGTCGCCACCAAGCTGACCTTCGACGTCACCGCGTTCTTCACCAAGCACCCGACCCTTCCCGCCTTCAACACCTCGTCCTCCGGCGACGCCTTCTCCGTCCTCGCCTCCACCGGCGAAGACTTCGGCGACGCGCCCGCGTCGTACGGATCAGCGTGGTCCGTCCTCAGCGACGTACGCCTGGGCAAGGACGTCACCGAGGACAACGCGACCGTCGCCAACGCCACCACCGGCCCGACGTCATCCGACCAGGCCGACGACGGCGTCACCTTCAAGCCGCTGCGCACGAACTCCACGTCGTACTCCGCCGAGTTCGCCCTGACTGGCGCCTCCAAGGCCGGCCGCGCCTGCGCCTGGATCGACCTCGACCGCGACGGCGTCTTCGAACCGGCCGAACGCGCCTGCACCACGTTCGCCCCCGGGCAGAGCGCGGTCACCCTCAACTGGGCCAAGTACGCGCGCCCGACCGCCGGAGCGTCGTACGTGCGGGTCCGGGTCGGCTACAACAACGCCCAGGTCGACAAGCCGACCGGCGCCGCCGACTCCGGCGAGGTCGAGGACCACCCGATCCAGATCGCGCCGCCGCCCCCGCCGGTCCTGCTCGACGACACCGCGACGACTCCGTTCAACACCGGCGTCACCCTCGACGTGCTCGGCAACGACAAGCCGGGCGATCCCGGTACGCCGCTCAAGCCCGGCTCACTGTGTCTCGTCGACGACGGCAAGTGCGTGCAGATGGTCAACGTCGTCGGTCAGGCCAAGTACGTCGCCAAGCCTGACGGCAGGGTCGACATCGAGCCGGTGCCCGGGTTCTTCGGCCCGGCCAAGCCGGTCACCTACCGCGTTGCCGACAGCAACGGCACCACGGCCACCGCGAAGCTGACCCTCACCGTCGCGCTCCCCACCCGCCCGGTCGCCACCCCCGACACCGCAACCACCCCGCAGAACGTCAGCCTCACGCTCCGCCCGCTCGGCAACGACCGCGCCGCCCCGGGCGTGACGCTGGTCCTGGGCTCGGTCGTGCTCCGCGACCCGGCCGACGCCACCTTCAAGAAGAAGGTCGTCATCGCGAACGAGGGCCAGTACGTCGTCAAGCCGAGCGGCGGCGTGGACTTCGTACCGCTGCCCCGCTTCACCGGCGTCGGCACCCAACTCGGCTACCGCGTCACCGACACCACCGAGCAGACCGCCGAGTCCACGCTGACCGTCACGGTCACGCCGGTCACGCCGACCGCGAACGGCGACTCGGTCTCGACCGCCTTCGACACCGACGTCGTCGTACAGGTGCTGGACAACGACCTGCCCGGATCGCCGGACGCTCCGCTGGATCCGGCGAGCCTGCGACTGGTCGACCCGGCCAGCAAGAAGCTCGTCGACAAGGTGACCGTCGCGCGGCAGGGGTCGTATCTGGTCGCCGCCGGCAAGGTGACCTTCCAGCCGGTGCATGGGTTCCAGGGTGTCGGTACGCCGCTGACGTACCAGGTGCTCGACAAGAACGGCACGCCCGCGCGGGCCGACCTCACGGTCTCGGTCGCCGCGCCGGGTCCGCCGGTGGCCAACCCGGACGCGATCACGACGCGGCAGGGCGGCTCGGTCGTGGTCGCCGTCCTGGACAACGACAAGCCGGGGCCGACCGGGTCGGCGCTCGCACCGGACAGCGTGCGGCTGATCCCGCCGACGAAGTCTGAACCGGTGACGGAACTGATCGTCGCCGGCCAGGGCAAGTACACCGCGAAGCCGGACGGCAAGATCCTCTTCGACCCGGTCCCGGCGTTCAGCGGCGCGGCCACCCCGATCACCTACCAGGTTGCTGATGGCAACGGCGCCGTCGGCAGAGCGACTCTCGCGGTCAAGGTGACCAAGGTTCAGCCCGACGCCGCGGACGACACGGCCAGTACGGCGTACGACGCGAACGTGACCGTGGCCGTGCTGACGAACGACAGCGCCGGCGACCCGGCGGTGCCGCTGGTCCCGAGCAGCGTGCGGGTGCTCGACCCGAAGACCCACGAGCCCAAGACCACGGTCGTCGTCGACGGCGAGGCGTCGTACACGGTGCAACCGGACGGCAAGATCGAGGTCGACCCACTGGCGTCGTACACCGGGGTGGCAGCGCCGATCAGCTATCACGTGTCCGATGTGAACGGCACCCTCGCAACCGCGGCGCTGACCGTCACCATCGCCAAGCCGCCGGCGCCGACGGCCCAGCCGGACACCGGGACCAGCAAGCAGAATGTGCGGCTCCTGCTCGACCCGCTGGCCAATGACACCGCTGGTCAGGGCACCGGCCTGGACCCGGTCAGCCTCGTGCTGATCGACCCGGCCGACGGATCGATGAAGAAACTGGTCAAGGTTCCGGGCCAGGGCAGCTACCAGGTGAACCCCGAGGGCACGGTCATCTTCGACCCGCTGCCAGGCTTCACCGGTACGGCGGCGCCGTTGACCTACCGGGTGTCGGACTGGTTCGACCAGGCGACCCGATCGACCATCACGGTGACGATCACCCCGATCACGCCCGCGGCGGTCGACGACACCGCCAAGACGCCGTTCGAGAAGACCGTCACGGTGAAGGTGCTGGCGAACGACAAGCCGGGGGACAAGTCGGCGCCGCTCGTGCCGGGCAGTCTGCTGCTCACCGACCCGGCCGATGGCGTGCTGAAGGCAACGGTCAGCATCCCGAACGAGGGTGCCTACACGGCGGTAGGGGGAGTGGTGACCTTCGATCCGGGAGCGACCTTCCGTGGCCCGGGTACGCAGCTGACCTATCAAGTGGCCGACAGCAACGGCACGCTGACCACGGCCAAGCTGTGGATCACCGTCGGGCTGCCGCCGATCGCGGTCGCCGATACCGCCTCGACGCTGCAGGACGTCACCGTCACCGTGAACCTGCTGTCCAACGACAGCCCGGGCACCGACGCCAACCTCGATCCGTCGTCGGTCGGGCTGCTCGACCCGGCGGCCCGGACGACGGGCTACGTGAAGAAGGTGACGGTCGCCGGCCAGGGGACGTACACGGTCCAGCCGAGCGGTGCGGTCGTCTTCGATCCGCTGCCGGCGTTCCGCGGACGTGCGTTGGCGATCAACTACCGGGTCGCCGACTCGGACCAGAACCTCGCGGCGTCGACGCTGACCATGACCGTCACGCCGGTCTGGCCGGTCACCGTGGACGACTCGGCGATCACGCCGTACAACCAGCCGATCACGGTCAACGTGGTGGCCAACGACAAGGCCGGCGACCCGTCCGCGCCGCTGGTCCGGTCCAGCCTGGTGCTGAAGAACCCGGCCGGCGGGTACGGCCAGTCGGTCACCCAAGCGGGCGAAGGCACGTACACCGCGGCCGACGACGGGTCGATCACGTTCACCCCGGTCAAGGACTACCAGGGCGTGACGACGCCGGCGACGTACCGGATTGCCGACGAGAACGGGACGAGTGCCGAGGGGCTGCTGTTCCTGACCGTCGGCAAGGGACCGCAGGCGGCGCTCGACACGATCACGACGAAGCAGAACGTCACCGTCGCGGCCGACCCGCTGGCCAACGACGAACCGGGCACCGACGCGCAGCTCGAGACGACCTCGGTCGAGGTGTACGACGTGACGACGAAGAGCTGGGGGCGGAAGGCAACGATCCAGGGGCAAGGCGCCTTCGCGGTGAACGAGGTGACCGGGAAGGTCACGTTCGATCCGGCGCCGACCTTCAAGGGTGTCGTGTCGATCGCCTACCGGGTGACGGACACCAGCCGGAACACGGCCGCCTCGACGGTGGCGGTGACCGTCCAGCCGATCGTGCCGGTGGCGGTGGACGATGCGATCAGTACGCCGTACGACGCCCCTGTGACTGTGGCCGTTCTGAAGAACGACAAGCCTGGTGACGCGTCGGCGCCGTTGGGCGAGGTGCGGCTGATCGATCCGGCGACCGGTGATCCGGTCGCGTCGCTGGAGGTGGCGGGGCAGGGGACGTACACGGTCCAGCCCGACGGCCGGATCCGGTTCGCGCCGATGGACAGCTTCACTGGTGCAGCGACGCCGGTCGGGTACCAGGTCGCCGACCGCAACGGGACGGTCGACTCTGCGCGGTTGACGGTCACGGTCCAGGCGCGGCCGGTGGCGACGCCGGACGCGGCGCAGACCAAGCAGCACGTGGCGGTCACGGTCGACCCGCTGGCCAACGACAAACCAGGCCCTGATGCCACGCTGAATCCGGAGACCCTGCTGCTGGTCGGCCCGGATGCTGCGCTGGTCGGTCAGGTGACCGTCGCCGGTGAAGGCGACTGGGTTGTTGCCAAGGGGCAGGTGACGTTCAGCCCGGTGGCGACATTCACCGGGACGGCGCGGCCGGCGGCGTACGTCGTGAAGGACAGCAACCAGAACGCGGCCCGCGCGACGATCACCGTGACGGTGACGCCGGTGCGTCCGGTGACCGTCGACGACAGCGCCAAGACCGGCTTCGGTACGGCGGTCGTCGTCAAGGTGCTCGGGAACGACAAGCCCGGTGACCCCTCGGCGCCGCTGGTCCCGGGTTCCGTCGTCCTGCGCGATCCGGCGGACGGAAAGGACAAGAAGGCGGTGACCGTCCCCGACGAGGGCGGTTTCGTCGCCGGTGCGGACGGCACGATCACCTTCACGCCCGCCAAGGACTTCATCGGTACAACGCGAACCGTCGCCTACCGAGTCACTGACGCGAACGGCACCTCCAGCGCCGCCCTGGTCGAGGTCACGGTCGCCGCACCGATCCTCGCGAAGGCGACGACCGACACCGCGACGGGCACTCCGGGCAGTCCGGTCGCGGTCAACCCGCTGCTCAACGACAGCGGTGCGGCCGACCCCAGCACGGTCTGCATGCGGACCGGACCGGCCACCTGCGTGAAGCGGACGACCGACGAGTCGGGCACGTGGACCGTCGCCGACGACGGAACCATCAGCCTGACTCCGGCGGCCGGGTTCACCGGCAGCGCGAAGGCGACGTACGAGCAGACCGACGCCAGCGGCGGCACGGTCACCGCACCGGTCAAGTTCACCGTCGGCGCCACGGCGGCCGCGGACGTGCGATCCGTCAACCGCGCCGTGATCCCGGCGACCGGCGGCCCGCCGCCGATGCTGCTGACCCTCGGCGCGCTGCTGACGGCTCTGGGTACGACGCTCGCCGTACTCTCCCGACGATCCCGCTAGAGGTCCTGCACCAGCATGATCTCGTCGCGGTACTCGCCGGGCGCGACGCGGACCGCGCGGGGGTGGCGGCCGACGACCCGGTAACCGAGCGGCTCGTAGAACTTCTCCAGGCCCAGACCGTCGCGGATCGTCAGCTGCAACTGCTCGAGCCCGAGGTCGACCGCCGTACTGCGCAACCCCTCCATCAGCATCCGGCCCGCGCCACCGCCCTGGTGCTCCGGGTGAACCATCACCCGGAGCACGGTCCGCCAGTGGGTCTGCAGCGCACTGCCCCGACTCACGAGCAGGCCCATCCCGACGTACCGCTCACCGTTGTGCAGCACCCCGAGCGCATCCAGCCCGGCCGCGACCCGCCCCAACGCCTCATCCAGCGTTTCCGCCACCAAGTCCACCGGAGCCGGCGCCGTGAACCCGACCGCCCCTCCCGCGTCCGTCGCCGCGATCCACGTATCCAGCAGATCCGCCCGCAACCCCGCGTCCAGCACCTCGTCCGAGTCCACCACCAGGTACTTCACAACACCCTCCACCTGCGACTGAGTTGCAGATAGTCTACGAGTCGAGGTCTTGGAGGGTCGGGACGGTGGTGAGCTTGTCGGGGTTGCGGATCAGGTAGAGGCCGGTGATCTGGTCGCCGGTGCTCTCCAGGAACGCGACCGTGTCGGGCGCGTCGTCGTAGTACGCGATGAAGGCGAGCTCGCCGTTCAGCGGGGCGATCCGGATCTGGAAGTCCGGGTTCTCCGCGATCACCGCGAACATCCAGCGGGCGATCTTGTCCGGGCCGTGGATCGGGCGCAGCGCCGCCTTCTTCTTGCCGCCGCCGTCGCTGATCAGGACCGCGTCCGGCGCCAGCAGCGACACCACCTGGTTGAAGTCGCCGGACCCGGCCGCCGCCATGAACCGCATGGTCAGCTCGTTGTGCCGCTCCTTGTCCACCTGGTGCCGAGGCTGGCGAGCGTGCACGTGCCCGCGGGCCCGGTGCGCCAACTGCCGTACGGCGGCCTCCGACCGTCCGAGCGTGTCCGCGATCTCGTCGTACGGGAGGTCGAACACCTCACGCAGCACGAAGGTCGCACGCTCCAGCGGCGACAAGGTCTCGAGTACGACGAGCATCGCCATGCTCACCGAGTCGGCCATCTCCACGGCCACGGCCGGGTCGTCGTCGGAGTTGATCGGCTCCGGCAGCCACGGACCGACGTACTCCTCCCGGCGCGCCTTCTGCTGCCGCAGCCGGTTGAGCGCCAACCGGGTCGTGATCCGGATCAGGTACGCGCGGGTGTCCCGCACCTCGTCGTGGTCGACACCCGCCCACCGCAGCCAGGTCTCCTGCACCACGTCCTCGGCGTCGGTGACACTGCCGACCACCCGGTACGCCGCACCGACCAGAACAGCCCGGTGCTCGTCGAACTCCCGCGCCAGCTCGTCCTCGGTCACGCCGGCCTCAGCTCGCACAGCTCCTTGAAGCCCTGGCTGGTCACTCCGAGCGCGGCGTTCGTCCGGGAGCGGTAGTTCTCCAGCGACACCCAGGCGGTGAGCTCGACCAACTGCTCGTCGGTCAGGTCCTGGCGCAGCCGCTCGACCTGCTCGTCGGTGACGGTCGGCGGGGTCGCCGTCATCGCCTCCGTGTAGTCCATCACCGCGCGCTCCAGATCCGTGTAGGCGGCACTGTCACGCCACCCTGGCACATCGCGCAGCTTCTGCTGGTCGACACCCTGGTGGTGGAACTCCCAGTAGCCGAAGTCCATGCACCAGCTGCAGCCGATCTGCGACGAGGAGACCATCACCGCGAGCGCCTTCAGCGTCGGGTCCAGCTTGTTCCAGCGGGCGGCCGACCCCTCCATCAGCATCATCGACACCAGCACCCGCTTGTTGTGCATCGCCGCCTGCCCCGGGTCCAGCACCTTCCCGAACCGGCGCCGGCTGCCCCACTCCGCCAGCCGCACAAACCAGGTCCGCCGGTGCTCCAGGTCGATCCGAGCCATCACAGCCTCCTTCAGGGTTCGTCGTCCCTCTTGCGGACACCCCCCGCCCGGCACCCTGTGACATGACCTGGCTCACACCCTCCGGTTCTGCCCGGTCAGAGTGGGTAGTTGCCCTGCGGCGGGCTGAATTTTCTTGGATACTTTTCCAAGCTATGGCATACTCATTCATATGAGCGTGAAGGTCGCGGTGGCCGGTGCCAGCGGATATGCGGGGGGTGAGCTGCTTCGGCTGCTGAGTACGCACCCCGAGGTCGAGGTCGGCGCGCTCACCGCCGGCGGAAACGCCGGGACACCGCTCGGGCAGCACCATCCACACCTCGTGCCCCTGGCCGGGCGCACCCTGGTCGAGACCACGGCGGAGAACCTCGCCGGTCACGACGTGGTGTTCCTGGCCCTCCCGCACGGACAGTCCGCCGGACTCGCCGAGCAGCTCGGCGAGGACGTCACCGTGATCGACTGCGGCGCGGACTTCCGGCTCACCGAGGCCGAGGTGTGGACCGAGTTCTACGGCGGCGAGCACGCCGGCTCCTGGCCGTACGGGCTCCCGGAGCTCCCCGGTCAGCGCGAAAAGCTTCGCGGCAGCAACCGGGTCGCCGTACCAGGCTGCTACCCGACCGTGTCCACGCTCGCCCTGCTCCCCGCCGTGCAGAGCGGCCTCGTCGACCCCGCCCAGCTGGTCGTGGTCGCCGTCAGCGGCACATCGGGCGCGGGCAAGGCCCCCAAGCCGCATCTGCTCGGCGCCGAGGTGATGGGATCGGCCTCCGCGTACGGCGTCGGCGGCGTGCACCGCCACACGCCGGAGATCGAGCAGAACCTCACGCCGTACGCCGACCAGCCGGTGAGTGTCTCGTTCACCCCCGTACTGGTGCCGATGTCGCGCGGCATCCTCGCCACCTGCAGCGCGCCGGTTGCCGACGGCACCGACCTCGCGACCCTGCGGCAGGCCTACGAGGACGCCTACCGCGACGAACCGTTTGTGCACCTGCTGCCCGAGGGGCAGTGGCCGCAGACCCAGGCCACCCTCGGCGCGAACACCGTGCAGCTGCAGGTCGCCCTCGACCAGCGCACCGGCCGCGCCGTCGTCGTGGCCGCGATGGACAACCTCACCAAGGGCACCGCCGGCGGAGCCGTGCAGTGCATGAACCTGGCCACCGGGCTCGACGAGACCCTGGCCCTTCCTCTCATCGGAGTCGCGCCGTGAGCGTTGCAGTCACCCCGGACACCCAGGTCGATCGGAGCGCCGGAGTGACCGCGCCGGCCGGCTTCCGTGCGGCCGGGGTGATCGCCGGGATCAAGCCGGCCGGCACGCCGGACCTCACCGTCGTCGTCAACGACGGCCCGCACGACGTCGCGGCCGGCGTCTTCACCACCAACAAGGTGAAGGCGGCGCCGGTCCTGTGGTCCCAGCAGGTCCTCACCGCCGGCAAGCTGAAGGCCGTCGTCCTGAACTCCGGCGGCGCCAACGCGTGCACCGGTCCGGAAGGTTTCCAGGACACCCACAGGACCGCCGAGAAGCTGGCCGAGGTGCTCGGCGTCGGCGCGGCCGAGATCGGGGTCTGCTCGACCGGCCTGATCGGCGAGCGGCTCCCGATGGACAAGCTCCTGCCCGGGATCGACGCGGCGGTGAAAGCTTTGGGCTCGGAGGCCGAGCACGGGCTGGCCGCTGCTACCGCGGTCATGACCACTGACAACGTGCCGAAGCAGGCTGTGCTCAAGCACCCAGCCGGCTGGAGCATCGGCGGGTTCGCGAAGGGCGCCGGGATGTGCGCGCCGAACATGGCGACGATGCTCAGCGTCATCACGACCGACGCCGTACTGGACCAGCCGCACCTCGACCACGCGCTGCGGAACGCGGTCGGCAAGACCTTCAACCGGCTCGATGTCGACGGCGGCACGTCGACCAACGACACCGTGCTCCTGCTCAGCTCGGGCGCGTCCGGCACGGCCGTGACGCCGGAAGACTTCGAGGCCGCGCTGACCACCCTGGCTGCTGACCTGGTGAAGCAGTTGCAGGCGGACGCCGAGGGCGTCACCAAGCACGTCAGCATCACGGTCCAGGGCGCGGCCACCGAGGCGGAAGCGGTCGCGGCCGCCAAGATCGTTGCTGAGGACAACCTCTGCAAGACCGCGTTCTTCGCCTCCGACCCGAACTGGGGCCGGATCGCGATGGCGGTCGGCAACGCGCCCACCGCGTTCGACCCGCAGCTGCTCGACATCACGCTGAACGGCGCGCCGATCTGCGTCGCCGGCGGGAAGGGCGTCGACCGCTCCGAGGCCGACCTGAGCGGCCGCGAGATCGACGTGGTGATCGACCTGCACGCCGGCCCGGCGTCCGCGACGGTCCTCACCACCGACCTCTCACACGCCTACGTCGAAGAGAACTCGGCGTACAGCTCATGAGCACATCGCACGCGGACGCGGTCGAGAAGGCCGCCGTCCTGACCGAGGCGCTGCCCTGGCTGAAGCAATTCCACGGCAAGACGGTGGTAGTGAAGTACGGCGGCAACGCGATGGTCGACGACAAGCTCAAGCGGGCGTTCGCCGAGGACATCGTGTTCCTCCGGTACGCCGGGGTTCGGGTCGTCGTCGTCCACGGCGGCGGACCGCAGATCAGCGACATGCTCGGCCGGCTCGGCATCGACAGCGAGTTCCGGGGCGGCCTGCGGGTCACCACGCCGGAAGCGATGGACGTCGTCGGCATGGTCCTGGTCGGCAAGGTCGGCCGCGAGCTGGTCGGCCTGCTGAACGCCCACGGGCCGTTCGCGGTCGGCATGTCCGGCGAGGACGCCGGCTTGTTCACGGCCGAGCGCCGTACGGCGATCGTCGACGGCGAGGCCGTGGACATCGGGCTGGTCGGCGACGTGGTCGACGTCCGGCCGGAAGCCGTCATCGACCTGATCGACGCGGGCCGGATCCCGGTGGTGTCGACGATCGCGCCGGACGAGGACGGCCTGGCGCACAACGTGAACGCCGACACCGCGGCCGCCGCGCTGGCGTCCGCGCTCGGCGCCGAGAAGCTGGTCGTGCTGACCGACGTGGCCGGGCTGTACCGGAACTGGCCGGACAGCGACGAGATCATCACCCAGATCACCACGGCCGAGCTGGCCGAGCTGCTGCCGTCCCTGGCCTCCGGGATGGTGCCGAAGATGGAGGCCTGCCTGCGGGCGGTCGAGTCGGGCGTCTCCCGGGCGACCGTGATCGACGGCCGGGTGCCGCACTCGTTGCTGCTGGAGATCTTCACCGACGCCGGAAGTGGAACCCAGGTGATTCCCTCATGAGTGAGCTCCTGACCGTCGACGGCACCCAGTCCGCGCTGACCGAGCGGTACTCGAGTGCGCTGATGAACACCTTCGGCGCGCCCAAGCGGGTGCTCGTCCGGGGTGAGGGCGCCTACCTGTGGGATGCCGACGGCAACAAGTACCTCGACCTGCTCGGCGGGCTCGCGGTGAACTGCCTCGGCCACGCGCACCCGTTCGTGGTGTCCGCGGTGACCTCGCAGCTCGCCACCCTCGGGCACGTCTCGAACTTCTTCGCCTCCGCGCCCCAGATCGCGCTGGCCGAGAAGCTGCTCGGCCTGTTCGACACCCCCGGCAAGGTGTTCTTCACCAACTCCGGCACCGAGGCGAACGAGGCCGCGTTCAAGATCACCCGGCGGACCGGCCGGACCAAGATCGTGTCCACCGTCGGCGCCTTCCACGGCCGGTCGATGGGCGCCCTCGCGGTGACCTGGAAGCCGGCCTACCGGGAGCTGTTCGCCCCGCTGCCCGGCGACGTCGAGTTCGTCCCGTACGGCGACGCCGAGGCGCTGGCCGCGGCCGTCGACGACGAGACGGCGGCCGTGATCCTCGAGCCGATCCAGGGGGAGAACGGCGTCGTCGTACCGCCGGCCGGGTACCTGCAGGCGGCGCGGCGGATCACCTCCCAGCACGGCGCGCTGCTGTGGATCGACGAGATCCAGACCGGGATCGGGCGGACCGGGACGTGGTTCGCGTTCGAGCACGACGGGATCACGCCGGACCTGGTGACCGTCGCCAAGGGCCTCGGCGCCGGCATCCCGATCGGCGCCTGCATCGGCCTGGGCGCGGCCGCGGACCTGCTCCAGCCGGGCAACCACGGTACGACGTTCGGCGGCAACCCGGTCGCCGCGATCGCCGGTCTCGCCGTGCTGACCGTGATCGAGCGGGACGGGCTGCTCGCCCAGGTGAATGCCGTCGGCAACCACCTCGCCTCGTCGATCATCGCCCTCGACCACCCGCTGATCGCCGGTGTGCGCGGCCGCGGCCTGCTGCTCGCCATCGAGCTCACCCAGCCGGTGTCGGACCAGGTGGCGGCACTGGCGCTGGCGGCCGGGTTCGTGGTGAACAACCCGATCCCGAACGCGTTGCGACTGGCGCCGCCGTACATCCTGAGCAAGGCTGATGCCGACAGTTTCGTCGCGGCCCTTCCGGGGCTGCTGGACCAGGTGGGGGCGGCATGATCAGGCACTTCCTCCGGGACGACGACCTCTCGCCGGTCGAGCAGGACGAGGTCCTGACGCTGGCGCAGCAGCTGGCGGGGGACCGGTTCGGCCACCAGCCGCTGACCGGGCCGAAGACGGTCGCGGTGATCTTCGACAAGAGCTCGACCCGGACCCGCATCTCGTTCGCGGTCGGGATCTCCGAGCTGGGCGGCGTACCGCTGATCATCGACGCGCAGACGTCGCAGCTGGGGCGTGGTGAGCCGATCGCGGACACCGCGCGGGTGCTCGACCGGCAGGTCTCGGCGATCGTCTGGCGGACGTTCGCGCAGACCCGGATCGAGGAGATGGCCGCGGCCTCCCGGGTGCCGGTGGTGAACGCGCTGACCGACGAGTTCCACCCGTGCCAGATCCTCGCCGACCTGCTCACCGTGCGGCAGCACAAGGGCTCGACCGCCGGGCTGAAGCTGGTGTATCTCGGGGACGGCGCGAACAACATGGCGCACTCGTACCTGCTCGGTGGCGTGACCGCCGGCATGCATGTGGTCGTGGGGTCGCCGGCGGAGTACCAGCCGGATCCTGCGATCCTCGCCCGCGCCGCCGAGATCGCGGCGTCGACCGGGGGATCGGCCGCGTGGACGGCGGACCCGGTGGCGGCCGTCGACGGCGCCGACGTCGTGGCCACTGACACCTGGGTCTCGATGGGGCAGGAGGCGGAGGCGATCGAGCGGGAGGCGCCGTTCGTCCCGTACGCGGTGACCGAGCAGCTGATGGCCAAGGCGAAGTCCGACGCGATCGTGCTGCACTGCCTGCCCGCCTATCGTGGCAAGGAGATCGACGCGGCCGTGATCGACGGGCCGCAGTCGGTCGTCTGGGACGAGGCAGAGAACCGGCTGCACGCGCAGAAGGCGCTGCTGTCGTGGCTGCTGGCTAGGAGTTTCGTGGCATGAGTATCGCCGTACCGACGACCAAGACCGCACGGCAGCAGCGGATCGTGGATCTGCTCGGACGGCAACCGGTGCGGTCGCAGACCGAGCTCGCCGAGCTGCTGGCGTCGTCCGGGCTGGTCGTCGGCCAGGCGACCCTGTCCCGGGACCTGGTCGAGATCGGTGCGGTGAAGGTCCGCGACTCGAGCGGTCAGCTGGTGTACGCCGTACCGGGTGAAGGCGGTGACCGTACGCCGCGAGCCGGTGAGGCGGCCGCCTTCGAGGCCCGGCTGGCGCGGGTCGCGTCCGAGCTGCTGGTGTCGGCGGAGGGCAGCGCCAACCTGGTCATCCTGCGAACCCCGCCGGGTGCGGCCCAGTACTTCGCGTCGGCGATCGACCACGTGGGACTGGACGACGTGCTCGGCACCATCGCCGGCGACGACACCGTGATGGTCGTCTCCCGCAACCCCACCGGCGGCCCCGCGCTCGCCACCCGCTTCCTGTCCCTCGCCGCGCGCGAACCCAAGTAAGGAACTGAGAGTTGAGTACCGGAGAAAGTGCAGCCCTGTGGGGTGGACGGTTTGCGGGTGGGCCGGCGGACGCGCTGGCCGCGCTGAGCAAGTCGACCCAGTTCGACTGGCGGCTGGCGCCGTACGACATCGCCGGGTCGAAGGCGCACGCCAAGGTGCTGCACCGAGCGGGGCTGCTGACCGACGAGGACCTGTCGGCGATGCTGGCCGGGCTGGACGGGCTGCTGGACGACGTACTGGCCGGGAAGTTCCTGCCCGCCGAGGACGACGAGGACGTGCACACGGCGCTGGAGCGGGGTCTGCTCGAGCGGCTCGGTGCTGAGCTCGGTGGACGGCTCCGGGCCGGGCGGTCCCGCAACGACCAGGTCGCGACGCTGTTCAAGGGCTACCTGCGCGAGCACGGCCGGATCATCGGGCGGCTCCTGCTGGACCAGGTGAACACGCTGGCCGAGCAGGCCGAGAAGCACCTCGGTGTCGCGATGCCCGGCCGCACCCACCTCCAGCACGCGCAGCCCGTCCTGCTGTCCCACCATCTGCTTGCACACGCCTGGCCGCTGATCCGCGACCTCGACCGGCTCGCCGACTGGGACGCCCGCGTCGCTGCGGACTCGCCGTACGGATCAGGTGCTCTGGCCGGCAGCTCGCTCGGACTGGACCCGCAGTACGTCGCCGTGGAGCTGGGCTTCAGCAACTCGTCGGCGAACTCGATCGACGGGACCGCGTCCCGCGACTTCGTGGCGGAGTTCGCGTTCGTCACCGCGCAGGTCGGCGTCGACCTGTCCCGGCAGGCCGAGGAGGTGATCATCTGGGCGACGAAGGAGTTCGGCTTCGTCGAGCTGGACGACGCGTTCTCGACCGGGTCGAGCATCATGCCGCAGAAGAAGAACCCGGACATCGCCGAGCTCGCCCGCGGCAAGGCCGGCCGGCTGATCGGCAACCTGAGTGGTCTGCTGGCGACACTCAAGGCGCAGCCGCTGGCGTACAACCGGGACCTGCAGGAGGACAAGGAGCCGGTCTTCGACTCCATCGACACCCTCGAGGTGCTGCTGCCCGCGTTCACCGGGATGATCCGGACGCTGCGCTTCAACGCTTCACGTCTTGAGGAACTCGCACCCCAGGGCTTCTCGCTGGCCACCGACATCGCTGAGTGGCTGGTCCGGCAGAAGGTGCCGTTCCGGGCTGCCCACGAGCTGGCGGGCGCGTGCGTGCAGGAGTGCGAGAAGCGCGGCATCGAGCTGTGGGACCTGACCGACGCGGACCTGGCCGCCATCTCGCCGGCGCTGACGCCGGACGTGCGCTCGGTGCTGACGGTGGAGGGCTCGCTGGCGTCCCGCAACACCCGCGGGGGCACGGCGAAGGAGCAGGTCGCCGAGCAGTTGGACGAGCTCCGGCGGCGCGCCGCCACGCACGCATCCCGCCTCGGCTGACGGGGCTGTCCGCAGCTTCATCTAGGGTGCTGCGCATGCCCGTACGCCGTTCGCTGCTCGCGGATCCCGTCCTCGACGTGGCCCCGCGGCTGCTCGGCATGATCCTGCGCAGCACCACCGACGAAGGCACGGTCGCCGTACGCCTGACCGAGGTCGAGGCGTACGACGGCCCGAACGACCCGGGCTCGCACGCGTACCGCGGCCAGACACCCCGCAACACGGTGATGTTCGGCCCACCCGGGTTCCTGTACGTGTACTTCACCTATGGCATGCACTTCTGCATGAACATCAGCGCCGGCCCGGACGGACAGCCCTCGGCCGTCCTCCTCCGGGCCGGGGAGATTGTCGAAGGCGCCGACCTGGCCCGCGCCCGTCGTTTGCCCGGGTCTCCCGCCGCCAACGGGGTGCTCCCCGGGCCGGCGCGGAAGCGGGCGAACAGGAACCCGGACCGCGATCTCGCCCGCGGTCCGGCCCGGATGTGCGTTGCCCTCGGCATCGGCCGGGACGACAACGGCGCCGACCTGCTGTCCAAGTCCTCGCACGTCCAGCTGCTGCCCGGCCCCGGCTTCGACGGTGAACCGTCCACCGGGCCACGCGTCGGCCTGCGCGAGGCGGCCGAGTGGCCGTGGCGCTTCTGGATCCCGGGCGACCCGACGGTCTCGCCGTACCGCCCGCACGTCCCCAAACGCCGCGGCTAACGGTTCGCGAGCTCCAGCACGTGGTCGAGTTGCGGCAGGCCGTGCTCAACCTCGGGGTCTGGGAACAGGCCGATGTGGTGCACGCCGGCTGCCTCCAACGCCTCGATGTGCGCCGCCGCGTCGTCCAGCGTCCCGACTGCGCCGATCTCGGTCCACCAGTCGACCGGCATCCCGACCAGGCCGGCTGCTCCGCTCTCGTCATACAGCTTCTTCAGGTCGTCGAAGAACGGCAGCGCGGTCAGGCCAGGGTGCTTGTCGTCGATGCGTGCGGCGAGCCACGGCGCGGTCCACTCGTACGCCGTCTTGCGGTCCGCGCGTACGCAGAACGCGCTGAACACCGCGACCAGGAAGCCGTCGGGCGATCCGGCGTACTCGAGTGACTGCCGGACGTACGACGGAGTCGCCGGCTCGGCCAGGACGAGGCCGCCTCCGACACGGCCGGCCAGCGCCATCGACTTCGGGCCCATGACGCCGAGCAGGATCGGCGGCGCCTCGGCCGGCGGCGCGTCCAGCTTCACGTCGGTCAGGTTGACCGTCTTGCCCTCGACCGTGACGTTCTCACCGGCGAGCAGCCGGGTGACGGCTGTGGTGACCTCCTCGAGCGCGGTCAGCGGTGACTTCGGCCGGACGCCCATCTGGCCCATCCAGTCCTGCACGCCGTGGCCGATACCGGGCAGGAACCGGCCCGGCGCGAGCGCATCCAGAGTGGCGAACTCCATCGCGGTGACGGCCGCCGTCCGGGCCACTGCCGGCACGATGCCGAGGCCTACGGTGAGCCGCTCGGTCGAGGTGAGCGCGGCGGACACCAGCGACGGTCCGGCGGTGTAGAAGCAGTCCTCGATGATCCACAACTCGTCCGCGCCGCCCTGGTCCAGGCGGCGGGCCACGTCGGTCACCAGGGCGGCGGGGTAGGTCCGCGGGAAGCACATCCCGATCTGTGTCATGCGAAGAACCGTAGAGGCGGCCGCCGACAGTTCTCGAGGGAGGTCCGGCAGTCGGGTAAAGGTCTTCCCAGCCAGTGGGGCGGCAGGCGTAGCGGCCCCTGCTCCGGGTAGGTTTCGGACTATGGCCCGTCCGCACTACGCGTCCCGTCTCGAGGACTGGTTCAACATCGGGGTGCAGGCGATCCTGCGGCGTCGCGGCTGGCGGGAACGGATCATCCCGCACGTCGGCTACGGCACCACCCAGTTCGTCCGGGTGCTGGCCCGCGTCGTACTGAGCCGGGACCCGCGCAACCAGCCGCGGTTCGACGAGGACCAGGTGGTGCGCGGCTGGCGGGTGTTCGTCACCGCGCCGGCGACCAAGGTGCAGGTGACGGTCACCGTCAGCGGGCAGACGTTCGATGCGATGACCGACCGCGGCGGCTTCGTCGACCTGACCGTGCCGGTGGTGCTGCCGCCGGGCTGGCACGAGATCAACCTGGGGGTGCACGGCGAGCGGGAGGCGCGAGCCCGGGTGTACGTGCCCGATCCGGACGCCACGCTCGGTCTGGTCAGCGACATCGACGACACGGTGATGCTGACGATGCTGCCGCGTCCGCTGATCGCCGCCTGGAACACCTTCGTCCGGGACGAGCAGGCGCGTCGCGTCGTACCGGGGATGGCAGAGATGTACGCCGAGCTGCTGGCGGACCACCCGGGTGCGCCGATCTTCTACCTCTCCACAGGTGCCTGGAACACGGCGCCCACGCTCACCCGCTTCCTGGCGCGGCACGGGTACCCGGCCGGCCCGCTGCTGCTCACCGACTGGGGACCGACCAACACCGGCTGGTTCCGCAGCGGGCAGGAGCACAAGCGCTCGGCCCTCCGCCGGCTTGCGGCGGAGTTCCCGAACGTCCGCTGGGTCCTGATCGGCGACGACGGCCAGCACGACCCCCAGCTGTACGGCGACTTCGCGCAGACGCACCCGGAGCACGTGCGGGCGATCGGCATCCGCCAGCTCACCCCGGCCGAGCAGGTGCTGTCGCACGGTCTCCCGGTGCCCAACTCGGACCCGGGCGCGCACGACCCGCACCGGCCCAACGCTGCCACGGTGCACGCACCGGACGGCCACGCGCTGCGGCCCCAGCTCCAAGCTGTCCTGACCCGCCCCGACCCGACGTAGCCGCCATACAGGACACTTGTAGTCGACCGACGTACTCGAGGAGAGACAAGTGACCGACAGCGGGACCGCACGCCGCACCCAGGTGCTCGACGACCTGGAGAGCCGCGGCCTGATCGCGCATTCGACCGATCCCGACGCCCTGCGGGCCGCGATGGCGGCCGGACCGATCACCTCGTACGTCGGCTTCGACCCCACCGCGCCCAGCCTGCACATGGGAAACCTGCTGCAGCTGCTGACGCTGCGCCGCCTCCAGCTGGCCGGCCACAACCCGATCGGGCTCGTCGGCGGCGCCACCGGGCTGATCGGGGACCCCAAGGAGAGCTCCGAGCGGGTGCTGAACCCGAAGGACGTCGTCCAGCAGTGGGTCGAGAAGGTCCGCAGCCAGGTCGAGAAGTTCATCGACTTCGACCCGGCGCTGCCGAACCCCGGCCGGATCGTGAACAACTACGACTGGACCAAGGACCTCAACACGCTCGACTTCCTGCGTGACATCGGCAAGCACTTCCCGGTGAACCGGATGCTCGGCCGTGAGGTCGTGAAGGCGCGCCTGGAGCAGGGGATCAGCTACACGGAGTTCAGCTACGTGCTGCTGCAGTCACTGGACTACCTGGAGCTCTACCGCCGCCATAACTGCACGCTGCAGACCGGTGGGAGCGACCAGTGGGGCAACCTCACCGCCGGCGCTGAGCTCATCCGCCGTACCGAGGGCGGCAAGGCGCACGCGTTGGCCACGCCACTCGTCACCAAGGCGGACGGCACCAAGTTCGGTAAGACCGAGTCCGGGACTGTGTGGCTGGACAGGGAGCTGACGTCGCCGTACGCGTTCTACCAGTTCTGGTTCAACACGGATGACCGCGACGTGATGCAGCTCGTGCGGTTCTACACGTTCCGAACACCTGAGGAGATCGCGGCACTCGAGCAGGCGACAGCGGAGCGCCCACAAGCGCGTGAGGCGCAGCGACTGCTCGCAGAGGACCTCACCACGCTGGTCCACGGCGAAGAGGAGACCAGGAGAGTGCAGGAGGCGTCGAAGGCGCTCTTCGGCCAAGGGGAGCTCGCCTCCCTCGACGGCTCCACACTCGTCGCCGCACTCCGCGAAGCACCCCACGTCGAGCTCGGCGCCGGCGAACCGATGCCGACGTACGCCGACCTGCTCGTGAAGTCCGGCCTGGTCGCCAGCAAGTCGGCTGCGCGGCGGACGGTGGCCGAGGGCGGTGGCTACCTGAACAACGAGAAGGTGAAGGACCCCGAGTATGTGCCGGGGTCCGACGACCTGCTGCCGGGTGGCGTGCTGGTGCTGCGCCGGGGAAAGCGTTCGTTTGCAGGGGTTCTGGCGTCGTCGGCGGATCGCTGACGGGGCCGGCTCCACTCCCACAAACTGGATGCCGAGAGCAAATTACAACCGTGTGATCCTGCCCACCGGGAACCGATTTGACCGGCCACCTCGAAGCCACGTAATGTTCTTCTTGTTGGAGCGAGGCGCGGGACGCGAAAGCGGCCGGTCGCTCCGAACCCCCCAAGGCTAGCTGAGCCGAACCGCGTCGTCTGACTCGGGCCGGTAGCCAAGACATGGGTGGAGGGCCAGAAAAATTGAGTCTTGACTCGGTGGATCTGATCCGGTAGAGTAACGCAGGTTGCCCCGGAGTCCTGGCTGAGAAGCCAAGACGCGGTGTGCGTCCGATTCTTGAGAACTCAACAGCGTGCCGAAAGTCAATGCCGAAAGATGCATTAACCCCGTTCGCAGGGCATTGAACATCTTCTCGCATCCTTACTCTTGTGGTTTGGGTGGGTGGTTGTTTGTTGTTCTGTGGCGGATTCCTTTGAAACATTATTGATTCAAGT
>NZ_JBSFBL010000085.1:0-22451 GCF_053592935.1 Kribbella sp. NPDC002412
GCGGCCTTCGGCATTCGTAGGACGTACTGCTCGAACTGGGCGCCGTCGGGGAGTTCGATCGAGGCGATGCTCAGGTGTAGGCGGCGGGTGTCGTCGACTACTCGTTCGCCGTGGATCTTCCACTGGGTCACGTCCAGACCCTAGTCGACGAGGTCGTACGAGTCATCGCCAGGGAAGTTACGGGTTGTGATGCTGCTGTCGCGGATTGACATCGTGTTACGGCGGGATTCACGCTTGGACGCTGCAGTGCGGTAACGAAGAGTGTTTAGTTACTCACTCGTAGTGGGTGGGTTCTTCACACGAGAGTGATGACATCGTGCACTACGACGAGCCCTTCCGGGGCGCCCAAGATGTGGCGGGGCACCACGGAAGGGGGGTCGGACAGTTATGCATGAGACAGCGCAGGACAGCTACGAGTTCTACTGCTTGGCGGATCGGACGTTCTACGAGACGCCGGCCAACCGTGGTGCTCAGCACCCGGACTTCGCGTTGTGCGGGCGGCCGGTTCCGGACGGGTGGCAGCACGTGCCGGGCGAGACCTGGATGCACTACGCGCCCGCCGAGCTCCGGCTGCCGGCGCAGGGGTGGAAGATTCACGTGTCGGCGCGGCTCGCCGATGTGGAGCGGACGCTCGAGGCGGTGTGGGACTACTGCGTTCCGCGCGGCATCGCGTTCAAGTTCCTGCGCAACGAGCCGGTCCTGGTGATGGTCAACTCGAAGTCCGCGCCGCGTGGTTCGAGCGGCAAGCTGGTGACGATCTACCCGGCGGACGAGGCGCAGCTCGAGCAGATCCTCACCGAGCTCGACGAGATCCTCGCAGGCGTCGAAGGCCCTTACATCCTGAGCGATCTGCGCTACGCCGAGGGCCCGCTCTTCGTCCGGTACGGCGCTTTCGTCAGCCGGTTCTGCCTGTCACCGACCGGCGAGCGCGTGCTCGCGATCGAGGACGACCGGGGCCGGCTCGTCCCGGACCATCGCAGCCCGACGTTCTGGGTACCGCCGTGGGTGACGCTGCCGGCGTTCCTGCAGCCGCACCTGGACGCCCGCAATGCCGTCACCACCAACGACCTCGCGTACACGATCGACGGAGTCATCCAGTTCTCGAACGGCGGCGGCGTGTACGTCGGCCACCACAACGAGACCGGTGAACGCGTCGTCCTCAAGGAGGGCCGCCCGTACGCCGGACTGGACATGGCCGGCCGGGACGCGGTCGCCCGGATCAGCCACGAACGCGACATCCTCGCCCAGCTCGACGGCCTCGACGTCGTACCGAAGACGCACGACTACCTGCAGCTCGGCGAGCACCACTTCCTCGTCCAGGAGCACATCGACTCGGTGTCCCTGCAGCGAGAGCTGGTACGGCGCTACCCCCTGACCCACCCGGACGCGACCGACGCGGAGAAGGCGGAGTACGCCGACTGGGCAGCAAACGCGGTCGAGCAACTGACCGAAGCGGTGGGGAAGCTGCACAGCCGCGGCGTGGTGTTCTGCGACCTGCACCCGGACAACGTCCTGCTGGACGCCGACGGACGGCTGAAGCTGATCGACTTCGAGGTCGCGACCAAAGCTGAGGACAAAGCCCGCTCCACGCTCGCCCACCCCGGGTACGCGGCACCGCCGGACCGGCAAGGTGTCGACGTGGACCGGTACGCGCTGGCCTGTGTCGCGCTCGGCGTCTACGCGCCGCAAGCGACCATCCTGCTGAATCTCCAACCCGGCAAGGCGTTCCAGCTCGCCGACATGATCACCGAAACCTTCCCGGTACCCAGGGCAACGATCGACGAGGCGGTCCGCACCGTCGCGGGAGCAGAGACCAAGGACGACCTGGCCGGCATTGCGCTCCCAGGCAAGTCCGAGTGGGCCGACACCCGAGCCGCGCTCACCAAGGCGATCGTCGCCAGCGCGACCCCCGACCGCACCGACCGGCTGTTCCCCGGCGACATCGCGCAGTTCCGGGCCGGCGGCGGCATCGACCTCGCGACCGGCGCCGCGGGCGTCCTCTACACGCTGGCGAAGACCGGCGCCGGCCGCTTCCCGGAGTACGACGACTGGTTGCGCAAGCGGACCCTGGACACGGAGTGTGGCCCCGGCCTGTACGACGGTCTGCACGGTGTGGCGCACGTCCTCGACGAGCTCGGCTACCGTCAGGACGCGCTGGACCTGGTCGACCGCACCCTGGCCGACGACTGGAACTCCCGCGAGCTCGGCCTGCACTCCGGCCTCGCCGGCATCGGCCTCAATCTCCTGTACTTCGACACCGAGCCGGCGCTCCGGGCCAACGCGGTCCGGGTGCTGGATCTGGTCGCGGACCGGCTCGGCGACGTGGACGACGTACCGGAGATCAGTGGCGGTCAGCATGCGCGGGCCGGGTTGATGTACGGGTCGTCGGGACCTGCGCTGCTGTTCCTCGAGGCCTACGAGCGGCTCGGCGACACCGGACTGCTGGACCTCGCGGAGATCGCCATCCGGCAGGACCTCCGGCGAAGCGTCAAGACGCCGGACGGAATGCGGCAGGTCAACCAAGGCTGGCGGACGCTGCCGTACCTCGAGGAGGGGTCGGCCGGTGTCGCACTCGTCCTCGAACGGTACCTGCGCCACCGCCCGTCCGAAGAGCTTGCGACCATCCTCGCCGAGCTCCGGCGGGTGACGCACTGCTCCTACTACGTCCAGCCCGGCCTGTTCATGGGCCGCGCCGGTCTGCTCCTCACCGCCGCCGCACTCGGCGAGGAGCAGGCGACGGTCGACGACCTGGTGTACGGCCTCGGCTGGCACGCGATGCCGTACGAAGGCGGCCTCGCGTTCCCCGGTCACCAGTTGCTCCGTCTCTCGATGGACCTGGCGACCGGATCGGCCGGCGTACTGCTGGCCCTGGGATCGGCGTTGCACGACGCGCCGGTGTCCCTCCCGTTCCTCGGACCTCCCCAGTGGTCCGAGTCCCTATCCCGACGATCTGCATCGAAGGAGGTGTAAGAACATGGCACTTCTCGACCTTCAGGGCCTCGAGACCCCGGGGTACGGCGGCGGCCACCACCACGGCGGCTCCACGCTGACCGTGCTGGGCTGCGCGTCGCAGCGCCCGAGCAACCTGAGCCTTCTGCTCTGCCACTGATCGGTCCCTGGGCAACCAGGTTCTGAAGGCCCTGGGTGGGCGGCAAATCCCACCCAGGGCCGAACCTGCATTCAGCCCAAGGGACCAGGCGGGTCGTCCGCGCTCGCCCGCGCCGGCCCGCACCACCTCCCAGCCTTCTTCTCCACCGGAAGGAGCACCGCAGTTGTCCAACTCCGTGCAGTCCTATCCATGCGCCGAGCGGCTCCCGCTCGTGGAGCAGGTGCACGGCCATCCCGTCGCGGACCCCTACCGCCGGCTCGAGGACGCGACGTCCCCCGAGACCGCGCAGTGGCAGGCGAGCCAGGACGAGCTCTGGCTGAACCACGCCGCCACGCTGCCGGGCCGGTTCCGGTTCCGCACCCGGGTGAAGTCCCTCTCGAACGTCGGCACCGTCTCGACTCCGACCTGGCGCGGCGACCGCTGCTTCACCGTCCGCCGCGACCCCGGGCAGCAACACCCGATCCTGTACGTCGACCAGACGCCGCTCGCCGACCCGATGCAACTCGACCCCTCCGGCCTCACCACGCTGGACAGCTGGCAACCATCGCCCGACGGCAGCCTGGTCGCCTTCCAGATCTCCCGCGGCGGCGACGAGCAGTCCATCCTGCACGTCCTCGACGTCACCACCAGCCAGCTCATCGACGGTCCGATCGACGGCTGCCGCTACTCCCCGATCGCCTGGCTGCCGGACGGAAAGTCCTTCTACTACGTGCGTTTCCGGCAGGTACGACGCCACACCATCGGCTCGAGTGGCGACACCACAGTCCTCGCCGAGGAACCGTCGTACGGCCTGGAGATCAGCAACGACGGTCGCTGGCTGACGATCTCCGCGGCCCGCGGTACGGCGAACGACCTCTGGCTGGCCGATCTCAGTTCGGACGAGCCACCGGCAACGATCCAGCAGGGCGTCGACGCGCTCACCGTGATGTCGGTCGGTCCCGACGGCCGCCTGTACGTCGTCACGACCAAGGACTCCCCGACCGGCCGGATCTGCGTCGGCGACCCGAGCGATCCACACGTCTGGCAGGACTTCATCGATCCCGGCGTACCGCTGACCGGCCTCGCGGTCCTGGACGACGTGGTCCTCGTCGGCACCGCAGGCGAGATCGCGATTCACGACCGAGTCACCGGCCAGCGGATCGGCAACGTCGACCTGCCGGGCGTCGGCTCCATCGGCTCGCTGACCACACGCCCCGAGGGCGGCCGCGAGGCCTGGTTCACCTACACCGACAGCGTCACGCCATCCGCCGTCTACTGCTGGGACGGTCGTACGACGCTGGTGTCGCAAGCACCCGGCGCGACGACCGAGGCCGAGACGCATCACCTGACGTGCACCGCGCCCGACGGCACCGAGATCCAGCTCCAGGTGATCGCCAAACCTGGTGCGTCCGGGCCGACGATCCTCTACGGGTACGGCGGGTTCGGCCAGTCGCTCACCCCGACGTACTCGGCGTTCACCCTCGCCTGGGTCGAGGCCGGCGGCGTCTTCGTGACCGCCACCGTCCGCGGCGACGCGGCCTCCCATCGTGCGGGCATCCTGGACCAGAAGCAGAAGGTCTTCGACGACTTCATCGCCGCCGCCGAGCACCTGATCGCCGAAGGCTGGACCACCACTGACCAACTCGCGCTGTGCGGTGAGTCGAACGGCGGCCTGCTCGTCGCAGCCGCCATCACCCGGCGCCCGGAGCTCTTCGCCGCGGCCGTCTGCTCGGCGCCACTGACGGACATGGTCCGCTACGAGCTGTCGGGTCTTGGTGAGCGCTGGGTGCCGGAGTTCGGGACAGTCAAGGATCCCGAGCAGTTCGAGAACCTGCTGTCCTACTCGCCGTACCACCTGGTGACCGAAGGCGTGAAGTATCCGGCCGTGCTCGTGACGGCGTTCGGCAACGACACGCGGGTGGATCCCTTGCATGCAAGGAAGTTCGTCGCCGCGCTCCAGCACGCGACCGCCGGTGATCGCCCGGTGCTGCTGAGGCTCGACCCGGACGCCGGTCACGCGACCGGATCGGCCGGCAAGGGCATCAGCCTGGCGGCCGACATGCTGGCCTTCGTCGCCGAGCAGACCGGGCTGGACTCATGATCAGCTTCGGCGACGTGGTCAAGCACGGCCGCGGCTGGTTGCCGCTGATCGGGCTGAACGCGTTGATCGGCAGCGCCGTCACGCTGGCGCTGCCGACGATTCTCGGCCGTTCGGTCGACTCGATCGTCGCGGGCTCCGGCTACACGCAATGGCTGATCGTCGCGGCCGGGCTCATCGCGCTGGGGATCGCGGCCAGCCTCGTCGACGCCTTCGCCGGCGCCGCCTGTGTCGCCGAGACCACTGCTTGGCTGCGGCATCGCCTGGTCAAGCAGATCGTGCACGCCGGACCGGAAGGCACCCGCAACTTCGAGACCGGTGACCTGGTCACCCGGGTCTCGGCCAACGCCACCGACGCTGCACAAGCCGGTCCGGCCGCCGTGACAGCGGTCGCCGCCGTCGCACCACCCCTCGGGAGCCTCGTCCTGCTGGCCCTGATCGACCCCTGGCTGGCCGCAGCCTTCTTCGGCGGTGTGCTGCTCGTGATCGCGGTCCTCTGGACGTTCGCACGCCGTACGGCGGATGTCAGCCTCGCCTACCAGGAGACGCAGGGCCGGATCGCCTCGCTGCTGTCCGAGTCGCTGACCGGCATCCGCACGATCACCGCCGCTGGCACGACAGCCCGCGAGGAGCGCCGTATCCTCGCGCTGCTGCCCGAGCTGCACAAGCACGGGGTCGTGACCTGGCGCATCCTCGCCCGCTCCGGCGCGCAGGCTGCCGTCGTCGGCCCGCTCGTCCTGGTCACCGTCCTCGCCGTCGGAGGGCTTCAACTCGTCTCCGGCCGGATCACCGCCGGCGAGCTGTTCGCTGCTTCCCAGTACGCCGTGCTCGGGGCCGGCCTGGGCAACCTCACCGGCGTGATCGGCGAGCTCGCCCGGGCGCGAGCCGGTGTGCACCGCGCCGCGGAGGTGCTGTCGACAGACACCATCGCGTATGGGACGTTGCCGGTTCCGAGTGGCCCGGGTCAGTTGACCTTCGACGCGGTCACCGTCGTCGCGGGCGGAAACGTCCTGCTGGACAACGTGAATCTTGATCTGCCCGGTGGCGCGACGGTGGCCGTCGTCGGTCCGAGCGGCGCCGGGAAGTCGGTGCTTGCGGCGGTGGCGGCGCGGCTGCGTGACCCGTCCAACGGGCAGGTTTCGCTGGACGGCGTACCGCTGCAGGCAGTCAGTCGGCGAGCGTTGCGCACTGCGGTCGGGTGTGCGTTCGAGCGCCCGCAGCTGGTCGGCCGGACGATCGGCGAGGCGATCGAGCCGCACGCCGTCAGCCCGGTGCGGACACTGGCCGCCGCGCGGGCGACGCACGCGCACGACTTCGTCAGCCGGCTGCCCGACGGGTACTTCACTTCGTTGCGCAGGGCACCGATGTCCGGTGGCGAGCGGCAACGGCTCGGGCTGGCGCGGGCCTGGTCGGCGAACCGCCTGCTGGTGCTGGACGACGCGACCTCGAGCCTCGACACCGCGACCGAGCTGCAGATCAGCCGCACCCTCACCGAGGACCGGCACCGCCGGACCCGGCTCATCGTCACCCATCGCTCCGCGACCGCGGCCCGGGCCGATCTGGTCGTCTGGCTCGACCACGGCCAGGTCCGGGCCGTCGCCCCGCACGCCGATCTCTGGCAGAACTCGTCGTACCGCGAGGTCTTCGGTTGAGACGCGAACTCAGGTACGGCGCTCGCGCGGTCCGGAACCGGTCGAGCCTGAAGCTGCTCGCCTGGTCGATCCCGGAGATCCTCCCGACCGCGGTGTACGGCATCGCGGTCGCGCGGGCGACGGACAACTTCCTCGCTGGGCACGCCTGGCCAGGGATCGCCTGGCTCGGCGGCCTGATCGCGGCCGCGGGCCTCGGCTCGGCGGGCGCGAAGCAGGTGTACGCCCGGCTCGGCGACCTGGTCGAGCCACTCCGCGACGACCTGGTACGGCGGGTGGTCGCCGGCGCACTGCGGACGGGTGACGACGGTGCCGTGGCCCGGCTGAACCGTCAGGTCGAGATCGTCCGGGACACCTTCGCCGGTCTGGTCCTGGTGATCCGCAGTTTCGCCGTCACGCTGTTCGGCGTGCTGGCCGGACTGTTGTCACTGGCACCGGTGGTCGCGGCGTTCGTCGTACCGCCCTTCCTGATCGGGTTCGTGCTGTCGCTGGCGGTGCTGGGGATGGCGGCGGATCGGGTCCGGGCGTCGCTCACCGCCGACGAGGAGCTGGCGGCGTCCGCCGGGATGGTGTTCGGCGGCGTCCGCGACATCACGGCGACCGGGGCCGAGGAGTACGCCGGTCAACTGGTCGGCGAACCGATCGAGGCGCACGCGACGGCTGAGCGGGCGCTCGCGAAGGTCGCTGCGCTACGGACACTGTGCTTCGCGGTCGGTGGGTGGCTGCCGTTGCTGATCCTGCTGGCGATCGGGCCGTGGCTGGTCGGGCGTGGGGTCAGCACGGGCACGTTGCTGGGCGGTCTGACGTATGTGCTGATCGGTTTGCAGCCTGCGCTCAACACGGTGCTCAGTGCGTTGGGCGACAGCGGCCTGCGATATGTGATCACGCTCGGACGGATCCTGGACACGTCGGCTCCGGCGGAGCGGCCGCGCCGGATCGACGTCGCGCACGGGTATCAGGTGCGGATGCGCGGGCTGACGTTTGCCTACGGCCCGAATGCGGAGGCGGTGCTCGACAACCTGGAGCTGACCGTTGCCGAAGGCGAGCACCTCGCGGTGGTCGGCCCGAGCGGGATCGGCAAGTCGACGCTGGCCGGGTTGATCTGCGGGATGCTCCGGCCGACCAGCGGCCGGCTGTCGCTGGGCGACGTACCTCCGACCGAGCTGACGACCGAACGGTTGGCCGCGACGCGGGTGCTGATCCCGCAGGAGGCGTACGTGTTCAGCGGCGCCGTGCTGGACAACCTGACCTACTTGTTGCCTGACGCAACGACGCGGGAGGTCGAAGAGGCGGTCGAGGCGGTCGGCGCCGGTGCGTTGATCGAGCGGATCGGCGGGCTTGCCGCGGACGTGAGGCCGGGTGAGTTGTCGGCCGGCGAACGCCAGTTGATCGCGCTGGTTCGCGCGTACCTGTCGCCGGCGCCTCTCGTCGTACTCGACGAGGCCACCTGTTTCCTCGACCCGGAAGCGGAACGGCGAGCCGAGGAGGCGTTCGCGAAGCGTGGCGGGACGTTGATCGTGATCGCGCACCGGATCAGCTCAGCGCTCCGCGCGCGGCGCATCCTGGTCCTGGACGGGAACAAGGCAACGATCGGCACGCACGCCCTGCTGATGCGCACCTCGCGCCAGTACCGCGAGTTGCACGGCCACTGGGCGCCGCCCGTCCCGCAGCGACGTCAGATCCAGCCGGCGTCCTGAGCCTTCCGGATCGCCTCGATCCGGCTGCGTGACCCCGTCTTGGTGAGGATGCGGGACAGGTAGTTGCGAACCGTGCCCGTGCTCAGACTCAGCGTGCGGGCAACTTCCTGCGCGGTGGCGCCGGTGCCGACCTGGCGGAGCACGTCGCACTCGCGATCGGTCAACGGGTTGTCACCGGCCTTCAACGCGGCGACAGCAAGCCGTACGTCGACCACGGGCAAACCCTTCGCCACGTCGCGCACCGCCTGCACCAACTGGTCGGTCGTCGCGTCCGTCGCGATCAGGCCGATCCGCGGCGCCTGCTTCACCAGGGCCAGGCTGGTCGCGGCGATCGCCTCGTGGTCGATCAGCACCAGCACACCGGGCCCGGTCAGCTTGCGGCAGAGGTCCTCGATCCGGATCCGCCCGGGCAACTGTGGATCGAGCAGCACGACGTGCGGCCGCCGCCCGGCCACCTGCAGGACGTCCTCCGAGCGGTCCAGCTCGGCCACCACGTCCAGATCGTTCTCCCTTGCCAGCACCGCGGCCAGTGCACCACGCACCATCGTGCCGCGATGGCCGAGAGCCACTCGGATCACCGCTCCGCCCCCATCACGTCCGTCGCCTCATCCGCCGGACACACCCCGCGCGACGGTGATTTCCGTACAGCCGGACGGCGGTGCCCGTGTCTCCTCAACGACTCAACCCGCCGGAGGGCACGCGCGACCGGAGGAAACCGATCGGTCCAGGCGGTAAACCGGCCTGTTTCGAGCGTTTGACTACCCTGGTCCCGCAGTGCCCAAACAGGCCGTTCCGGAGCCGGAAACCGTTCTGTTGTTGGGGTTTCGATAAGTCAGGACAAGAAAAAAGTGTGAGGCAGATCGCCGAATGGCCTTGCGCTCCGGGCCGAGGTCGCACAGGATGGCTCGGGTCACGTCGTTACCGTGGCGTGATCATTCGGACGCTGTCCTGTGACCTGCCCGGATGCCCCCTCCCCTGCACGGGGGGCCTGGTGAGTTCCACCATGCCCAAGCTCACGAGGAGCGCACTTCTGATGTCCAAAGCCCGACATGCGCGCCCCCGGCGAAGTACTCGCCGGGTGGCCCGGACCATCTCCATCGCCGGTCTCGGGGCCGGTATCACCGCCGCCGGCGCGGGCGCAGCGTTCGCGACCGACTACACGGTCAAGTCCGGCGACACCCTCTCCGAAATCGCCCAGGCCAACGGCGCCGACTGGCGTGAGCTGGCCAGGATCAACAACCTCGAGGATCCGGACCTGATCCTGATCGGTCAGACCCTGACGCTGGACGGCGTGAAGAAGGCCACCGCTCCGCGCAAGGTGACGGCGAAGAAGACCGAGACCAAGAAGGTCCGCAAGACCGAGCGCAAGACCGAGCGCAAGGCGCGCACCAGCCGCTCCGAGGACCGGTCCTCGTCGAGTGTGAGCATGAGTGCCGCGTGGCGCAAGGTCGCCGAATGTGAGTCCGGCGGCAACCCGCGGGCGGTGAACCCGGCCGGCTATTACGGGCTCTTCCAGTTCGACCTGCAGACGTGGCGCAGCGTCGGCGGCTCCGGCAACCCGGCGAAGGCGTCGGCGGCCGAGCAGTTGATGCGCGCGAAGAAGCTGTACGCCCAGCGCGGCGCCCAGCCGTGGCCGGTCTGCGGCCGCTACCTCCGCTGAAACAACTCTTGAACCGGTAGGGCCTCTCCTGACGCCCTCCAGCCGGTAGGGCGGGCGGTAGACCGTCCTCCTGCCCGCCCGACCGGCCTCTCGACGCCACCCCACGTGGACAGCTGGCGTTTGGCGCCTCCCACCCCGCGTGACGGGTCAGTCGCGCACTCACCCGTGACCACGCCGGGTGGGAGGCACCAGACGTCAGCTGCGGGTCAGGACCAGCATTTCGTTGGCGCCGGCCTGGAACTCGTAGGGGACCTTGCGGATCTCCCAGGTGATGTTGTCGAGGGCATCCAACAGCTCGGGCATGAAGCCCACGGGGGCTCCCGTGCCCTGGAGGACGAGGGGGAAGATGCGGACCTCGGAGTTGGTGACGCGGATGAGTTCGCGGAGGGCGGCCAGGTGCCAGTCGCGGTCGAACGTGTCGGCCCAGGTGAAGAGCAGGTGGGAGCACAGGACCAGCTCGAACCGCCTGTCTCCGAAGGGGAGATCGGGGAGCTCGGCGGGGATGTAGCGCTGCGGCGCGGTGGCGACGTCCTGCAGGAAGCGGTCGGCTGCGTCGATGCGGAGCTCGTCGCGTCGTTCCGGTGACCCGTACCAGTGCCAGACGAAGCTGCCCGCGTGCTCGTCGACGATCCCGGACCCGGCCGGCAAACTCTTGCGGACCGTGTCGACGAGCTCGGCGGGCTCCAGCTCGTACACCGGGTCGGCGGCGATCGCGTCGACGCCGCGGGCGGCGGCCTCCGCGGTGAAGCTCGAACCGCCCGCGCAACAGTCGAGGATCGAGTCGGGCAGTACGGTCAGGTCGAACATCGCTTCGTACTCGGCGTACGAGCGAGAGGTCACCAGCACAGGTCTTACCTTTCGACGGTCGTCTTCCGGTGCAACCGGCGGTCGAGCGCGGTGGCGCCCGCCGCCAGAGCCAGGAACAGTACCGCGACCAGCAGGCAGTTCAGCAGCACCCGCGCGTACCCGTGCTCGGCGACGTCGACGAACGGATACGGGTAGAACCCGACGAACTCACCACGGACCAGCGTGAACGCCAGCCACAGCAGCGGATACACGATCGACCAGGTGACGATCCGCGGATCGGTCCGCCCACGCGGCCCGAACAGCAACCAGCCCAGTACGCCGACCACCGGCGCGGCCGTGTGCAACAGGAAGTTCGCCACCGCCGCCCACCCGGACAGCTCGTCCAGCCCGGCCAGCACCAGGTGGTAGACGATTCCCGTCACGGCGATGCAGAGCACGCCGTTCAGCCGCAAGGTCTTGAACAGCGTGCTCTGCGGCCGGTCCGGCCACAACGTCAGCGCCAGCGTCGTCCCACCGAGCAACAGGTTCGACTGGATGGTGAAGTACGCGAACACGTTGAACACGCGCTCGGGGTTGTCCGGGAAGAAGCCCTCGGTCCCGTTCGCCGTCACGAAGAGCTGTACGACGATCCCGCAGGCGACCACCAGTGCGGTGACCCCAGCCCACACCCGTCCACCCGTAGTCATGACCGCAATGTACGACGACCGGGCCGCGCGACCGGGGACGTCAGACTGACTGCTTCTCCCGCGGCGTCTGCTCCTCGGAGTCCGCACCCTCGAACGAGTAGCTGAACGACACGACGGCGTCGATGACCAGCACGATCGTCCAGGTCCACGCCGGCCCGAGCACAGCGTCGTACCCCCGACCGGACAGCAGGCCGAGGCCGATCATGATGCCGACGCCCACGGAGTACGCCAGCAGGTGGCGGAACCAGCCGGCCCGCTCGCGGCGGGCCCGCTCCGACTTCGGCGGCTTGACCGGACGCGGGGCGCCGGCCAAGTAGTGCGCAGCCCACTTGTCCGCCCACTTCAGCGTCTGGTGGCCGAAGCCGACACTGACGCCGATGAAGATCGCGGCCAGCGAGTGCTTGAACGACGGCTCACCACCGCGCTGGATGTCGATCACGCTGGCGACCAGCATCACCACATCGACCAGCGGCACCCCGGCGAGCAGGACCAGGCCCGCCCGGGGCAGCCGGAACAGGTAACGCGTCACCATGCCGGCGGCGAGCAGCACCCAGAAGCCGACTTCACACGCGGCGATCACAGCGAGCAGCACAGTGGTTCACCCTCCCGAGACGTTTTTCAGTACGACTGTGTCAGAACAAGACAGTAACACAGCTGTGCTAAAAAGGGCCCATGCCGAAGATCGTCGACCACGAGACCCGCCGCGAGGAGATCGCCGAGGCGCTCTGGCGGGTGGTCCGCCGGGACGGGATCCGGGCCGCGTCGGTCCGGACCATCGCGGCCGAGGCCGGCTGGTCCCCCGGCGCCGTCCGCTACTACTTCCCGGACCAGGCCGGCCTGCTCAGCTTCGCGATGGACCTGGTCTCCCGCCGGGTGACGGAGCGGGTCAGCACGCTCAACCCGAAGGGCAACGCGACTGCGGTCGCGCTGCGCTACCTCGAGGAGGCGCTTCCGCTGGACGCCGACCGACGGGCCGAGTTCGACGTCTGGATCGCCTTCATGGCCCAGGCGCAGGCCGAGTCGGACGGCGGCAGCCTGCACGAACACGTGGACAAGGTCCACGACGGACTGCGGTTCCTGTGCGAGTCCCTGCTGCAGGCGCTGTCCGAGTCCGGCGCACTGCGCGGGGACCTAGAGCTGCGCCGGGAAATCGAGCGTTTGCATGCCCTGCTCGACGGCCTCGCGCTGCATGCCGCGATCCAGCCGGAGCGCACCACGCCGACCCGGGTCCGGCAGCTCCTGCGCCATCACATCGAGACGTTGCTGGTCTGAAAAGCCCTTGCAAATGAGGGTTTTCGGACAAGAATCGCCGGGACCGGCCTAAAACCTCGTCCCGCGTGGCACGATCACCTGCATGGAGTCCGAGGGGGTGATCGTCGTCAGTGGAATCACGGCGGCCGGGAAGTCGACGGTCTCGCAGTTACTGGCCGAGAGATTCCAGTACGGCGTGCATCTCCGGGGTGACGTTTTCCGCCGGATGATCGTCAGCGGACAGGCCTCGATGGCCGACGACAGCAAGGAGGCGCAGCGGCAGCTCCAGCTCCGCTACCGGCTCGCCTGCCAGGCCGCCGACGGGTACGCCGGCGCCGGCTTCACCGTGGTCCTCCAGGACGTCGTGATCGGCGAGCTGCTGCGCGAGTTCCTGGACGGCATCCAGACCCGTCCGCGCTACCTCGTCGTACTGACGCCGCGCCCGGAGGTCATCTCGAGCCGGCTCGGCGGGGCGCACCACCTGGTCGACGAGCTCGACTACGAGCTGCACGCGTTCACCCCGCGCCGCGGGCTCTGGCTCGACAACTCCGACCTGTCCGCCGGCGAGACCGTCGACGCCATCCTGGGCCGGCTGGACGAGGCACGCTTCGACTGATGGCCGATCAGGCTACCCGGGGGTAGTTTGAGTGGATGGCGACCACAGTACGGCGGACCTCGTGCAACCTGTGTGAAGCGATCTGCGGTGTGCTCGTGACGGTCGAGGACGGCCGGGTGACCGACATCCGCGGTGACGAGTCGGACCCGCTCTCCCGCGGTCACATCTGCCCGAAGGCGGTCGCGCTGCGCGACCTCCAGGACGACCCCGACCGGCTGACGACACCGGTACGGCGGACCGCCGACGGCTGGCAGGAGATCGGCTGGGACGCGGCGTACGACCTCGTGGTCGGCCGGCTGACCGAGATCCAGCGGGAGCACGGCAAGAACGCGGTCGGCGTCTACCTCGGCAACCCGAACGTGCACAGCCTCGGCGCGCTGACCCACATGCCGACGATGGTGAAGCAGCTCCGGACCAGGAACCGCTTCAGCGCCACCTCGATCGACCAGCTCCCGCACATGCTCGCGTCGTACCTGCTCTACGGGCATCAGTTGATGGTCGCGGTCCCGGACATCGACCGGACGTCGTACCTGCTGATGCTCGGCGCGAACCCGCTGGCCTCGAACGGCAGCATGATGACCGCGCCCGGCTTCCACCGGCGGATCAAGGACCTGCAGAAGCGCGACGGCAAGGTCGTCGTCCTCGATCCGCGGCGGACCGAGACTGCCGCGGTCGCGGACGAGCACCACTTCGTCCGGCCCGGGACCGACGCGGCCTTCCTGCTCGCGCTCATCCACCAGGTGATCGCGGACGGTCACGCCCGGCCGGCGTCGTACGTCGACGGCTTCGACGTGGTCGAGGACGCGGTCGAGCCGTGGACACCGGAACGCGCGGCCGCGATCACCGGCATCGAGGCGGACGTGATCCGGCGGATCGCGCACGAGTTCGGGACCGCCGACCGGGCCGCCTGCTACGGGCGGGTCGGGGTCTCGACACAGCAGTTCGGGGCGGTGTGCCAGTGGGCGATCCAGGTGCTGAACATCATCACCGGCAACCTCGACCGGCCCGGCGGGACGATGTTCCCGCGACCGGCCGTGAACGCGCTGCTCGGTCTCGGCCGCGGCCACGTCGGCGTCTGGAAGAGCCGGGTCCGCGGGCTGCCCGAGTTCGGCGGTGAGCTGCCGGTGTCGACGATGGCCGAGGAGATCCTGACGCCCGGCGACGGCCGGATCCGGGCGATGGTGACGATCGCCGGCAACCCGGTGCTGTCCACGCCGAACGGTCGCCGGCTCGACGAGGCGCTGGACTCGCTCGACTTCATGGTCGCCGTCGATCCGTACATCAACGAGACCACCAGGCACGCGGACGTGATCCTGCCGCCCGCGCCGCCGCTCGAGCGGGACCACTACGACGTCATCTTCCACCAGCTCGCCGTCCGGAACACGGCCCGCTGGAACGACGCCGTACTGCCGAAGCCGCCGCAGGCCCGGCACGACTGGGAGATCTTCCGCGACCTCGGGCTGCGGCTGCTGAGGCGGGCGCCGATGAGCCGGCGGAAGGTGATGGCGGCGGCGCGACTGCGGCTGACGCCGCGGCGGATCGTCGACCTCGGGCTGCGGATCGGGCCGTACCGGCTGTCGTTGGGCAGGCTGCGGAAGTCGCCGGGCGGGATCGACCTCGGACCCCTCCAGCCCGCGCTGCCCGGCGCGCTCCACCACAAGACCAGGCGGATCGACCTCGCCCAGCGGATGGTCCTGGACGACCTGCCCCGGCTGGAGGCGCTGGCCACCGGCAATGACGGGGAGCTGCTGCTGATCGGCCGCCGGCACCTGCGCAACAACAACTCGTGGATGCACAACTCGGCCCGGCTGGTGAAGGGCAAGCCGCGGCACCAGCTGCTGATGAACCCCGACGACCTGGCCAAGCGCGACCTCGCCGACGGCCAGCTGGTCAACGTCAGCTCGGCCGCCGGGACCGTCGCGGTAGAGGTTGCTGCGAGCAACGACATGATGCCGGGCGTGGTCAGCCTGCCGCACGGGTTCGGGCACGGCCGCCCGGGCGTCCGGCTGTCGGTCGCGAACCAGGTCGCGGGGCCGAGCGCCAACGACGTGACCGACACCGAGCTCATCGACACCGTGGCCGGCACCTCCGCGGTGAACGGCGTACCCGTCACGGTGACCGCCTGCTAGCCGGGCGGTGGTCCTGAGCTGTCGCGGACGATCAGGAGCGGCGTCGAGTACAGGTGTGCCTGTGGTCGCGCGCCTACGAGCAGGTCCAGGAGGCGCTGGGCGACCTCGGCGCCGTACGCGACGATGTTCTGGCTCATCGCGGTCAGCCTCGGATGCGTGTGCCGGCACAGCGTCGAATCGTCCCAGGCGACCAGCGTGACGTCGTACGGCGACCGCAGTCCGAGCTCGTGGACGACGGCCAGGCCGGCCACCGCCATCAGGTCGTTGTCGTAGATGATCGCGGTCGGCCGGATGCCGGCGGTCATCAGCGCGCGGGTCGCCACGGCGCCCTCCTCGGCGGAGAAGTCGGTGTGCACCACCTCGACGTCCAGGCTCAGCCGACGGCTCGCGGCCGCGAACGCGTTGTCCCGGATCCAGACGTGGCCGTGTTCCGGCGTACCGGCGACGCGGGCGACCCTGCGGTGCCCGAGGGAGGCGACGTGCTCGACCGCGGCGTTCATCGCCGACGTCCCGTCGGTCCACACGCATGCCATCCCATCGGCCAGGGACGGGTCGCCGACCAGGACGGCCGGCAGGCCGAGTCTGCGCAGCAACGGGATCCGCGGGTCGTCGACGCGTAGGTCCACCACGATCACGCCGTCGACGCGGCGCTCCGCGGCCCACTTCCGATACGTCGCCAGCTCCTCGGGCAGACTCGCCACGACCTGGAGGGCGAGCGCGTATGACTTGCCGGCCAGCACGGACTCCACACCACCGACGAAGCCCATGTAGAACGGTTCCTCACTCAACGTCTTCGCGGTCCTGGCGAGAACGAGCCCGAACGTCTCGCTGCGGGCCGCGGACAGCTGCCGGGCGGCCCGGTTGGGCGCCCACTCCAGCTCCGCGGCGACCTTCAGAACCCGTGCCCGGGTGGCCTCGGAGACCCCCGGCTGGTTGTTCAGCGCGTACGACACCGCGCCCTTGGAGACGCCTGCCCGACGGGCGATCTCCGTGATGGTGACTCGGGCCACGACGGCCTCCTGAACCTAGGGCGGCCGGACCGCTGACGGTCGATCCGGAATCCTTCAGTGTGCGCCGTTTTCTACGCCGTGTCATCACTCAACCGCAGAGAGTAGTTGTTTGATCAAATCCTCCCCCGGGCCCCTCGAGGGGATATCCCCGCGCGGTGGGGGTTCCCCCCTCGTATACGAGGGGAGAAGGCACAAGCTGAGGGGATATCCCCTCGGAGGCGGGAGGGGGTTGTGACCGCCCAGTGGTTGGGCTGAGGGTGGTGGGGACGGGCGCGATTGGGATACGGTTGCCGTCGTTACTTAACCGGTTCGGCAATCAAGGTCGGCGCGAGTCCAGGGCAGCGGGCGAAGCGCCGGGCCACGAGGAGAAACCATGGTCGCAGTGGACAACCTGTCCCTCCAGTTGTACACGGTCCGGGGGAAGCTCGAGGAGGACTTCGACGCCACCCTGGCCCGGATCGCGGAGATCGGCTACACCAAGGTCGAGCCCTTCGGTGTCACCGCCTTCGCGGACCGCCTGGCCGAGTCGCTGCCCAAGTACGGCCTGTCGGCGCCCACCACGCACGCCGGCCTGCTGCGCGAGGACAGCGCACCGATCTACGCCGCGGCGAAGCGGCTGGGGATCAGCACCGTCATCGACCCGTTCGTCGATCCGGCCCGCTGGCAGGCCGCCGACGACATCAAGGCCACCGCCGAGGCGCTGAACAAGGCAGCCGTCGAGGCCGCCGACCACGGCATCACGGTCGGGTACCACAACCACCACTTCGAGCTCGAGTCGAAGGTCGACGGCGTGCACGCGCTGGAGATCCTGGTCGACAACCTGTCCGACGAGGTCATCCTCGAGGTGGACACCTACTGGGCCGCCGTCGGCGGCGCCGACGTCCCGGCGCTGCTGGCCAAGTTCGGCGACCGGGTGCAGGCGATCCACGTCAAGGACGGCGACGGGACGCTGGACAACAAGGCCCAGGTGGCGGTCGGTGACGGCACCATCGCGGTCGCGGACATCCTGGCCGCGGTGCCGAACGCGCTCCGGGTGGTCGAGCTCGACGACTTCAGCGGCGAGATCTTCGACGCCGTCGCGGGCAGCTACACGTTCCTGACCGGAGAGGGCGCACCGGCATGAACGAGCGAAGCGAGTTCATCATTCAACACAGCGTTCTTTGTGCCTCATCGGCGCCCGGAGCGAAGCGAGGACGTCGATGAGTAGCGTCGGCGTTGGCATCGTCGGCGCCGGAGTCATCTCCGACGCCTACATCAAGAGCATGCAGAGCTTTCCGGACCTGAAGGTGCTCGCCGTCGGCGACCTCCGGCCGGAGGCGGCCAAGGAGAAGGCGGAGCAGTACGGCATCGAGACCCACGGGGGTCCCGAGGCGGTGCTGAGCCACCCGGACGTGGAGATCGTGGTCAACCTGACCATCCCGATCGCGCACGTCGAGGTCGCGCTGGCAGCCGTTGCCGCCGGCAAGCATGTGTGGAGCGAGAAGCCGTTCTCGCTGGACCAGGACAGCGGCCTGAAGCTGCTGGCGACGGCCAAGGACGCGGGCCTGCGGCTGGGCTGCGCGCCGGACACCATCCTGGGGCCGGGCCTGCAGGAGTCCCGCCGGATCATCGAGCGTGGTGAGATCGGTACGCCGCTGACCGCGCTCACCCTGATGCAGTCCCCCGGCCCGGAGTCCTGGCACCCGAACCCGGCCTTCCTGTTCCAGGAGGGCGCGGGCCCGCTGTGGGACATCGGCCCGTACTACCTGACCACGCTGGTCCAGCTGTTCGGACCGGTCGCGGCAGTGGCCGGGCTCGGCTCGAAGTCGCGGGAGAAGCGCACCATCGGATCGGGTCCGCTCGCCGGCACCGACTTCGAGGTGACCGTTCCGACGCACGTCAGCACGATCGCGCGGTTCGAGTCGGGGCAGTCGTCGCAGAGCATCTTCAGCTTCGACTCGCCGCTGTCGCGGGGCGGGTTCGTCGAGATCACCGGTTCCGAGGCGACCCTCACCGTACCGGACCCGAACCGGTTCGACGGGGAGATCAAGATCCGTCGCCGTGGCGCCGAGGACTGGGAGACGATCGCGAACACCGAGGCGTCGGCCGAGCGCGGCACCGGCGTGCTGGACATGGCGCGGGCGATCCGGGAGAACCGGCCGCACCGGGCCACCGGCGCGCTGGCGTTCCACATCGTCGACGTGATGGCCTCGATCACCGAGTCGATCGAGACCGGCGCTTTCGTCGACGTGACCAGCACGGTCGAGGTCGCGGAGATCCTGCCGGCCGACTGGGACGTCCACGCGGCCACCCTGTGACCTCACTGCTCCTGGATCCCCGGCGAACCGTCGTGTTCGCCGGGGACTCCGTCACCGACTGCGGTCGCCGTACCGACCCCGAAGGCCTCGGCAACGGGTACGTGCGCGACCTGTACGACGATCTCGCGGGACGACGGCCGCGGTTCGTGAACGCGGGGATCAGCGGCAACCGGGCGGTCGACCTGGTGGCCCGCTGGTCCACCGACGTCCTCGCACACGAGCCGTCACTGGTGTCGATCCTGATCGGGATCAACGACACCTGGCGCCGGTACGACGAGGACGACCCGACCACGGCCGAGTCCTTCGAGGCGTCGTACCGGGCGTTGCTGGACCCGCTCACGTGTCCCGTCGTACTGATCGAGCCGTTCCTGCTGCCGGTGAAGGCCGGGCAGGACGCCTGGCGGGAGGATCTCGACCCCAAGCTCGAGGTTGTCCGCAAGCTTGCGGTCGAGTACGGCGCCATCCTCGTGCCGGCCGACAGCGCGCTGAACCGGCAAGCGTCGAGCGTCGGGGCCGCGGCCCTGGCCGACGACGGGGTGCACCCGACCGCTGCCGGGCACCGGGCGATCGCCGAGCTGTGGCGACAGGTCGTACTCGAAAACTGAACGCGCCGCTGTGCGCCAACTAAACCGGTTCACTTTGGAGAGCTCCTGTGACATCAGTGAATGCAGTCCCGCTGACCACCGAGGGCGGCGCCGTCTGGACGGTGCAGGCGCTCGAAGGATCCCTTACCGGCAAGGCGATTCCGGCCACCGTCCCGGGTGAGGTGCACACCGATCTGCTCGCGGCCGGGGAGATCCCGGACCCGTTCGACGGCGACAACGAGTCCGCGCTGGCGTGGATCGGGCGGACGAGCTGGAGCTACCGGACCTCGTTCGACTGGGCCGCGGACGGCAACGCCGTCCAGGAGCTTGTCGCCGAGGGGCTCGACACGGTGGCGACCGTGACGCTGAACGGCCGGGAGCTCGGCCGGACGGCCAACCAGCACCGGTCCTACCGGTTCGACGTCACCGGGCTGCTGGTGGCCGAAGGCAACGAGCTGGTGATCGAGTTCGCCGGACCGGTGACGGCGGCTGAGGAGGTGCAGGCCGGTTACGGGACCTGGCCGCACACGAACCTGCATCCCTACAATGCGCTGCGGAAGATGGCCAGCAACTTCGGGTGGGACTGGGGACCGGACGTCGCGACGGCCGGTATCTGGCGGCCGATCCGGATCGAGTCGTGGTCGGGCGTCCGGATCTCCTCGGTTCGTCCGCTGGCCGGTCTGGACGGGGCTGACGGCGTACTGACCACTCATGTCTCCCTGGCGTGGGCGGATGGGTTTGCCGAGGACACGACTGTCACCGTCCAGGTCGGCGGGACCACCTCTGAACTTCCTATTGCTGCGGGCAGCCGGGAGGTCGAGGTCACGTCTACGGTTAGCGCGGTCAATCGCTGGTGGCCGCGCGGGCACGGCGAGCAACCTTTGTACGACGTGACCGTCAGCGTGCATGGCGATCAGTGGCAGGGCCGGGTCGGGTTCCGGAACGTCTCGCTGAACGTCGACCCGGACGATGACGGCACGCAGTTCGTGCTGTCGGTCAACGACAAGCCGATCTACGTGCGCGGCGCGAACTGGATCCCCGACGATGCGTTCGTGACCCGGCTGAACCGGTCGACGTACCAGACCAGTATCCAGGACGCGGTCGACGCCGGGATGAACCTGCTGCGCGTCTGGGGCGGCGGGATCTACGAGAGCGAGGACTTCTACGACATCTGCGACGAGCAGGGAATCCTGGTGTGGCAGGACTTCCTGTTCGCGTGTGCGGCGTACTCGGAGGACGAGGCGCTGGCCGCCGAGGTCGAGGCTGAGGCGCGGGAAGCGGTCACCCGGCTCAGCCGGCACGCGAGCCTCGCAGTGTGGAACGGCAACAACGAAAACATCTGGGGGTACGTCGAGTGGGGCTGGCGGGTCCCGCTGGCCGGCCGGCCGTGGGGCGCGGGCTACTACTTCGACGTACTGCCGAAGATCGTGGCCGAGCTCGACCCGCGGACGCCGTACTCGCACGGCAGCCCGTACTCGTTCGACCAGTTCATCCACCCGAACGACGAGCGGCACGGCACCATGCACATCTGGGACGTGTGGAACCAGGTGGACTACACGACGTACCGGAAGTACAAGCCGCGGTTCGTGTCCGAGTTCGGGTTCCAGGGACCGCCGGCCTGGTCGACACTGACCTCGGTGGTGCACGACGAGCCGCTGGATCCGTACGGCGAGCAGATGCTCGTGCACCAGAAGGCGTTCGAGGGCAACCTCAAGCTGGAGCGCGGGCTGGGTCAGCATCTCCCGAAGTGGTCGAACATCGACGACTGGCACTGGACGACGCAGCTGAACCAGGCGCGGGCGATCGTGTTCGGGATCGAGCACTTCCGCAGCCTGTACCCGCTGAACACCGGTGCCGTCGTCTGGCAGCTGAACGACAACTGGCCGGTGGTCTCGTGGGCGGCTGTCGACGGTCATGGGATCCGGAAGCCGCTGTGGTTCGCGCTGAAGCGGGTGTACGCCGAGCGGTTGCTGACTGTGCAGCCGCGGGGGAACGAGCTGGTGGTTGCCGCGCACAACGACACCGACTCGGTCTGGTCGACCGAGATCACCGTGACGCGTCGGTCGACCGGGGGCTCGGACACCTTTGCACGGGAGACATTCGTGCTCGAGGTCGAGCCGCGGTCCGCAACGACCAGCTCGCTGCCGGAGTCGATCGCGAAGCCGGCCGATCCGGCGGGTGAGTACCTGGAGGTTCGCGGCGCGGACGGCAGCACGGCGTACTGGTACTTCGTGGAGGACACGGCCTTGCGCCTCCGCGGGGACGCCTACGCCGCCTCGGTCACCCCGACGGCCGAGGGGTACGACGTGACCGTTACGGCTACCGGGTTGACCAAGGACCTGGCGCTGTTCCCGGACCGCTTGGACCCGGCCGCGCGGGTGGACTCCTGCCTGATCACACTGTCGGCTGGCGAGTCCCACACCTTCCACGTCACGGGATCCAGTGCGCCTAGTAGCGTCGGCGTGCCGGTACTGCGTTCGGCCAACGACCTAGTCGGCTAGCTAGCCCACGCGTGCTGTCGTGGGTGGGTCGGACCGTGATGCGTGCAGATGTGGCAGGGGACAGGTCTCGGGGGCTGACCTACGCCATCGTGGGCTTGCACAGGAAATATCCTGTGCAAGCCCACCAGTCTCTGCCCAAGGCACCCACTCGTGGCCAGGGTCGACGGACACCACTCCCCACGTGGGGATGATTCCCCTGAGCTCAGTCCACGTTGATTGCGACGTACTTGATTTCCAGGAACTCGTCGATGCCGGTGCTGCCGCCTTCGCGGCCGAGGCCGGATTGTTTGACGCCGCCGAAGGGGGCGGCGGGGTTGGAGACGATGCCTTGGTTGAGGCCGATCATGCCGGTTTCGAGTCGTTCGGAGACGCGGAGGG
>NZ_JBSFBL010000086.1:0-22198 GCF_053592935.1 Kribbella sp. NPDC002412
GCGGTGTTCAGGTGCGTGCATCGCGGTGCTTGAGGAGCGTCCTCGATGCGGATCTATCGTGGATGATCCTCAAGTGCCGCGAGGTGCGTGCCTGGGCGCCGCAAGCGCCGAACAATCTCCACCACGGAGCACTAGGGTCGAGGTCGGAGGGATGACGGTGGACATCGAGCCGGGTGAGTTGACGGTCGGGCAGTTGGCGCAGCGCAGCGGGGTGGCGATCTCGGCACTGCACTTCTACGAGCGGCAGAACCTGATCGTCAGTCGCCGTACGTCGGGCAACCAGCGCCGGTACAAGCGCGACACGCTCCGCCGGGTCGCGCTGATCCGGATCGCCCAGCGGGTAGGCATCCCACTCGCCGAGGTCGCCGCGATCCTGGCCCTGCTGCCGGAGAACCGGACCCCGACCCGCCAGGACTGGGAGCGGATCTCCGAGTGCTGGCAGGCCGAGCTCGACAAGCGGATCCTGCACCTGGAACAGCTCCGGGACGACTTCAAGGACTGCGTCGGCTGCGGCTGCCTGTCCCTCGACCGGTGCGCGCTGGCCAACCCGTACGACGCTCTGGCCGCGAAGGGACCGGGCCCGCAACGGCTCGTGTCGACCAGCGGCGAACCGTGTCATCCCGGGAAGTGCGCCTGACTCGTCAGCCCCACTGACCGGGCACGTAGTCACCGGCGGGCCGCTGCGTGATCACGTTCAGGCGGTTCCAGGTGTTGATGAGCGCGATCAACGACAGCAGTGCGGCGAGCTGGTCGTCGTCATAGTGCTTGGCCGCGTTGGCCCACACCTCGTCGCTGACGCCACCGGCCGCGTCGGCGAGCCGGGTGCCCTCCTCGGTGAGCTCGAGGGCCGCACGCTCGGCGTCGGTGAAGACGGTCGCCTCCCGCCAGGCCGCGACCAGGTTGAGCCGCACCGAGGTCTCGCCGGCGTGTGCGGCGTCCTTGCTGTGCATGTCGATGCAGTAGCCGCAGCCGTTGATCTGGCTGGCGCGGATCTCGACGAGATGCCGGGTGGTGGCGGGCAGCGTCGAGTCCCACACGACCTTGTTCGCCGAGACGATGTACTTCATGACCTTCGCGCCGACCGGGTTGGCGAGGTGGTCGAATCGGGGGTTCATATCGTTCTCCTTCCGGATTGTCTCTCCTGGGATCGACGAGACAGCAGTTCCGGGTGTGAGTTCCCGGCGGCGTGACCTGGGTCTCCGGCACGGTTGTCCACAGGCCGGCGGCCGGGACGAGAAATGTGGGGGTGCGGGCGTCTAGGGTGCTTGGCATGGCTGACTCCAGTTCGACCACCAGCACGCTCACCGAGGCGCGCGCCGGGATCGCCGGTGGCGTGATCCAGGCGATCGCGGGGGAGAGCGCGCGACTGCGGGCGGATCAGGAGACCGCGGTCGCCGCCTTGTGCGAGGCGAGCGCACGCGTGCTGGTCGTGCAGGCGACGGGGTGGGGCAAGTCGGCCGTGTACTGGGCTGCGACCGCGATCCGGCGAGCCGAAGGCGCCGGGCCGACGCTGGTGGTGTCGCCACTGCTGTCGCTGATGCGGGATCAGGTCGCGGCTGCGAGCCGAGCCGGCCTGCGAGCGGCGACCCTGAACTCGAACAACATCGACGAGTGGTCGAGTATCGAGCACGACCTGCGCTCGGGCGCGATCGACGTGCTGCTGGTGTCTCCGGAGCGGTTGGCGAATCCGGGCTTCGGTCGGCGGGTGCTCGACGGGCTGGCTGGGCAGGTCGGGCTGCTGGTGATCGACGAGGCACACGCGGTGTCGGACTGGGGGCACGACTTCCGGCCGGACTACCGGCGGGTGTCCGACGTGCTGCAGCAGCTGAACCCGAAGACACCGGTCCTTGCGACGACGGCGACTGCGAACGCGCGAGTCACGGATGACGTCGCGCATCAGCTGGGTGAGTCCACGCTGGTGCTGCGTGGACCGCTGGCCCGGTCGAGTCTGCAGTTGGCGGTCGTCGACGCGTTGTCCCCGTTGGATCGGTTCGCCTGGGTGGTCGACCACCTGCCGAAGCTGCCGGGCTCAGGCATCGTCTATACGTTGACAGTGTCGGACGCGCAGCGGCTGGCGGCGGCGATCCAGGAGGTGCACGGTCGCGACGTACCGGTGGCGGCGTACACGGGCGGCCTCGATGCGGGGGAGCGGGAGAGCCTCGAGGACGCGTTGCGAGGGAACGAGCTGAAGGCGCTGGTCGCGACGTCGGCGCTCGGGATGGGGTACGACAAGCCGGACCTCGGGTTCGTGGTGCACGTGGGTTCGCCGCCGTCACCGGTGTCGTACTACCAGCAGGTCGGGCGTGCGGGCCGCGGGATCGACCACGCCGTCGTGGCGCTGCTGCCGTCGGACGCGGACGCCGGGGTGTGGGACTACTTCGCGACCGCGACGATCCCGGTCCCGGAGAACGTGAACCGTCTGCTCCGCGGCCTGGACGGGTACGGTCCGGACCAGCCGGCGACCGTGCCGGCGCTCGAGGCCGAGACCGGTCTGCGGCGGACCCGGGTCGAGCTGATGCTGAAGCAGTTGGCGGTCGACGGGGTGGTCGAGCGGGTCGAGCGCGGCTGGGTGCGGACCGGCGCGGACTGGACGTTCGACGCCGCGCACTACGACGGAATCGTGGCGGTACGCCGCCGGGAGGCGGACATCATGCGGGCCTACACCCGCGGTGAACGTTGCTTGATGCAACTTCTCCAGGAGTCGCTGGACGACCCGTCGGCCGAGCCGTGCGGCCGGTGCTCGGTGTGCCTCGGCGAGCTGCCGGATCCGCTCCAGGCCGCACCGTCGCCGGAGACGGTGCAGTCGATCATCCGGCTGCTGCGCGGTGAGGTGCACGTGCTGGAACCGCGCAAGATGTGGCCGGGTGGCGCCTTCGGCGCGAAGGGGCGGATCCCCGCCGGGCTCGGCGCCGAGCCCGGCCGGACGATCATCTACGCCGACGCCCCGGAGTGGCGCGAGGTGCTCCGCAGCACGTTCACCGACGGCCCACCGGACCCCGACGCGCTCGAGGCGCTCAAGGCGGGCGCAGTCGCGGCGCTGTCCCGGTGGCGCGGCTCCTGGTCGAGCCGCCCCGAGGTCGTCGTACCTCTCCCGGCCGCCGGCCACGGCCGGCTGACCGCCGAGATCGCGGATCACGTCGCTGGGATAGGCCGCCTCGACAAGGCCGAGCTGACCCTCAACCCCACGGGCTTCACCGACGACCTCTCCTCAGCCGAGGAGGCGAAGGTCTGGCGAGACGGCATCCAGGTCGACGGTCCAGCCGCACAGGCGGTCGCCGGCCGCACGGTCCTGCTGCTGGCCGACGCCTCGTCCTCACAGTGGCCGATCACCGTCGCCGCCGCCAAACTCCGTGAGTCCGGCGCGGCCGCGGTCCTTCCCCTCCTCATCCACAAACGCCCGTGACCGCGGGCTCAACGGGCCGGGGTGGGGTCCAGCCGTAGCTCGGGGGTGGACTCGACGAAGGACTTGAGGTCGGAGATGAGTTCGACCCAGCCTTCGCTGACCAGTTCGCGGATCGCGCTGCCCGGCTCGAAGCCGCTGTGGACGACGGTGAGCTTCACCTTGTCGCCGACCGGCTCGAGGTCGAAGCTCGCCTTCGACAGCGGCTCGCGGCTGCTCCGCCGGTAGATCTCGTCGTCAAGCCCGACAGCCTTCGCGAACTCCGGCGTGATGTGGTGCCACGCGTACGCGAGCCGCCGGTACGGATCGTGCTCGAGGACCACCTGGCCCGCTCCGGCCACCGCGACGTCGCCGTGGTGCCAGACGATCCCGGAGCCGACCTGCCAGTCGGTCTCGAGCTGGACACCCCAGTACTCCTGGGTGAACCTCGGGTCGGTCAGCGCCTGCCACAGCCGCGCCGGCGTGGTCTTGATGTAGGTGGTGTAGACGAAGTCGGTGTCACTCATGGGTTCGGCCTCCAGAGCCGTCTTGAGGTCGGCGAACAGTTGCACCCGCCGCCGGTCGTACTGGTTGATCCAGCGGTCGGCGATGGCGTTGATCGGCTCGGCGTTGAGGTAGTGCAGCTTCTCCCGGCCGCGCCACACGGTGGTGACGAGGTTCGCGGTCTCCAGGACTGTGAGGTGCTTGCTCACCGACTGCCGGGCCATGTCGAGGCCGGCGCAGAGCTCGCGCAGGGTCTGGCCGTTGCGCGCGTTCAGCATGTCGAGCAGCTGCCGGCGGCTCGGGTCGGCCAGCGCGCGGAACACCTCGTCGTCCATCGCCCTCCCGACCAAGTCAGGCAGCCAATCGGCTGCATTTCGACAATAGGCAGCCGAGCGGCTGCATGTCAACCGGCGCTGGAATGCGGTTGACGGCGCTCGGACGATAGGCAGGTGAAGATCGAGAACCTGGGATGGCGGACCGAGTTGCTGGTGCTCGAGCTCAGCGGGAGCGTGCTCGAGGACACGGGCGACCACGTCGTCGTGCGCACCCCGGACAACCCCGGGTACTGGTGGGGCAACTTCCTGCTGTTCCGGACGCCGTTCGCGCCCGGCGACCTGCAGACCCGGCTGGCCGCGTTCCGCGCGGAGTTCCCGGTCGCCGGACATGTTGCCTTCGGCATCGACAATGTCGACGGTGTGATCGGCGCGGAGGAGGAGCTGGCCGGGTACGACCTGGACCGGGACGTGGTGATGACGGCGAGCGAGGTCGTCCCACCCCGCCGGCCGAACGAGACGTCGACGTACCGCTTCCTGAGCAGTGACGACGACTGGGAACAGTCGGTGCAGCTCAACCTGGCGACGGCGCCGATGCGGGTCGACGACGGCTACATCCGGTTCGCCCGCGCCAAGGTCGCGTCGCGGCGGGCGCTGGTGGACGCCGGGCACGGGCAGTGGTTCGGCGCGTTCGACGGCGACCGGTTGCAGAGCTCGCTCGGGCTGGTGTTCGACGGCAACGGGCTCGCGCGGTTCCAGGCCGTGCAGACACATCCGGACGACCGCAACCGCGGCATCGCGAGCACGCTGGTGCACCGCGCGTCGACGTACGGCCTGACCGAGGGCGGGGCGACGAAGCTGGTGATGGTGGCGGATCCGGACTACCTCGCGATCCGGCTCTACCGGGCGCTGGGCTTCAGCGACACGGAGATGAAGGTGCAGATCACGCTGCCGCCGGACGACGTGGCAGGGTTGGATTCATGACTGAAACGGACGTACGGCGTGGGGTCGCGCTGATCACCGGTGGGAGTCGAGGGATCGGGGCCGCCGCCTCGGTGGCGCTGGCAGCGGACGGCTGGGACGTCGGCGTGAACTACCGGACCCGCGCCGACGAGGCCGCGCGAGTCGTGAAGGCGTGCGAGGAGCTCGGGCAGCGGGCGATCGCCGTCCAGGCCGACGTCGCGGAGGCCGACGAGATCGAGAAGCTGTTCGGCACCGTGACCGCCGAGCTCGGCCCGATCGGTGCCGTGATCAACAATGCCGGCGTCGTGTCGCCGGCCGGCCGGGTCGCGGAGTACGACGCCGCCCGGCTGGAGCGGGTGTTCCGGATCAACTCGGTCAGCGCGATCCTGGTCGCCGGTGCGGCGGTCCGGCGGATGTCCACGGCGTACGGCGGTTCCGGGGGAGTGATCGTCAACGTGTCGTCGCGAGCGGCGGTGCTCGGGTCGGCCGGCGAGTACGTCGACTACGCGGCCAGCAAGGCTGCTGTGGACGCGCTGACGACCGGGCTCGCCAACGAGGTCGCGAAGGAAGGCGTCCGCGTGGTCGGTGTCCGGCCGGGGCTGATCGAGACCGACATCCACGAGGAAGGCCGGTTGGACCGGCTCGGTGCGACTCCGCCGCTCGGTCGCCCGGGGAAGCCCGAGGAGGTTGCGGCGCTCATCGCGTTCCTCGCCTCCGATCGGTCCTCTTACATGACCGGGACGACGCTCGACGTGTCCGGCGGCCGGTAGGAGTCACCGGCCGCCCGGGTGGGGCGGAGTGCCTGGGGGGTGGGCCAGGTGTGGGGAACCCGGCTCGGCGGGACCGGGCTGTGGGAGCCCGGGATGGTGGGTGATCTGGTCCAGCCGTGAGTGCGAGGCCGGCGGAGCTCAGGCGGCCGGTGGGGCGAAGAACTCGAGGGCGATGCCGTCGGGGTCCTTGAAGGACAGGCCCGAGCCGTAGTGGGCGTCGACGATGCCGCCGTGCTTGATGCCTAGGTCGTCGAGCCGGTCCTGCCAGCTGACCAGCTCGGCGCGGTCCGCGCACGCGAACGCGACGTGGTCGAGACCGAGCCGGCGCGGGTTGAACTCGCTGGTCCACTCACCGTCCGGGAACGAGTGCAGCCCGAACAGCTGTCCGCCGTCGATCGCGTACACCACGTGCCGGAACGGCCCGGTGTCCTCGTCCAGGACGGGGTCGGCGGCGAACAACTGCGTGTACCACGGGACGCTGAGCTCGAGGTCCGTCACGGTCACGGCCACGTGGGTGATACCTGGGAACGTCCTCACCGGACAACTCCTGTCTTTCGATGGTTCCTCGGTGCGGTCGCACCGAGGTCGTTGCCGGATCCCGCGCCGACGGGCACCTGGTAGACGTGCGCGTCCCCGTCGAGGACGACGACGCCGTCGCTGGTGGTGATCGTCGTACGGATCCGGAAAACCGGTTTGGTGGCGTGCACCTCGAGCACCTCGACCTCGGCGGTGATCTCGTCACCGGGCCGGACCGGGGCCAGGAAGTTCCAGGCGACCCGGAGGAACACGCTGCCGGGACCGGGCAGGTCCTCGGCGACGACGGCGTTGAGCAGGCCGGACGTCACCCCGCCCTGCACGATCAGGCCGCCGAAGCGGGTGCCGGCCGCGAGCTCCTCGTCGTAGTGCAGGGGATTGCGGTCCCCGGTGAGCTCGGTGAAGAGCTCGATGTCACGCCGCGACACGACCCGCGTGCGGCGGGCGGTGGTCCCGACCGAGACGGTCATCGCGCACGTCCGGCCGCTGGAGCCGCCGCCGCGGACTGCGCCCCGGCAACTGGGGCGGCGACGAAGGCCTCGGCGGACCACCAGCGCCGGAAGGTGTCGAGGCCGACCAGGTCCACCAGGACGGTGGCCTGGGAGACGTGCGCCCGCACCGCGTCGATCTTGCGCTCGAGGTCGGTGCCGGCGAGTACGACGTACAGCGCGAGATCCTCGTCGGGCGTCTCGGGGCCGCTGCCCGACATCCACAGGCCGACCTGGTCGTTGAGCGGACCCCACTCGGCGTGGAATCCCGGCGTGAGCGTCGCGTACAGCAGCCGCGCTCGAGCACCGGACGCCCGCCAGGCCTCGGTCGTCCACGCCGAGATCGCGCAATGGTCGGAGTGCCCGGTCATGCCGTCCGGGCCGAACGTGAGGATGGTGTCCGGCTCGACTTCCGCGATCAGCTCCGCGACCGACGCAACCCCTCCGACCGCGTCGGCGCAGTCACCGTCGTGGTAGCCGAGCCAGCGATGTTCCCAGACGCCGACGATCGCGAGGCTGCTGACCATCTCGTCCTTGCGGATCTCGGCCAGCCGGTCCGGCGGCATCTCGACCGGGTCCGGCGCTCCGTTCTCGCCGTACGTCGCGGTCGCCACGACGACCCGGTGTCCGGCGTCGCGCAGGGCGCCCATCAGCCCGGCGGACAGGTACGCCTCGTCGTCCGGGTGCGCCCAGACCCCGAGGACGGTGCCCAGGTCTTCGGTGACCGGGCGGACTCTTTGCTCTGGCACTGTCATGTGGTTTCGACCTCGATTTTGACTGGTACTTGGTTGGTGATGACGTCGTAGACGGCCGACCGGGCCTGGGACTGGGCGACCAGTTCGCGCAGCTTCTCGGCCGGGGCGTCGCCCTTGACGGTGAACCGGACGGTGAGCTGCTGGTAGCCGTTCCGTACGGACGGGTCCAGGCCGAGGATGCCGTTCAGGTCGATGTCGCCGGCAACGGTCGAGTGCACCTCGGTGAGCCGGATGCCGCGGGCGGCGGCGATGTTGGCGAGGCCTGCGGTCAGGCAGGCGGCCAGCGCGTGCAGCAGGTACTCGACCGGGGTCGGGCCGTTGTCGCGGCCGACCAGTACGGCGGGGTGGTCGGCGTCGAAGTGGAACGTGCGCTCGTGGGTGCGTTCCTCGCCGACCCCGAAGTACCCGTGGATGGTGCTGCGGTTGTGGGTGCCGCTGAGCCACTGGTTGCGGGCCCGGAACTGGAACTTGGCGGCCTCGGGCGCGGCCTTGACCGCGTCGAGGGTGGCGAACAGCGTCGCGGTGTCGACGCCGTTGCGGGTCGACTCGTCGGTGGTGGTCATGGTGTTCTCCTCGAGGTGTCGATCAGACTGCGGTGAGCAGGCTGAGGCCGGCGAGCTCGGACGCCTCGGCGTCGAGAGCGCGGCTGAGTTCTTTCTGCAGTGCTACGAATTCGGGAGCGGGCGGATAGCCGGCCAGCGCGACGGTCAGCTCGAAGATCGGCCGCAGCGCGTGATCACGTGCCTGCTGGTAGCCGGCCAGCGCCGACCGGTCGCCGGACAGCGCGCGGTCGAGGGCGTCGGCCAGCAGCTCGGCATCCCGGTACGCGTCGGACATCCCGTGACCGGTGACCGGGTCGCGGTGGTATCCGGCGTCGCCGACCAGCGCCCAGCCTGGGCCGGACGCCCGGCGGATGAAGTTCGGAGCGCGCAGCATCCCGCGGACGGGCGACGTACGGCGTCCCTCCCAGAGCCGCTCGGCCAGCGCCGGGGCGACCCGCCACAGGTAGGACGTGAAGGCGTCCTCGCGGGTGGCGGCGCCCCGGCGCGCCTGGTGCGCGTCCGCGATCGGGCTGCAGATCCAGATGCAGGCCTCGCCGTGGTGGGTCGGGAACACGCCGGTGAGCGCCCGATCGGCGACGACCAACTCGATCCCGTCCCACGGCAGGCCGTCGTAGTACGCGTACTGCGCCGCTCCCGAGGCACCGCGGTCCTCGACGATCTCGGCGCCCAGCGAACGGGCAACGCGAGATCCGAGCCCGTCGGCCCCGACCACGAAGCGCGCCGCCAACTCCACCGACGCGCCGGTGCGATCGTGCCCGTGCACGCCGGTGGCGCGACCGGTCTGGTCGACCTGCACGCCGTCGATCGTGACTCCGGTCCGCACTGAGGCGCCGGCCTGGACAGCGGCCTCGATCACGAGCGTGTCGAGGATGTGACGCCGCGGCGCGAGCAGCATGTCGACGCCCGCCTTCTCCTTCACCGGACGGACCATCGACTCGCCGCCGGCGGTGAAGTGCACCTTCCGGATGGCCGGTGCTCCACTGTCGAGTACGGCGTCGAGCAGCCCCCAGCGGTGGAGCTGCACGACACCCGGCCGGGCGAGCTGATGCGTCGACAACGTGTCGGACGGGAACTCGTCCCGGTCGACCAGAACGACGTCGTGGCCCCGGCGGGCGAGCAGGAGCGCGGTGGCGGCTCCGGCGGCTCGCGCGCCGACGATCACGACGTCGTGACGATGACTGAATGACTGCATACCTCGTTTGTAGGTCCCCGCCGTACGCCGCCGGATCCGTCACGACTACGTAGATCAGGCGTCGGCACTACCGAGGTCGGGTGCACAATCGGGTGGGGGTGGATTGCATGCTCGAACGTGAGCGGGAGCTGGCGGAGCTCGCTGCGGCCGCTGAGGAGGCCAGGGCAGGCGACGGCTCGGTCGTCCTGATCGCCGGTGAGGCCGGCATCGGCAAGTCGAGTCTCGTCGGAGCTCTGCCCAGCGTCTTGCCGTCCGACACCCGGCTACTGGTCGGGTACTGCGACGACCTCGCCACTCCGCGTGTCCTAGGGCCGCTCCGGGACCTCGTCGGCAGCGTGGGCGGCGCATTGGGCAGAGCGCTCGAGTCAGGCGACCGGACCGCCGTGAGCGACGCTCTCAGAGCCGAGCTGGACCGGCCGGAAGACCCGGCAGTCCTGGTCATGGAAGACATCCACTGGGCCGACGAAGCAACGCTCGACGTACTGCGCTTCCTCGTCCGCCGGATCGCCAGCCTGCCTGCCGTACTCGTGCTGTCGTACCGGGACGTGGAGCTGACCAGGGACCACCCGCTGCAGCAGCTCCTGGGACTCGCGGCGAGCACACCGCGGCTCCGGCGGCTGCGGCCGGCCCGGCTGTCGGCGGAAGCGGTGGACCAGCTCGGTGCGCACACCGGGATGGACACCGAGCGCGTGTTCGCGGTGACGGGCGGCAACCCGTTCTTCGTCACCGAGATCTACTCGTCCGGCGACCTGGACGGCGTTCCGGACACCGTGGCGGAGGCGGTCGGTGCCCGGCTGACCGGTCTCGACGGAGCAACGAGGGACGCACTCGAGCTGCTGGCCGTCGTGCCGTCCAGCGCCGAGCGCTGGCTCGTGGAGGCCGTGGTGCCGGGCGGACTCGCGTCGCTTGCGGCGGCCGAGCGACGCGGTGTGCTCGTCGTCTCGCCGACCGGAGTCGCGTTCACGCATGAGCTGGCCCGTCGTGCGGTTGCGGACTCAATGCCCGCGGCCCGGCGGGTGTACTGCAACCAGGCCGTGCTGGCCGCTCTGCTCGAGCGATTCGACGAGTGCGACCTGTCACGCGTCGTCCACCACGCGGCCGAGGCGGGCGCTGCCGACGTGATCCTCGCGCACGGTCCCGCGGCGGCGCGGGAGGCGGCCGCGGCCGGGTCGCACCGGGAGGCCGTTGCGCACTACCGGCTGCTGCTGGACCAGCGGGACGTGTTCTCGCCGGAGGAGCTGGCCGACATCCTCGACGGGTTCGCGGTCGAGTGCTACACGGTCGGTTCGGGCGACCTCGCCGTACGTGCCGAGGAGGAAGCGGTCGCACTGCGCCGTCAGCTCGGCGACCCGCGGACGCTGGGGCTGAGCCTGCGGTGGCTGTCGCGGATGCAGTGGTGGGCGGGTGACCGGGCCAGCGCGGAAGTCAGTGGAGCGGACGCGATCGCCGTACTCGAGCACGCGGGTGACCGGCACGCCCTGGCGCTTGCCTTGAGCAACCAGTCTCAGCTGCACATGCTGGCCGGTCACTGGACCGAGTGCGTCAACGTCGGGATGCGCGCCGTCGCGATGGCGCGCGACATCGGCGACGCCGGCCTGTTGTCACATGCCCTGAACAATGTCGGTGCGGCGCTCTGGGACAACGACCGGCCCGAGGGGCAGGGGATCCTGGAGGAGAGCCTCGCGGTGGCGCTGGCGGCACACGAGTTCGAGCATGCCTGCCGCGCGTACGTGAACATCATCTGGCACCTGATCGACGAGCTGGAGTACGCGGAGACCGAGCAGCTGCTCGAGGACGCGATCGGTCTGGCCGGTGACGCCGAGTTCCACGGCTTCCTGCGCTACCTGCAGGTGACCCGGAGCATGGTCTACCTGGACCTCGGGCGGTGGGACGACGCCGAGCGGGAGGCCGCGTGCGCGGGCGACACCGAGGTGATCACCCGCGGTCCTGCGCTCGTGGTCGCCGGGTTGGTGCGGGCCCGCAGGGGAGAGCCGGACGACGGGCTGCTCGACGAGGCGTGGGAAATCGCGCAACGTCTCGGTGAGGCCCAGCGGACCGGTCCGGCGGGGGCGGCCTTGCTCGAGGCCGCCTGGCTGCGGGAGGACGACGCTTCGGACATCGTGGAGTCGGCGTACGAGGACGTGCACCGCTTCGGGCGGACCTCCGCCGCGGCCGCGTTCGGGTACTGGATGCGCGTCGCCGGACGGCAGGTGCCGATGAACGAGTCCCGCCATCCGTTCAGCCTGCTCGCGGCGGGACAGTGGCAGGAAGCGGCTCAGGCTTGGGCCAAGGCCGGCTGTCCGTACGGGCACGCGCTCGCGCTCTCCCACAGCAGCGACCCAGCAGATCTGCTCTCCGCACTCAGCACCCTCGACGGACTCGGCGCTGAGCCGCTGGCCCGACGTGTGCGTGGCCGGTTGCGGGAGCTTGGCGTGAGTCGCATCCCACGCGGCCGGGTGCAGTCCACGAGGGACAACCCGGCCGGACTCACCGAGCGGCAGACCGACGTCGTACGGCTGCTCGCCGAAGGGCTGACCAATGCCGAGATCGCGGCCCGCCTGGTGCTGTCGGTGCGCACGGTCGACACCCACGTCGCCGCGATCCTGGACAAACTGGGCGCCAAGACCCGACGCGACGCCGCGACCCGCGCCAAGGCTCTCGGACTCCTGCCCGCCTGAGTGGCAGGCTAGCGGGGAGTCAGAGTCTGAAGACGGAGGTACGGCGTGGGACTGCGGCCGGTGGATCTGGCGCGACGGGCCTCGATCTCGACGCAACTGGTGCGCAACTACGAGGCGGCCGGGATCCTGCCGCCCGCGCCACGGTCGGCGACCGGGTACCGCCAGTACGGCGAGGAGCACCTGTCGGCGCTGCTGACGTACCGGGCGCTCGCGCCGGGGTTCGGACCGGAGGTCGCGACGGAGATCATGCAGGCGGTGCACACCGGTGACGAGGCGCAGGCCTACCGGTTGGTGGACGCGTCGCATGCCGGATTGCATCAGCAGCGGCTGGCGACCGATGCGATGAGCGAGGCGCTGGGTGCGGCGGCTGCGGAGTTCCTGGACGAACCTGCCGCCACGGGTCCGTCGTTGCTCGTCGGGGAGTTGGCGCACCAGCTGGGTGTGCGCACGTCGGCACTGCGTGTCTGGGAGGCGGCCGGGTTGCTGACGCCGACGCGGGAGCCGGGGACGAAGTACCGGCGGTACGGGCCGGAGCAGGTGCGGGACGCCCGCATCATCCACATGCTGCGGCAAGGGCGGTACTACTTCGAGCAGATCAAGCCGGTGCTCGACGGACTCCGCCGTACCGGGAGCACCGAGGCCTTACGGGCGGCGATCGCGGAACGCCGAGCCGCGCACGACAACCGAACCAAGGCGATGCTGTACGGCGCTGCGCTGCTACATCAGCTGATCGAGGAGAAGCGGTCAGTGCGGGACGGCTAGCTGAGTCGGCTCGCTGCGGCCGCGGACCGTCACCTGGGAATCCGGGTTCCAGTGCGCGGCTTCGGCAGGCGCCGCCTCATTGACCGCAGTCATGGAGGCGATCAGCCGGGCCGGGGTGGACTTGGCGAGCTCGGTCAGGCGGGCGGCCTCGTTGACCGGGTCCCCGATGACTGTGTACTCGTGCCGCCGTACGTCGCCCACCGTGCCGGCCACCACGATGCCCGCGGTCACTCCGATCCCCGCGGTTGCCTCGGGCAACTCGTCGGCGAGTCGCCGGGCCAGCGTGCGGCCGGCCCGGAGCGCGCTGCCGGCCGCGTCCGGAAGCTCGGCCGGCGCACCGAAGACGGCCAGCGCGGCGTCACCGGCGAACTTGTTCACGAACCCGCCCTGCCGGACCACCTCGTCGACCACGATCGCGAAGAACCGGTTGAGCAGCTGCACCACCTCGGTCGGCGGCCGCTCCGCCGTGAGCCGGGTCGAGCCGACCAGGTCGACGAAGAGTACGGCGGCGAACCGTTCCTCGCCGCCGAGCCGGTCGCTGCTGAGTGCCTCCTGGACGACCTCCGGACCGACGTACCGCCCGAAGACGTCCCGGATCCGCTCCCGCTCGCGCAGCCCGTCGGCCATCTTGTTGAACCCGGCCTGCAGCGATCCGAGCTCGGTGCCGTCGAACACCGGGATCCGGACGTCCAGCTGGCCGTCACCGATCAGTGTCAGCGCGTTCCGCACCGACCGGACCGGCGCGACCACGGACTTGGCCGACAACATGGTGAGCAGCCAGCCGTTGAGCAGCACGACCATGCCCAGGGCAAGGATCATGACCGAGAGCCGGGTGGGGGAGACGTCCTGCTCGATCAGCGCGAGTACGGCGGCCAGCATCAGCCCGGCCACCGGGACACCCGAGCCGACGGCCCAGAAGAAGACGGTCCGCGCCTTCAGCCCGGCTGCCAGCAGGCGCCGCGGCGGGGGTGAGTCGGCCAGTGCCCGCGCGGCGACCGGCCGGAGGGCGAACTCGGTGAGCAGGTAGGACACCGAGCAGGTGACGATCGCGCCGTCGACGATCGTGACCGCGATCCGCAGGGCGTTCTCCGGCTGCAGTGCCAGCGTCATCACGGTGAAGATCACGCACGCCAGCAACCACAGGAACACCTCGATGAGGGTCAGCCGCAGCGGCAGCTGCAAGGTGGCGATCTGCTCCTTGCGCGTCGCCGGCCGGTCCTCGTCCACCCAGCGGGTCACCCGCTTGGTGAGCCGCACGCTCCACCAGCAGCCGATCATCACGGCGACCAGGAAGTACGCCGGGATGAAGATCGCCTCGAGGACCTTGAGCCGGTCGACGAGCGGCGGGCCCGGCAACACGAACACCGCCAGCACGAACACCACCACGGCCCCGATCAGGTTCGTCCCGATCGAGAAGGTTGTCATCAGCACCCGAAGCCGCACCCGCAACAACCGCGGACTCTGATCTGCCGGCCCCAGCAACCACGACCCGAACGGCCGCCGCTTGAGCACCAGCTCAGGCTTTCCCTCGGGCAGCATGTTCACAGTCTGCTAGTAACCGCCCCACATCGTGCAACCGGCTTGCCGGTTGGCGGGTCTCGCTACCGTGGCGGTATGGCCAGGTGGCGGGTGTCGCTGGCTGCTGTCGCGGCGGCCGTGCTGGTGGCCTGCTCCGAGAGCGGCTCCGCCCAGCCTGCACCGAGTACGACGGCCAGCCCTACGCCGACTGTGACCCCGACGACTCCAGCGCCGACCACTCCGACGGCCCCGGTGCAGTCTCGGACGACGCCTGCGACGACCCCGGCGCCGACCCAGCCACTGATCCTCGCGATTCACCCCACCCGAGCCGCCCAGGACGTTCCGCTGACGATCGCCCGTTCCATCGCCCGTGGCACGGTGAAATCCTGGCGGGGGTTTCAGGTTGGGTCATTGCGTCAGGCGCAACGATCGACCACCACGCTCGCCCTGGTTCCCGCGTCCGCGGCCGGGCCGTCCGTCCGCCCGCTCACAGTCGCCGGTATCGACCCGTTCAAAGACCCCGCCCGCTACCCGATCCGAACGTCTGGCGCACAACCGAGCGCAAACGTGATCGACCTGACCGTCGGCGGTGACGTCATGCTCGGCCGCCGGGTGGCGACCGCCGCCGCGCGGACCGGCGATGTGTCCCGCCCCCTGCGTGCTATCGGCCCACGCCTGGCCGCCGCCGACCTGACCGTGCTGAACCTGGAGAGCACGCTGTCCCGAGCCGGTACGCCGCAACAGGGAGGCGACTCGTTCGCGGCCCCACCAGGTGTAGTCGCCGGCCTGCGGGACGCCGGCGTCGACGTACTCTCGCTGGCCAACAACCACACTGGCGACTTCCAGCAGCGCGCGCTCCTCGAGACGGTCCGGCTGGTGCGAGCGGGTGGCATCCAGCCGGTAGGGGCCGGGAGCAACCTCACCGAGGCGGCCCGTCCGGCGATCGTCGTACGCGACGGTGTCCGCTTCGGCTTCCTGGCGTTCAACGCGATCGGCGAGACACCGCGAGCGACCTCAACGAGCGCCGGAGCGTTCAGCATCCGCATGCCGCCGCGGACCGGCCCGCTCAACGAGGGCGATCTGGCCACGATGACGCGGGCCATCCGGACGCTGAAGGCTGCCGTCGGCGTGGTCGTCGTACTGCCGCACTGGGGTCAGCAGTACACCCACACGCCGGTGCCTGCGCAGCACACCGTGGCGACCGCGCTGACGCAGGCGGGAGCGGACCTGGTCATCGGTGGGCACCCGCACTGGGTGCAGAGCGTGCTGTTCCCACCGGACAAGGTGGTGGCGCACTCGCTGGGGAATCTGGTGTTCGACATGGACTTCATGCAGCAGACGCAGGAGGGCGTGCTGCTGGAGCTCACCTACTGGGGCAAGACGCTGAAGGCTGCCCGGCTCACGCCATACGTGATCGGGAGCGACTTCAGCCCCCGGGTCGTGAGCGGCACGCGGGCGGAGCAGATCCTGGCCGACATCCGCTAGCCGGCGAGCCAGGCACTCACCACTCGACCCATCCGGCCGAGCTGAGCCGGTGACACCACGCGCGGCAGGTCGCGGGCGGAGTGGTACTCGGCGTACGGCGTGCTGCCGAGCCGGACTCCTGGCAGTCCGGAGCGGACAAACGACCAGTGGTCACTCGACCTGTTCACACACGCCCTGCTCGGTACGTTGGCCCGAGCCGCCAGTGCACGTACTTCGTTGCGCAGGGCCACGTCGTCGGCTTGCGCAGAGCAGATCGGTACGACGGTTCCCACGCCCACGCGGTCGAGCGAGACCATGCCGCGGAGGGCGTTGCGCTGCGCGGGCGGGAGCGAGGCGACGTACGCGCGGGAGCCGTAGTGGTGGCGGTTGTCGCCGTCGCCGCGAGGCTCTTCGGCGCCGAAGGCAACGAACACGGTCGGGAAGCGTGGCGAGAGCTGGGCGGTGCCGAGCAGTACGGCGACGCCGGAGGCGTTGTCCTCCGCGCCGGGGGCCTGCGGGACGGTGTCGAGGTGGGCGCCGACGATCCGGTGTGGTGCGGCGGGGTTGAAGCCGGGTTTGGTGGCGATCAGGTTCCAGGTGGTTCCTGCGCGGACCGGGACGCCCCAGGAGACGCCGGCGGGGACGCGCAGGGCTTGGCGGCGAGTCTGGTAGCCGGCGGCGCGGAAGCGTTGCTCCAGCCAGGTGAGAGCTTGCAGGTAGGCAGGGCTTGTGGCCTCGCGAGGGCCGAGACCGGCCAGGTAGCGCACTGTGCTCATGGCAGCGGCGCTGTTGAAAGCTGTGTGCCGCGGTGAAGGGGTAGCGGTAGGGGAGACCGGACGTGGTGATGCGGGGGTGGTTGGCGGGGGTGAGGCGGTGGTGGTGGGAGGGGGTGCTGTGGAGGGTGTCGGGTCGCGCGTGGAGGTCGTACTGGTGCACGCGGCGGTGGCCAGCAGGGTGAGGACGGCGGCCAGTGGCCGGGTGACGGCCCACATGCCTCAATAGTGCCCGTCTGATCAAATCCGGGCCTTTTGGCACGGTGGTGCTGCTGGCTCAGATTGGCCGCCGGAACCCGGCCCGCCGTGGGTACTGTTCGTCGGACACCTGACTCGGGGAGCCATCCGTGACGCACGACCGCCACTCCTACGCCGAACCTGCCCTGGTTCGGACCACGCACCTGGAGCTGGACCTGACGCTGGACTTCGAGCAGAAGGTGCTGGCCGGCTCTGCCACGCACACCCTGGCCTGGACCGGCGCCGGTGACCGGTTCGTGCTCGACACGCGTGACCTCACTGTGCTCGCGGTCGAGGGCGCGACGTCGGACGGCTGGGAGCCGCTCGAGTACAGCCTGGCCGTGCCCGACCCGGAGCTCGGGTCGGCGCTGAACATCCGCACCGACCGGCACGAGCGGGTCCGGGTCAGCTACCGCACCGCTCCGACCGCGACCGGCCTGCAGTGGCTGGAGCCGTCGATGACCGCGGGCGGTGTGATGCCGTACATGTTCAGCCAGTCGCAGGCGATCCACGCGCGCAGCTGGGTGCCGGTGCAGGACACTCCGGGAGTGCGGTTCAGCTACGCCGCGCATGTCACCGCTCCGCCGGAGCTGATGGTGCTGATGAGTGCGGACAACGGCACGACGTCCCGCCGTACCGGGTCGTACGACGTGGTGATGCCCGAGCCGATCCCGTCGTACCTGCTGGCCATCGCGGCGGGCGACCTGGTGTTCGAGCCGATCGGTGAGCGGTCGGGCGTGTGGGCCGAGCCGGAGATGGCCAAGCGGGCGGCGACCGAGTTCGCCGACACCGAGGAGATGATGCGGGTCACCGAGGCCCTGTTCGGCCCGTACCGCTGGGGCCGCTACGACCTGCTCGTGCTGCCGCCGTCCTTCCCGTACGGCGGGATGGAGAACCCGCGGATGACGTTCGCGACGCCGACCGTGGTGATCGGGGACAAGTCGCTGGTCAGCGTGGTCGCGCACGAGCTGGCGCACAGCTGGTCGGGCAACCTGGTCACCCAGGACAGCTGGGACGACATCTGGCTGAACGAGGGCTTCACCTCGTACGTCGAGAACCGGATCGTCGAGGCCGTCTACGGCACCGAGTTCGCGGTGATGGAGACGGCGATCAAGCAGCACGCGACCGTGGTGAAGCTGGACCCGCTGACTCCGGCCGAGCTGGCGGTGGAGCTGCCCGGGCTGAACCACGGCTCGGAGTACCACGGGACGACGTCGTGCGGTCCGCTCAAGGGGTCGTGGTTCCTGTCCTGGCTGGAGGAGCGGTTCTCGCGCGAGGTGTTCGACCCGTTCCTGCGCGGGTACTTCGACCGCTTCGCGTTCCGGAGCATCAACTCGGAGGACTTCGTCGCCCACCTGCGCGCGCACCTGCTGAGCGCGAACCCCGGTGTGGTGACGGACGCAGAGCTGGCGGCCTGGCTGACCGAGCCGGGCATCCCGGTGTTCGCGCGCCGGGCGGTGTCGGAGCGGTTCGAGGCAGTCGACGAGGCGCGCGACCGCTGGCTTGCGACCGGTGAGCTGCCGGCCGCCGGGAGCTGGACGACGCAGGAGTGGCTGCGCTTCCTGGACGCGGCGCCGGACGTGCTCGGCGCCAACCAGCTGCAGCAGCTCGACCGCGCGTTCCAGCTGACCGGCACGGCGAACGGCGAGATCGCCCGGCGCTGGTACCAGATCGTTGCCGCCAGCAGCTATGAGGCGTCGTACGCCGACCTGGCGTCCTTCCTCACCCGGGTCGGCCGAATGAAGCTGGTGCTACCGGTCTACCGCGCCCTGGCCGGCACGGACCGGGCGTTCGCATCGGAGGTCTTCGCAAAGGCCCGCCCCGGCTACCACCCGATCACAACAGCCGCAGTCCAAAAGATCCTGGGCCAGTAGCCGCGTATCCCCTGCTCGGACCACCTGCTGATCGCGCCTGTTATAGGTCGAGCATGCGGCGGTGGTCGGTGTGGGTGGGGTGGTAACCGAGTCGGGTGTTGATGCGTTGCATGGGGGTGTTGGTGCTGACGGTGTCGGTGAGTAGGGCGTCGAGGCCGGGGAAGCGGTCGCGGGTCTGGCGGATCTGCTCGGCCTTCATCCACAGGGCGAGGCCTTGGCCGCGGTGGGCGGGGAGTACGGCGGTGCCGTAGTGCTGGGCGTCGCCCGTGCCGTCGGCGGGTACGACGAGCTCGGAGAAGCCGGCGAAGGCGCCGGTGGACTCGTCGACGGCCGCCACCGTGATCAGGTGCTCGCCACGCTGCTCGATCACCTGGGCGGCGTACCGGGTCCGCTCCACGTCCCATGCGTCCTCGCCGTACGCGATCCCGCCCGTCGGCGCGTCGTCCATCCCGGCCCGCGCATCGGTGAACGTCTGCGCCCACTCGTCCGGTACGACGCCCGCCCACGACACCAGCCGATAGCCAGGCGACGCCGGTACGGCGGGCCGCGCGTCGGCCAGCGGCAGTCGCGCGTAGATCAGCGTGACGCCGACCGTGAACCCGTGGTGCTCGAGGAAGCGGTCGGCCGGTGAGTCGGCTCGAGCGTCGGCCAGCACCACACGTACGTCGTGCTCGCGAGCCGCGGCGACGGCTGCGCCGAGCAACTCCGAGCCGACGCCGCGCCGGCGCTCGGCCGGGTGCACGTTCACCTCGAGCTCGGCCAGGTGGTCCTGGGACTTGCGGCTGTTCAGCCGGAGGAACGCCGAGCCGACCGGGTGGCCGTCGGGGTCGGCGGCAAGCCAGCCGATCCGGCGGCTGAACGGCCGGAAGTCGGGATCGGTCAGTGGAGTCAGTCGGATGCTCAAGCCGCCAACAGTAACGCCGCCCCGGGAGCACATGCCGCACCGGCCGCGGATCGGTTAGCGTGCTGCGAACACGGCCAGCGGGGGAGAGGAGACGGTGGGGTGGACCACACGGGCGAGGTACGGACGATCGGTGCCGACCATGTCGCGTTGCGCGAGCAGGTGCTCGCGGAGCTGCGCCGGCGGATCGTGGACGGCGACTACGCCCAGGGGGAGCGGCTGACCGAGACCCGGCTGGCCGACGACTTCGGTGTCTCCCGCAACCCGGTCCGCGAGGCGCTGCGCGTCGTCGAGGCCGAGGGCTTCGTCCAGATCCTGCCGCGGCGGGGCGCCGTGGTGGTGACCCTCGACGAGGTCGCGGTCCGCGACCTGTTCGCCGTACGGGAGCAGCTGGAGACGCTGGCCGCCGGGCTTGCGGCCGAGCGGGCGACGCCGCGGGACGTGGAGCGACTGCGTCGGCTGCTCGCCGAGGCCAGCGAGGCGACCGAGGCCAAGGACTTCGACCGGGTCGCCGAGCTGAACAGCGCCTTCCACCGCACAGTCATCACCATCAGCGGCAACCGCTGGCTGCTGTCCATATCGGCAGCGATGTACCACCACGTCCACTGGGTCTTTCGCGTCGGCGCCGCCCAGCGCGCCCCGCACTCCTGGGAAGAACACATCCGCCTGGTCGACGCCATCGCCGCCGGCGACCGCGAAGCCGCCAGCACCGCTGCCCGCCTACACGTCGAAGCTGCCGCGAAGGCAGCCCTCAACGGCCGGACTCACCGCCCAACCGCATAGCCCTGCATGCCGCGGGGGTTCGCGGCTGCCGCGAGGACGCCGTCAGCCTCCTTGCGTACGGCGCACAGGCGGCCGAGGCTCCACGCGTCGCTTTCGGTGACGACGTGGCCGCGTCGGACAAGCTCGTCGCGGACCGCGGGACCCAGGCGACTCTCCATCACCAGACCACCCGGCTCGGTGGCGCGCGGATAGAAGGAGGACGGGAAGCCGGTGGTGTGCCAGGCCGGGGCGTCGATCGCCTCCTGGAGGTCCATCCCGGAGCCGAGGTGGCGGAGCAGGAAGAGCAGCTGCCACTGGTCCTGCTGGTCGCCGCCGGGCGAACCGCAGGCGAGGACCGGCTGGCCGTCGCGCAGCACGAGCGTCGGCGTGAGCGTGGTCCGCGGACGCAGGCCAGGGGCGAGTGACGAGGCCAGCCCCTCCTCCAGCCAGAACATCTGCAGCCGGCTGCCGAGGCAGAAGCCGAGCTCAGGGATCGTCGGCGACGACTGCAGCCAGCCGCCGCTCGGTGTCGCCGAGATGACGTTGCCCCAGCGGTCGATCACGTCGACATGACAGGTGTCGCCGCGGGTCACGCCCTCCGAGGACACCGTCGGCTCACCGGTGGTCGCGTCGCCCAGGTCGTTGCTCACCGCAATCGACGGCAGGATCGGCTCGCGACCGTCCGGCCGGCCTGGACGGAGTTCCCTGGACGCGTCCGGGCCGACCAGCTTCGCGCGCTCGGCGGCGTACGCGGGCGAGAGCAGCGTCTTCAGCGGTACGTCGGCGCCGTCGCCGTACCACGCCTCGCGGTCGGCGTACGACAGCTTCATCACCTCGACCGTCGTGTGCACGCCCTCGGCGCTGTCCAGGTCGACGTCACCCAGCTCGTTCAGTACGGCGAGCGACTGCAACAGACCCGGCCCCTGGCCCCACGGACCGGTCTTGGCGACCGTGTGCCCGTTCCAGTCGAGCGTGGCCGGCTCCTCCCAGCTCGCCTCGAAGCCCGCCATGTCGTCGCCGGTGATCAGACCCCCATGATCAGAGCCACTGGAGTCCCGGTGTGGCAGCCTGGAGAACTTGTCGACCGCCTCGGCGACGAAGCCCTCCCGCCAGGCTTTCCGGGCCCGCTCCACCTGCACCTGCCGGTCCGCGCCGGCGGCTTCGCCCTCAACAACGAGCTTCTCGAGCGTGGCGGCGTACGCCTCGTTGCGGAACATCCCGCTCGGCGGACGCCCACCCTGCAGCCACAGCGCGGCCGACGTCGGCCAGTGCTCCTCGAACAGCTCCTGCACCGTCCCCACCGTCTCGCCGACCCGCGGCACCAACGGGTGCCCGTTCCGCGCGTAGTCGATGGCCGGCTCCAGTACGACGCGCAGCGGCATGGTGCCGTGGTCGCGCAGCAGGAGCAGCCAAGCGTCGACTGCGCCAGGCACTGTCGCCGCGAGCGGGCCGGAGCCGGGGATGAGCGACAGGCCGAGGGACCGGAAGTGCTCGATCGTCGCACCGGCCGGAGCCACGCCCTGACCGCACAGCACGCGCGGGGTCGGGTCGTCGGCGGTGGCGATGATCGCCGGCACCTCACCACCCGGACCGTTGAGGTGCGGCTCCACCACGTGCAGGACGAACCCCGCAGCAGCGCCTGCGTCGAACGCGTTGCCGCCGAGCTCCAGGATCCGCATCGCGGACTGCGACGCCAGCCAGTGCGTGGACGAAACCATCCCGAACGTGCCGCGCAGCGTGGGCCGGGTGGTGAAGGTCATGGGGCCTCCCGGCCTGGACTGAGGAGCGGAGGGAGCGAAGCGACCGGAG
>NZ_JBSFBL010000087.1:0-21922 GCF_053592935.1 Kribbella sp. NPDC002412
TCTTCGCCCAGCAGTTGCTCCACGTGCGCAATGCGCGGCAGCGTCCGGGATACCCACACGCTGTGCTTCGCCAGGTGGACGTGTATCGCGGCGAGCCGAGCCCCGATCACGAGCCGAAGGCTTACGCCCGGAACCAGGCCCAGAAAGCTCACTGGGAACGCGACAAGCGAGTCGCGGTGACCCTGCGGCCGCTGAAGTACCGCTACCTGTACGACGGCGACGGAAAGGCGCTCCGCGATCCGGTCACCGGGATCAAGATCCCGGCCGGTCCGCCGTCGGAGAAGGGCGTCGACGTACTGTGTGCACTCGCGTTGGTGCGGCATGCGCTGCGCGACGATGTCGATCTGGTGATTCTCGCGTCGCTGGACAGCGACCTGGTTCCTGCGATCGACGAGGTGCTCGCCCTGCGGGCGGCGAAGGTCGAGACGTTCTCGTGGTACGTGCCCGGTGACAACTCCTATGAGCTCAGGCCCAGTGATCGGACGCAATGGATCTGGAACACCCGGCTGACCGAGACGAACTTCCTGAACTGCTTGGACCGTAGTCACTACAGCTGAAGACCTGGTTCCTTCCAGGCGCAGGTCTGCCTATCGGTGCTACGTGCAACGAATTTCAGCGCAAGGTTGTGCGACGGACGCTGCGCGTTGGTCAGGTGTTGAGGGCCTTCGTCTGGGCGAGGGCTTCGGCGAGGGTAGGGGAGGTTTGTAGTTGGTCGAGCAGGACCCACAAGCGGGATGCTCGGTACTGGGCGCCGTTGGGGATCGGGTCGAACGGGGGGATGCGTGGGCCCAGGTCGTAGATTGCGTGCGGTCGCGTTGTGTCGTCGGTTGCGGGGATGTCGGGCCAGCGGTCGAGGAGGGTGGGGACTACCTCGGCGGTGCGGATCCGGTGGATTCGGTGCACTGCGCCGGCCCAGCGGAAGGCTATGAAGTTGGGTGGTTCGGTCGGCCAGCCGCTGACGCCGTACGGGTGGAAGTAGCAAAGCTCTTCGGTGACGAACTGGCGGAAGGTGTGTGCGCCGCCGCCACCGGGGTGTTGATCGTTCAGGGCGACGCAGTACGTCCAGCTGTCCGCGACGCTTCGCACGTTGATCACTCCTGCTAGGTAGGTGTCGAGCTGGTCAAGCCAGAAGCGCTCGCGGCCACGGCAAGTCGACCGCACCGCGGCGATATCGGCCAGGACGTGGCGCCAGGGCAGGTGGACGACCGGTAAACCATCGATCTCCGGTGGCAGTTGGGTCCGGGCCAGTGCCTCACTCGCTTGGGACAGTGTTACCAGAGTCCCGCCACCGTGGGCTCGGACCCGGGGTGCATAGCTTGCGAGCTGGGCAACTGACGGCAAGAGCCACCCGCGTTTGGCTTCGAAGACGAGTACTGCGCCCGGAACGGCCACCTCCAGGTCGGTGCGGCCGACCTCGTCGCGGACCTCCAAATCGATGGTGATCTGTTCGCGGTCCGGTCGGCCGACTCCTGGTGCGGTACGGCGAACGATTGCTTCGAGCAAGCCGTCGCAGTTTGCGAGGGTGAATCCGAGTGCGGCGGTCAGATCGTTCTCGTCATGTCCGAGGAGATCGAACACGGCCTTGACCTCCCTGCCGTGCCTGGTCAGCCAGTCCACACTCGTCCTCCCGAGATCTCGCCGGCGTCGGTCGACCTGTTCCAGTCCATCCTGGATAGGCCGAATCGGCAACGTTCTGAGCGATAGGAGCGGTCGGTGCCAGTCTGCCCGAGCCCGGAATGCGGGGGCGCGACACCGGACTTGGTCTGCTGTCGCCGTGTCGATCCATGCCGGTCGTACTGCAGGTCGTGCACTCGTGGCATTCGGGCCCGTCAGATCCCGGAGTTCCCGGTCGACCTTCTGACTTGCTCGACCTGCGGGCATCGGGTCATGGTGCACCGCGGCGAGCGGCGGCCGTGCTTCGAGTGCGACATCCGCCAGGTCCCGGCCGATCCGTTCTTGGCGCAGCGCCGTACTGAGGAGCTCGCCGCAGGGTTCGAGTTGGTTGCCTATGCGCGGCACCATCTGCTGAACACCGGTGGCCGACCCGGATTCGCCTCCTGTGCCTGGTATCGGCACGACGCGTGCGGCGCGATTGTGCCGGCGTGGCAGTTTCGGAGGACGGATCCCAAGACGGGTGAGGGCGCGCCGCCGCTGTGCTACTTCTGTGGTGGCGAACCCTGGCGGCGCGCTACCGCGCGAGACCCTGCCGGGCCGGCACTCCTCTATCTGGTGCGGTTCCAGGCCCGAGGGAGCCGACTACTCAAGATCGGGCTCACTACGCCTGGCCTAGGGCGGCTGGACGATCATCTGCGGCTCGGTGCTCGCATCGTGCAGGTCGTAGAGGCTCGCTTCGACAAGGTTGCCTCGGCCGAGAAGCGCATCATCGAGCTCTGCGCCGGCCATCGCACCGACCCGCACGCGTTCATGGGGCACTTCGGGACCAGGGAGACCTTTCGGATGGGTGCTCAGGAACTGATCGGTGATCTCATCACGTACGTCGGGCGCCGTGGTCGCGATCGGACCGACGAGTGGCGGCGGCGGGCGCAGCGGCGCGGGGCGAGATAGTCGCAGGCTGGTTCCTGGCGATGGTTGAGGGTTCAGGGCTACGGTGCCCGGGTGGCGACTACGCCGCGATCCGTACGGCGCTTCTTGATGGGTACGGCGAACGTCGTGAGCTGCCCGACATCTCTCAGTCGATCGAATGCTGTGACGCAACTCAGGGAAGGTAGGAGTAGGAGTATGCGAGCTCTTCTCACCTCAGGCGGGATCAAGAACAGCAGCATTCAGAAGGCGCTGGTTGAGTTGCTGGGTAAGCCGATCGAAGAGTCCAGCGCGCTCTTCATCCCCACCGCCATCTATCCGTTCCCCGGTGGTGCCGGGGCGGCGTGGCGGGCGCTGTCCGGGAAGGGGCCGTCACGGTTGGCGGAGCTGGGCTGGAAGTCGTTGGGGATCCTGGAGTTGTCGGTGCTGCCGAGCATTGACGAGGAGGCTTGGGTGCCGACGGTCCGGGACGCCGACGCACTGCTGGTCTGGGGCGGCGACCCGCTGTTCCTCGCCAACTGGATGCGGCGCTCGGGTCTGGCCGATCTCCTGCCGACGCTGCGCTCCGAGGCGGTCTACGTGGGGGTGAGCGCCGGGAGCATCGCGGCTACCTCCACGTTTGTCGAGACGTACGTCGATCCGCCCCGCGGGACCGATGGGCCGCTGAAGTCGGAGCAGGTCGTCTTCGCCACGCCCCAGGGCGACATCGACAGAATCTTGGTCACCGGACAGGGAACGGGGCTCGTCGACTTCGGCGTGATCCCGCACCTGGAGCACGAACATCACCCGGACGCTTCGTTCGCCAACGCCGAGAAGTGGGCGGCACGGATCCCGGCGCCGACCTACGCGATCGACGACGACACCGCGATCAAGGTGGTCGACGGCGCGGTCGAGGTCGTCTCCGAAGGCCAGTGGAAACTCTTCCAGCCAACCAACTCCTGAAGCCGGAGCGGTGCCCAGGAGCCCAGCAAGCCGCAACATGTCGTGGAAGCTAATCTTGACTGGTTCCAGAAAAGGGGGCAGACTGCGGGGGTGCCGTCGGTTGAGGAGCTTCAGGGGTTGTTGCGGGGGGCTGCTCTGCGGGTGACTCGGCCGCGGTTGGCTGTGCTGGGCGCCGTACACGCGCATCCGCACGCCGACACGGACTCGATTATCGGTGCCGTGCGCAACGAACTTCCCGAGGTCTCGCACCAGGCGGTGTACGACTCGCTGCACACGTTGACCGCGGCCGGGCTGGTACGGCGGATTCAGCCGCACGGCCTGGTCGCGCGGTACGAGTCGCGGGTGGGGGACAACCATCATCACGTCGTCTGCCGGTCGTGCGGCGTCATCGCCGATGTCGACTGTGCAATCGGTCATGCGCCGTGCCTGACCGCGTCCGACGACCACGGGTTCGTCATCGACGAGGCCGAGGTCATCTACTGGGGCCTGTGCTCCGACTGCTCCACCGCACGTAGTTCATGACTTCCTCGAAACGTCCAGTCTGGAAGGGATCCGATGTCTGAGAACCACCCGCCGCTGCCGGCGGAAGCGTCCACGGAGAGCCAGGGCAAGTGCCCGGTCGCGCACACCCCCCGTGCGCCGCACCCGACCCAGGGCGGCGGCAACCGGGGCTGGTGGCCGGAGCGGCTCAACCTGAAGATCCTCGCGAAGAACCCGGCCGTGGCGAACCCGCTCGGCGAGGGGTTCGACTACGCGGCCGAGTTCAAGACCCTCGACCTGGCCGCGGTGAAGGCGGACATCGCCGAGGTGCTGACCACGTCCCAGGACTGGTGGCCGGCCGACTTCGGCAACTACGGCCCGTTCATGATCCGGATGGCCTGGCACAGCGCGGGCACGTACCGGATCAGCGACGGCCGCGGTGGCGCCGGCGCCGGGCAGCAGCGGTTCGCGCCGCTGAACAGCTGGCCGGACAACGGGAACCTGGACAAGGCCCGGCGGCTGCTGTGGCCGGTGAAGAAGAAGTACGGCCAGAAGATCTCCTGGGCCGACCTGATGATCCTGACCGGCAACGTCGCGCTGGAGACGATGGGCTTCAAGACCTTCGGCTTCGCAGGCGGCCGCGCGGACGTGTGGGAGCCGGACGAGGACGTCTACTGGGGTCCGGAGACCACCTGGCTGGGCGACGAGCGCTACACCGGTGACCGCGAGCTGGAGAGCCCGCTGGGCGCTGTGCAGATGGGTCTCATCTACGTGAACCCGGAAGGCCCGAACGGCAATCCGGACCCGATCGCCGCGGCCCGCGACATCCGCGAGACGTTCGGCCGGATGGCGATGAACGACGAGGAGACCGTGGCGCTGATCGCCGGCGGCCACTCGTTCGGCAAGACCCACGGCGCCGGCCCGGCCGACCACGTCGGGGTGGAGCCGGAGGGCGCGCCGATCGAGGCGCAGGGCCTCGGCTGGAAGAGCACCTACGGCACCGGCAAGGGCAAGGACGCGATCACCAGCGGCCTCGAGGTCACCTGGACCACGACGCCGACCCAGTGGAGCAACGACTTCTTCGAGATCCTCTTCGGCTACGAGTGGGAGCTCACCAAGTCCCCGGCCGGCGCGCACCAGTGGGTGGCGAAGGACTCCGAGGAGATCATCCCGGACGCCTACGACCCGGCGAAGAAGCAGAAGCCGACGATGCTGACGACCGACCTGTCGCTGCGCTTCGACCCGATCTACGAAGAGATCTCGCGGCGCTTCAAGGACAACCCGGACCAGTTCGCGGACGCGTTCGCCCGCGCCTGGTTCAAGCTGACCCACCGCGACATGGGCCCGGTCGTCCGCTACCTCGGCTCGGAGGTCCCGAGCGAGACGCTGATCTGGCAGGACCCGCTGCCGGCGGTCGAGGGCGAGCTCATCGACGCCGCCGACATCGACGCCCTCAAGGCCCAGGTCACCGCCTCCGGCCTGTCGGTCGCGCAGCTGGTCTCGACCGCGTGGGCGGCGGCGTCGTCGTTCCGCGGCAGTGACAAGCGCGGTGGCGCGAACGGCGCCCGCATCCGCCTCGAGCCGCAGAACGGCTGGGAGGTCAACAACCCGGACCAGCTGGCCACCGTGCTGAACACGCTCGAGGGCATCCAGAAGTCCTTCAACGCCACCGGTGGCAAGCAGGTCTCGCTGGCCGACCTGATCGTGCTCGCCGGGACGGCGGGTGTCGAGGCGGCGGCCAAGAACGCCGGGTACGACGTCCAGGTCGGCTTCACGCCGGGCCGCGTGGACGCGTCGCTGGAGCAGACCGACGTCGAATCGTTCGCCGCGCTCGAGCCGGCCGCGGACGGGTTCCGCAACTACTACGCCAAGGGCAACCGGCTGCCGGCCGAGTACCTGCTGCTCGACAGGGCCAACCTGCTGACCCTGAGCGCGCCCGAGATGACCGTCCTGGTCGGCGGCCTGCGCGTCCTGGGGGCGAACTACGACGGCTCGAAGCTGGGCGTATTCACCGACACCCCGGGGTCGCTGACCAACGACTTCTTCGTGAACCTGCTCGACCTGGGCACGGAGTGGACCGCGGTCGACGACAGCCAGGAGGTCTTCGAGGCCCGCGACGCGTCGGGTGAGGTCAAGTGGACCGGCACCCGCGCCGACCTGGTCTTCGGCTCCAACTCCGAGCTGCGCGCCCTCGCCGAGGTCTACGCCAGCGACGACGCGAAGCAGAAGTTCGTCGAGGACTTCGCCGCTGCCTGGACGAAGGTCATGGAGCTCGACCGCTTCGACCTGCGCTGACCTGCTGGGGCAACCAAGGACCGGCTCCCTCGCACTGCGGGGGAGCCGGTCCCGTCATATCCGGGTGAGTTTGTCCGACTTGGTGATCGAGTAGACGCCGGTGCCGTGCGCGCCGTCGAGATCGAGGACCATCACGGCGAAGGGGGCGTCGCCGGTGAGGAGGATGGCGGACGGGTCGCCGTTGATGTTGCGGTAGGCAACAGTTGAGCCGGCGGGCACGTTCGCGGCGACAGTGATCAGCAGGTCGGCGACGGTCTCGCGTGCCGTGCACGGGGAGCAGGCTGGTGGCGGGTCCCTTGCCGCCGCCGTCCGTCCACAGCGTGACGGCCGGGGCGACCTGGCGGATCGCGCCGGGCGTGCGGCCGAGCATGTCGGCGATCTCGGTATACGGGTAGCCGAACGCCTCGTGCAGCACCAACTCAATCGGAGCGGTCTGGCGCCGAGGGACCAGGTTGGCGAACTGACGCCGGGGGCGGCCGGGGCGAGGTGGTGGGGCGGCGGCTCGATTAGAGATGGGCGAGGCCGGCGCGTCCATGCGTCACCCACCACATCAGGTCGGCGTGTTCGCGGGTGCGGATCTGGGGGTCTTCGTGGTCGGTGGCGTCGAGGGCCTTGTTCCAGGCGAGGTCGAGCAGGCCGGCTAGGAGGGCGACGTCTACGTCGGCTCCACTGACTCGACCATTCAACGCGCGGAAGTGGGTGATCAGGGACTCGCGGGTGGGGGCGATGTGGGCGGCGGAGCCGGAGAGGAAGATGGCGAGGTCCAGGGCGGGTGGGCCTTCGGTGGCCAGGGCCCAGTCCAGGAAGATGATCTCGTCCGGGAGTAAGGCGAGGTTTACGGGCCAGAGGTCGGCGTGGAGGAGGGTTGTGCCGCCGCGTCGTAACGCCGTAGCCAGCGGGGCGGGGTTCGCGTGCAGGGCGAAGACGGCGTCGACGACTGACGGGTCGACGAGGTCGGCGAAGTGTTCCCAGCCGCGCAGGATGAGGCGGGGCAGTTCGCCCGGGTGGGAGCCGGCGACGCGAGGGGACAGCAGAGTCAGCCGGGTTTCCAAGGGGCAGAGGCCGGCCGGAGCTTCCCCAAGAAAGGCGCCGTGCAGGTTATTCAGCGCAACGAGGATGCGGGAGCACTCACCGGCGGTGAGCGTGCGTTTCCAGCCCGGTACGGCGTCGCCCAGGTCGCGCATCACGGTGACCGTCGTACCGTTCTCGTCGCCCACGGCGACAATCGCGTGACCGAGTCCGGCCGGCAGCCGGTCGAGGACGCCCGACGACCACAGCAGACGCTCGCGATCCACGCCACCAGTGAGCGCAACCGTGAGGTCTGCCGAAGGGTCGGCGTACTTGACGACGAGCCGGGTCCCGTCGTCGAGCCGGACGCGTTCGAGGCGCGCGCCGGAGCGGCCGTCGTGGTCGTCGAGGACGGTGCGCTCGACGACCCGGTCCAGGATGGTGCTCATCGTCGGCCCCGGGTTTCTGTGGTGCTGCGTGGGACCATGGTGACTCTGTCGGTCGGAAGGGGCCATGCCATGCGCTTTCACCTTGATCGAGAGCCTGCCGGAGATCTGACGTTCAGTGACGTCTTTCTGGTCCCGAACCGGTCCGCGGTCGCGTCGCGGCTGGACGTGGACCTGTCGACGAGTGACGGCAGTGGTACGTCGATCCCGGTCGTGGCGGCGAACATGACCGCGGTGTCCGGTCGCCGGATGGCGGAGACGATCGCCCGCTGCGGCGGTCTGGCGGTGATCCCGCAGGACATCCCGGTGGACGTGGTCGCCGACGTCGTTGCCTGGATCAAAGAACGGCACACGGTCCACGACACCGCGCTGGTGCTGCCGCCGACCGGGACCGTCGGCGAGGCGCTGAACCTGCTGCCGAAGCGCGGTCACAACGCGGTGATCGTGGTCGACGACGGCCGGCCGGTCGGCGTGGTGACCGAGGCCGACTGCGCCGGCGCGGACCGCTTCACCCAGCTGGACGCGATCATGTCCCGCGAGCTGCTGACGGTTCCGGCCGGAATCGACCCCGAGCGCGCCTTCGACCTGTTGCACGACGGTCGCCACCGGCTCGCGCCCGTGGTGGATGCCGACGGCACGATCGTCGGCATCCTCACCCGGCAGCGGGCGCTGCGGGCGACCCTGTACGAACCGGCCGTCGACGCCAACGGGAAGCTCCGGGTCGCGGCCGCGATCGGGATCAACCGCGACGCCGAGCAGAAGGCGAAGGCGTTGCTGGACGTCGGAATCGACGTACTGGTGATCGACACTGCGCACGGTCACCAGGAGCGGATGCTGGAGGTGCTCAAACAGGTCCGCGGCCTGAAGCCCGACGTACCGATCGTCGCCGGGAACGTGGTGACCGCCGAAGGCGTCAGCGACCTGGTCGCGGCCGGCGCGGACATCATCAAGGTCGGCGTCGGACCGGGTGCGATGTGTACGACCCGGATGCAGACGGCGGTGGGCCGGCCGCAGTTCTCCGCCGTACTGGAGTGCGCCGAGCGGGCCCGTCAGCTCGGCAAGCACGTCTGGGCGGACGGCGGCGTGCGGCATCCGCGGGACGTCGCGCTGGCGCTGGCGGCCGGGGCGTCGAGCGTGATGATCGGGTCCTGGTTCGCGGGGACGTACGAGTCGCCCGGCGATCCGCACCGCGACAACGACGGCCGGATCTACAAGGAGAGCTTCGGGATGGCGTCGGCCCGCGCGGTGCGGTCGCGGACCTCGGACGACACCCCGTTCCAGCGGGCCCGGAAGGGCTTCTTCGGCGAGGGCATCTCGACCGCCCGGATGTACCTCGACCCCGAGCGCCCCAGTGTCGAGGACGTGCTGGACTCGATCGTCTCCGGTATCCGCAGCTCCTGCACGTACGTCGGCGCCGCCAACCTCGAGGAGTTCCACCAGCGAGCCGTCGTCGGCATCCAGACCGCCGCCGGCTACACCGAAGGCAAGCCCCTCGACACCAGTTGGTGACAGTGGCGTTCCGCCGGACGCGGATTTCCACGTTGAGACGGTTGCGAAAACGACTACGGAGAGTCTCATTCCTGGGGTGAGATTGAGGACAGAACGATCTCATGCCCCGGGCGATAGGCAGGCCGTGACGAAAGTGGCACTGTGTAGTCAACGGGGTGGAGGGGAGGACGCCGGACACACTGTCGGGGAGTCGTTGATCTCGCAGGGGGCGTGGGATCGAACGACGGGGGGCTCACAGCAGGCGTCCCACACCGTGGTCGCGGGTGGTGGTGCAGAGTTCGACCGAGGCTTGGGAGGGCGACTCGGAAACTCGGACCCACCACCCGCGACTGCTGTGTGCGCGGTAATCGGGTGCGTTGCGCCGGTCGCGGTGAGAGAGTCGGGGCGTGACGGATGCAGCGCGGGCGGAGCCGGTGGCGGCTCTCGAGGTCGCGTGTGACGAGTCCGGGTACGAAGGGGAGAAGCTCGTCGGTGGGGTGACGGACGTGTTCGCGCATGCGAGCGTTTGTATCGACGAGGAGGACGCGGCCGCCTGTGTTGCCGAGTTGCGGCGGCGGATCCGGTCGCCCGCGACGATGTACAAGGCCACCCACCTGCTCAGGTCGAAGCACCGGGCGGTGTTGTTGTGGTTGCTGGGTGATGACGGGCCGTTGCTCGGCAACGCGCGGGTGTTCCTGGTCGACAAGACGTACTTCCTGGCCGAAGCGCTCGTCACCCGCCTCGGCGCCCGGCCGGAGCTGACCCGATTCCTGTACGACGCGGCCCGCCGTACGGCGGAAGCCGAAGCGTTCCTGGTCGCGGCCAACGACTTTCTCCGGACCACGCTCCGCGACGAGCAGCCCGTGGTTTCGCCACTCGATCCGTTGCTTCCGGCGATCATGCGGGCCGTCGAGCACTGGGGCGCCGGCGGCCGGCGGGTGGTGGTCGCGCACGATCGCCAGACCACGTTGTCTCCGGAGCGCGTCTTCACCCTGCGCGGGTCGGCGGGATTCGCCGGACTCGAGCAGGTCGACTCCTTTACGGACTCCCGCGTCCAGGTGGCCGACTTCCTGGCCGGCGTGGCGCGCAAGGTCGCCTCCGACCAGCTGAAGGGATCCGACGACGCCGAGGTGAGCGCGCTGCTCCGTCCGTACGTCGACCCCGCGTCGATCTGGATCGACGAGCCGAGTTGGTCCCGGCTGACGCGCTAGCTCTTGGCAACAGCCGAAGGACGGCGGCATAGTCGAGAGATCGATACAGCAGAGTATCGGGAGTTGCTGTCGTGGAAGGGGAGAAGGGGGTCCCGCTGAGGGTTGACGCCGAGACCGCGATCATCCTGCGCGAGGCGTACCACAAGATCGAGGCGTTGTTCCGAGCCGATCACTACGGCCTGTACGACTACGTGCGGGTAGTGGCCGGCAAGCTCGCGCGTGTCGACACCTTCTTCGTCGGCCTCCTGCAGGGCAACAGCCGCGTCCGCTACCCCTACGGGTACGACGACGGCCAGTACGTCGACCCGGACACGCACATCTACGGGCCGAACGGCCAGACCGCCTGGCTGGTACGGCGCCGGCAGACCTACCGGTTCGCCTACGACAATGGGGCCACGCTGCACGCCGGCGTGCCGATCGGGGACGTGAAGCGGCGCTCGGCCGACGCGGTGACGGTGCCGATCTTCCGGCCGGTGAAGGAAGGTCCGGACCAGCTGTTCGGGATGCTGTCGATGCAGAGCTACGCGCCGAACAGCTACGACGACAACGCGGTCCGGGCGTTCGAGTGGTTGTGCGGGGTGGTCGAACGGGTGCTGACCCGGGAAGGCGAGGACCGGGAGGCGCTGCGCCGCCTTCCGGCCGGCGATGTCGGGCCGAACGTGCTGACCTCCGACCACGTGATGGAGTACCTGGCCCACCGGGTGGCGTCGATCCGGGAGATCGCCGTGGAGGCGCTGAACGAAGCCGAGCCGACCGCTGCGGTGCGGAGTCACCTGACCCGGATCGTCGACGCCACCGAGCACATCCAGTCCGAGCTGATCGAGATGCTGATGGAAACCGACGAGGGTCCGGAGCACCGGTACCTGAGTCTGACCAAGGCCCAGCAAGGCGTCGCGGTGCTGCTCGTCGACGGCCTCGACAACGACCAGCTGGCTGCCGAGCTGGGAATCAGCCTCAACACCGTCAAGACCCACCTCAGCGCCATCCTCCGCAAGTACGGCATGGCGACCCGGGCTCAGGTCGCCGACGACGTCCGCAAGTATCTGGCCCGCTGATCTCGACATATTTCACAGCTTGAAGTAACTTCCCGGGTGCGGTTATTTACGAATTTTCCCATCCGCCCCTGGGGGTTCTCGTGGTGTCCGATCCGGTGTCCCGTCGTGCCTTCCTGGCGACTTCTGGCGGGTTGCTCGCCAGCCTGACGCTCACTTCCATCGAGCCGGCCGCCGCCGCGGCGCCGCCGGTCGCGCAGACCGATCTGGCGCGGTACCGGCCGGTGACCGCGTCGTCGACCGCGTACGCCGCAACGCCGCCGGAGTTCGCGGTGGACGGGTTGGCGGTGCCCGGGGTGCGCGGGTCGGGCTGGCGGGCCGCCGGGCCGGGGCCGCAGTGGATCGCGGTGGACCTGCAGGGCCGCTGCCGGGTCGACGCAGTGCGGCTGACCTTCGAGGCGACCGCGCAGGATCCGCCGTTCGACTTCTCCGGTGGCAACCCGTACGGGAACACCTCCGGGCAGGAGATCCTCTCGAGCTCACCGCTCGACTTCCACGTGGACACCTCGCTGGACGGCGTCTCCTGGCACACCGTCCATCAGGCGACGGACAGCCCCGGCGGCACGGTCGACATCACCCTCGACACTCCCGTCACAGCGCAGTACGTCCGCCTCACCAGCGCCCGGCAGACGAACACGAACGCCCTTGGCCTGAACGGTTTCCAGGTCTTCGGCACGTCCAAGTCACGTCCACCGGCGACCGGCTGGACCGAATGGGGCACACACGCCGATCGCCCGCCGGCCCTACGTCAGGCCGATGACGGCACGTTCCCGATCGAGTCCGGCTGGACCCTGACGATGGACGACTTCGTCGGTACGACGGACGGCGCCGCCCTCGCCCGTCCTGGGATCGACACGTCGCGGTGGCTGCCCGCGACGGTCCCGGGGACCGTGCTCGGATCGCTCGTGGAACAAGGCCACTTCCCGGACCCGGTCGAAGGGATGAACAACCTCGAGATCCCGGAGGCGCTCAGCCGGCACGCCTGGTGGTACCACCGCAAGTTCGGCCGCCCGGCAGGTACGGCGCAGCGCGTCTGGCTCGAGTTCGACGGCATCAACCACCAGGCCGACGTCTGGCTCAACGGCGCCCAGGTCGGCACGGTCAAACACCCGTTCGCCCGCGCTGCCTTCGACGTCACCGCCGTACTGCGGGCCGAGAACGCGCTCGCGGTGAAGATCAGCCCGATGCCACATCCCGGATCCGCCGGTGACAAAGGCGACGCGGGGCAGGCGTTCGTGCAGTCCGCCAAGCTCTACCTGGACTCGCCGACGCTGCTCGCCGCCTCCGGGTGGGACTGGATGCCGGCGGTCCGGGACCGGGCCGCGGGGATCTGGAACCACGTCCGGCTCCGCTGCACCGGCGACGCCGTACTCGGTGATCCGCGGGTGGTGACCAAGGTGCCGAGCCTCGACCGCGCGACGGTCGCGATCACCGTCCCGGTCCGCAACGCCGCGACCGTGGCCCGCACGGTCACGGTCACGGTCGCCTTCGACGGGCACGCGGCCGCGAAGACGGTCAGTCTGCAGCCCGGTGTGTCGACAAATGTGTCGTTCGACAGTGTGATTGTCGACAATCCGCGGCTCTGGTGGCCGAACGGGTACGGCGATCCGGCGCTTCATGAGCTGTCCGTCACCGCGACCATCGGCGGCACCACCAGCGACAGCCGGACGTCCACTTTCGGCATCCGCGAGTTCGGTTACGACTACGACCTGCCGATCGTGATCGACCCCGCGACCAGCAGCGCACCCCAGTCCGTCGACATCCCGCCCCAGTCCGCGCGGTACCTGCGGATCCAGGGCCGCCGGCGCGCGACCGGCTGGGGCTACTCGCTGTGGACGTTGGCAATCAAGGACCGCGCACATCCCGAGGTCGACCTGGCCCGGGACGGTACGGCGACCGCGTCGTCCGACGACGGCAGCCCGGCGCCGCAGGCCATCGACGGCAACGACCGCAGCCGCTGGTCCTCGCAGTACTCCGACGATCAGTGGATCCAGGTCGACCTCGGTACGGCGAAGACCTTCGACCGGATCGAGTTGCTGTGGGAGACGGCGTACGCGCAACTGTTCGCGATCCAGGTCTCCGACGACGGCAACGAGTGGACGACCGTGCAGGAGGTCAGCAACGCGCCGGTGCCGTTGAAGATCAGCGTGAACGGCGTGCGGGTGTTCTGCCGCGGCGGCAACTGGGGCTGGGACGAGCTGCTCCGTCGGATGCCCGAGGACAAGATGCGCGCGGTGATCGGGATGCACCGGGACATGAACTTCACCATGATCCGGAACTGGATCGGCTCCAGCACCCGCGAGGAGTTCTACCAGGCCTGCGACGAGAACGGGATCCTGGTCTGGAACGACTTCTGGGAGGCCGGCCCGTTCACCGACGACCTGCCCGGGTACGTCGACATCGCCCGCGACACGATCGTCCGCTACCGGACCCATCCGTGCATCGTGATCTGGTGCGGGGCCAACGAGCAGCACCCGCCGGCCGCGATCGACGCCGGGATCGCCGCCGCGGTGCGGGAGGAGGACGACGAGATCCTCTACCTGCCCGACTCGGCCGCCGGGTTCGTCTCCGGGCACGGGCCGTACTACTGGGTCGACCCGGCGAAATACTTCGACCCGAACACCTACGACACCTTCGACTTCGGCTTCCACACCGAGATCGGGATGCCGACGATCCCGGTGGTCGAGAGCATGCGGAACCTGGTCGGCGACGGCGATCCCGCCTGGCCGATCGGCACGCCGTGGTACCACCACGACTGGTCGTCCCAGGGCAACCAGCGGCCGGCGACGTACCTGGCCGCGATCGACGAGCGGCTCGGCGCGTCGAGCGGGCTGGCCGAGTTCACCCGCAAGGCGCAGTTCGTCAACTACGAGAACATGCGCGCGATGTTCGAGGCGTGGAACGCGAACCTGTGGACCGACGCGTCCGCGCTGCTGCTGTGGATGTCGCACCCGGCCTGGCACTCGACCGTCTGGCAGACCTACGACTACGACCTCGACGTCAACGGCAGCTACTACGGCGCCCGCAAGGGCTGCGAAGCGGTCCACGTCCAGGCGAACCAGACCGACTGGACCACGGTTGCCGTCAACCACACCACCAAGGCCGTCAACGCCACCGTTCAGGCCGAGCTCTACGACCTGACGGGGAACAAGCTCGCAAGCAACAGCCAGCTCGTAACGGTTGCAGGAAGCAACAAGGCTGAGGCTTTCACAGTCGCCTTCGGTCCTGAGCTGCCCGCACTTCATCTGCTCCGGCTCACGCTGACCGGTGCGCAGGGCGAGGTCTTGTCGGAGAACACGTATTGGCGTTATCGCAGGCCCGCCGATCTGCAGCGGGTCAACGCGTTGCCGGCCGCGCAGCTCGACGTACGTTCGGCAACCAGCCGCGGGAAGGTGACCGCAACGATCCGGAACACCGGCAAGACCGTGGCCGCCCTGATCCGGCTGTCACTGCGCGACCGCAGCGGCAACCGCGTCCTGCCGGCCCACTACACGGACAACTACTTCTGGCTGCTGCCGGGAGAGACCCGGACGGTCACGGCCAAGAGTTCGGCCTCCAGCTCCGGACTGAAGCTGGAGGCCGAGCCCTACAACAGTTAGAGCGACGCGAGCGCGTCGTTCCAGGTCTTCGACGGGCGCATGGCCGCGGCCGCCTTGGCCGGGTCGGGCCGGTAGTAGCCGCCGAGGTCGACCGGGTTGCCCTGGACAGCGATCAGCTCGTCGACGATGGTCTGCTCGTTCGTCGCGAGCGTCTCCGCGAGCGGGGCGAACGCCTTGGCCAGTTCCGCGTCGTCGGTCTGCTTGGCCAGCTCCTGAGCCCAGTACAGGGACAGGTAGAAGTGGCTGCCGCGGTTGTCGATCCCGCCCACCCGGCGGGTCGGCGACTTGTCCTCCTCGAGGAACGTCGCGGTCGCCCGGTCGAGCGTGTCGGCGAGGATCTGCGCCCGGGCGTTGCCGGCCGCCTGGGCCAGGTGCTCGAAGCTCGCGGCCAGCGCGAAGAACTCACCGAGGCTGTCCCAGCGCAGGTAGTTCTCCTTGACCAGCTGCTGCACGTGCTTCGGCGCCGAGCCGCCGGCCCCGGTCTCGAACAGGCCGCCGCCGGCCATCAGCGGGACGACCGACAGCATCTTCGCGCTGGTGCCGAGCTCGAGGATCGGGAACAGGTCGGTCAGGTAGTCGCGGAGCACGTTGCCGGTCACCGAGATGGTGTTCTCGCCGCGGCGGATCCGCTCCAGCGACAGCTTGATCGCCTCCACCGGGGCAAGGATGCGCAGGTCCAGGCCCTCGGTGTCGTGGTCGAACAGGTACTGCTGGACCTTGGTGATCAGGTTCGCGTCGTGGGCACGGGTTTCGTCCAGCCAGAACACCGCCGGGTCGCCGGTGGCCCGGGCCCGGGTGACGGCCAGCTTGACCCAGTCGCGGATCGGGTCGTCCTTGGTCTGGCAGGCGCGGAAGATGTCACCGGCCGAGACCGTCTGCTCCAGCACGGCGTTCCCGGCCTCGTCCACGAGCCGGACGGTGCCGGTGGTCTGGACCTCGAAGGTCTTGTCGTGCGAGCCGTACTCCTCGGCCTTCTGCGCCATCAGGCCGACGTTCGGCACCGAGCCCATCGTGGCCGGGTCGAACGCGCCGTTCGCGCGGCAGTCGTCCAGGACGACCTGGTAGATGCCGGCGTAGCTGCTGTCCGGCAGTACGGCGAGGGTGTCGTGCTCCTGCCCGTCCGGGCCCCACATGTGGCCGGAGGTGCGGATCATGGCCGGCATCGAGGCGTCCACGATCACGTCGGACGGCACGTGCAGGTTGGTGATCCCCTTGTCGGAGTCGACCATCGCCAGCGCCGGGCCGGCGGCCAGCTCGGCGTCGAAGGAGGCCTTGATCTCGGCGCCCTCGGGCAGCGCGGCGATGCCGTTCAGGATGCCGCCGAGGCCGTCGTTCGGGGTCAGGCCGGCCTTCGCGAGCACCTCGCCGTACTGGGCGAAGGTGTTCGGGAAGAAGGCGCGGACCACGTGGCCGAAGACGATCGGGTCGGAGACCTTCATCATGGTGGCCTTCAGGTGCACCGAGAACAGCACGTCCTCGGCCTTCGCCCGGGCCACCTGGGCGGTCAGGAACTCGCGCAGCGCCGCGACGTGCATGACGGACGCGTCGACGACCTCGCCGGCCAGCACCGGGACGGACTCGCGCAGCACGGTCGTGGTGCCGTCGTCGCCGACCAGCTCGATCCGCAGCGAGCCGTCGGCCTCGATCACGGTGGACTTCTCGGTGGAGCGGAAGTCGTCCTGGCCCATGGTCGCGACGTTGGTCTTCGACTCGGCGGTCCAGGCGCCCATCCGGTGCGGGTGCGCCTTCGCGTAGTTCTTCACCGAGCCGGGCGCGCGGCGGTCGGAGTTGCCCTCGCGCAGCACCGGGTTCACCGCGGAGCCCTTGACCTTGTCGTACCGGGCGCGGATGTCGCGCTCCTCGTCGGTCTTCGGCTCGTCCGGGTACTCCGGCAGCGCGTAGCCCTGGCTCTGCAGCTCGGCGACCGCGGCCTTCAGCTGCGGGATCGAGGCCGAGACGTTCGGCAGCTTGATGATGTTCGCGGCCGGCGTCTTGGCCAGGTCGCCGAGCTCGGCCAGCGCGTCCGGGATCCGCTGGCCGTCCTGGAGGAACTCCGGGAAGACGGCGAGGATGCGTCCGGCCAGTGAGATGTCCCGGGTCTCCACCCGGACTCCGGCCTGACCGGCGTACGCCTGGATCACGGGGAGGAACGAGTACGTCGCCAGTGCGGGCGCCTCGTCGGTGTGGGTGTAGATGATCGTCGAGTCAGTCACAGCCCCACCCTAATGGGCGCTCCGCCCGCTGCCGCCGCCACGTGGGCAGGCTCACGCTGAGAGCGTGCCTCGCCACCCCGCGCCTACTGCGCGGCGCTCGGCGGGCGCCTCGCCGCACTGGAGGGGAAGGACACGATGGATCCGCATCGAGCCCTCCCCTCCAGCACGCCGAGGCACTCCGCCGAGCACCTGCTCGCGACGGCGCGGGGCGGCGAGACACGCTCTAGTCGAGCTCGTCGGGGTGCGTGAGCTTGATGCCGGTGGCGGTGGTGACTGCGGTGGTGAAGGTGAGGGTGTCGATGGGGGAGGAGGCGGCGACGGTCGCGCCGGACAGGGAGGTGAGGCCGCGGGCGGCGTCCCAGGTGCAGTCGACGAAGACCGCTCCGGCCGCCTTGACCTGGGAGAACTCCGCCCCGGTGAAGTCACAGCCGCGGAAGACGGCGCCGCTCAGGTCGGCGGAGACGAAGTCGGCGTTCTGCAGCCGGCAGTCGGTGAGCTCGACCTTGACGAACTTCGCGAACCGGAACGAGCCGAAGTCCAGCACGCTGTCACGGATCGTGGCGTGCTGGATGCTCATCCCCGGTCCGGCGAACCCGGTCAGCCGGGACGAGGTGATCGCCAGCCGGGTCACCGCGGCGTCCGCCCAGCGCGCGTTCGCCACGTCGCACTGGGACAGCTCGGAGTCGACCAGGATCAGCTTGTCCAGGTCCGACCCGGCCAGCTTGACCCGGGTGAGCCGGCAGCCGCTCAGCTCGACGTGCTCGGCGGCCACGTCGCTCAGCTCCACGTCCTCCAGCGAGAGATCGAGCAGCCGGGTCTCGTCCTCGATGTCGTCCTGAGTCGGCGACGCGGGGTCGAGCTGGGCACGCAACCGGGGTGCGGCGATCTTCATGTCGCCGACCGTAACGAGGCCCGCCGACAGTTCACCGCGGGCGTCACTGCGAGCGTCACTGCGAGCGGAGGTAGTGCGCGGCGGCGCCGATGAGGGCCGAGTGCTCGGTGTCCTCGGTCGCCGCGACCTCGAAGTCGAAGACCTCGCGGACGATGTCGAACGCCCCGGAGATCGAGCCGCCCAGCACCACCTTCGTCACCCCGAACCGCTCCAGCCAAGGTGTCAGAGCAGCAGCCAGTACCCCGAAGGACTCGAGCAGCACGCCACGCGCGTCCTCCGCGCCACCCCGGGCCCGCTCGGCGATCTCCTTCACCCCGATCTCCGGCTCCTCGCGGCCGGTCCAGGCGAAGTACGCGCGCAGGATCGCCCGGGCGGAGATCGAGTCCTCCAGCGGGCGGCCGTCGTACGACGTCTTGTAGAGCTCACCGCCCGGCGGCACGGTCGCGCCCTCGCGGACCACGTGGCCGTCGGCGAGGAACGCCGTACCGATGCCGGTGCCGATGGTGACGCCGACGCAGCGGGCCAGGCCGCGAACCTCGCCGGCCGTCCACTCGCCGACCGCGAAGGCCTCGGCGTCGTTCATGAACAGGATCTGGTCGAGGTTCAGCAGGTCGCGGAGGCTGTCGCCGACGTTGTAGCCGTAGAGGTTGTCGAACTTGCCCTGGCCGCGGTACCAGGCGACGCCGGTCGCGAAGTCGAACGGGCCGGGCAGCGCGACCGCGAGACCGTTTGCCAACGGCAACTTCCGGGCTGCCGCGGCGAGCTGGTCCATGACCACCTCGGCCGCCTTCTGCGACTCCAGGTCGGCGCGCTCCACCACGTTCACGGCCCAGGTGTCCGCCGTCACGACCGCCGCCGTCACGTGGCTCCCCCCGACCTCCAGCACCGGTACGTCCATCCGCCCATCATGTCAGCTACATGCCCGAGGCAAACTTCCCACCGGCGGACGCGCCGAGCTCGTGGTTTTCCCGGAGAGCGGGCACTTCGCCCACCTCGAGGAGCCCGGGGCTTTCACGGATGCCGTTCTGCGGTTTGCCCGCGGATAATTTCCCTGTGCACGTGACGGTTGACGGACTGCGGGTGGCCTACCACCGCCACGGCGCCGGTCCGGTGTGCGTGGTGGTGCCGGGCGGCCCGGGGTTCGACTGGCGGTACGTGCGGCTGCCGATGCTCGAGGAGCACCTGACGACGGTGTACGTCGAGCCGCCGGGCAGCGGTCACTCGGACCTGCTGCCTGGCGGCGACTACGCCATCGGACGGTACGCGTCCTTCGTCGACCGGTTGGTCGAGCACCTCGGCGAGCGTCGGGTGTTCCTGCTCGGCCACTCGCACGGCGCGTTCATCGCCCTCCAGGCCGCGCTGGACTTCCCGTCGCACCTGGCCGGCATCGTTGTGTACGGCGGGGCCGCGTTCTACGGTCCCGAGCTGTTCGAGCAGGCGTTCCGCAACATCGAGGCGTTCGTCGCCGGCCGTCCGCCGGGGGACCCGCTGTCGGCGCAGATCGTGCAGGCGTGGCATGACGATCCGCCGGGGCGCGAGGAGCACTTGGCCGCTTTCCGGCGGCTGTTGCCCATGTACTTCCACGACCGGGAGGCCGTGCACCGGCTCACCGACTGGGTGGAGACGATCGACATCACGATCGATCCGGACCGGAAGGAGGAGCGCTGGGACATCCGCGATCGGCTCGGCGAGATCGCCGTACCCACGCTGGTGCTGGTCGGCGCGACGGACTTCATCACGCCGGAGAACTCGGCACGTGAGCTGGCGGACGGGATTCCGGGGGCGGAGCTGGTCGTGTTTCCGTCCAGCGGGCACTTCACCCACCTGGAGGAGCCTGACGCGTTCCGGAACGCCGTACTACGCTTCGTCGCAGCCCACTGAAGACAGGACCGGACTTGCCCGCGGAGAGCAGTACGACGTCCGTGGTCGCGGCGCTGAGCGTCGTGGTCGCGATGGCGGGGCATGTTCTCGCAGGTGGCGGGCCGGTTCCGCTCGGGGTGGTCCCGCCGATGCTGGCGCTGATGGGCGTCTGCTGGCTGCTCGGTGAGTACCTGGCCGGCGAACGCTTGCTGTCCGCGCTGGTGCTGACCGGTGTGCAGCTCTTCGTCCACGTGACGCTGGATGCGTCGCACGCTGGGCATGCCGGGATGCACCGGGGGATCAATGGCAGCCTGTTCATGACCGCGACCCACCTGGCCGCGCTGATGGCCGGGGTCCTGGCCGTCAGCCAGGCCCACCGCTGGGTCCACCGCGTCGTACGCATCTTCGAGCGTCTGCTGCCGAAGCTTCCTGGTCTTGTTCCGGTACGACGCTGTGCTGCCGTGCTGTTTGCTGCTTCTGCGCAGCCCCGGGTCGTCAAGCGCTGGCTGACGGCGAACGTCTCCCGGCGCGGACCGCCGGTCGCACGAGTGCTCTCGCTTCCGTCCTGACCCGGCGCTTGTGCGCCGGGTGCAACTCGTGTGACCGCGAAAGGTCCTGTCATGTCCAAGAAGTTCGCCCTGCGTGCTGCCGCGATCACCGCGGCCTCCACGCTCGTCCTGGCCGGCGCCGCCACCTCGGCGTCGGCCCACGTCACGGTGTCGTCGCCGGACGCCAAGCCCGGCGGGTACGCCAAGCTGGTCTTCCGGGTCCCGACCGAGTCCGACGACACCAGCACCACCAAGCTCGTCGTCTCCCTGCCCAAGGACCGCCCGTTCGCCCACGTCGGCGCGCAGGTGAAGGACGGGTGGAAGGTCGAGAAGAAGACCGAGAAGCTGCCGACGCCGGTCAAGGTCGGCGACGTGACCCTGTCCGAGCCAGTCACCACAGTCACCTGGACCGCCACCACGGCCGGCATCCCGCCGAACGACTTCGACGAGTTCGCCCTGTCGGTCGGACGGCTGCCCGAGGGAGTCGACTCGCTGAGCTTCCCGGCCGATCAGACCTACAGCGACGGCGAGGTTGTCAAGTGGGCTGATGGCCCCGAAGCCGAGCGCCCGGCGCCGACGCTCAAGCTGGCCGCCGCGACCACGCCGGTCGCTGCGACGATCGCCGACACGTCCGACCCTGTCGCGCGGTGGCTTGGAGGCGCCGGTCTGCTGGTCGGTCTGCTCGGTGTGGCCTTCGGTCTGTCCTTCGGCTTGCGGCCGCGGAAGGCCGCACAGGCTGGTACGACGGACGCCGGAAAGGCACAGTCGTAGTCGTGCGCCGGTTGATTGCAGTCCTGGTTGCGTCGCTGCTCGCCCTGGTGGTCTCCACCGGGGTGGCGGCGGCGCACGCCAAGCTCGAGTCGATGACCCCGGCCGACGGCTCGTCGATGGCGGCGCCGCCCACCCAGGTGGTGCTGACGTTCAGCGAACCGATCGGCAGCAACGGAACCCAGGTCCAGGTGAAGTCGCCGACCGGCAAGAACGTCGCCTCCGGTGACGTCCAGGTGATCGACAACAAGGTGACCCAACCGGTCGGCGCGATGATCGAGGCCGGCCGCTACCAGGTCGACGCCCGCGTCGTCTCTGCCGACGGCCACCTGGTCACCGTCACCGCGTCCTTCACCGTGACCCACGCCGGCCACCCACCAGAGCAACCGGCCGGCACCACGCCGACCGCGGGCGACGACAACTCGAACACCGTCACCATCGTCGCCATGTTCCTGGTCATGCTGGTCGTAGTCGCCCTGGCGGTAGTCATAGTCCGCCGCCGCCCGGCCTCCCAATGAGCCGACAGTCGGGGGCTGACCGGGTGTCTGGTGGGCTTGAACAGGAAATAGCCTGTTCAAG